>JAJFHT010000312.1 GCA_021775495.1 Hyphomicrobiales bacterium | reverse complement strand
GACATTCAATTTTGCCATGCAGGCAATTGATCAGATCGTCAATTCAGCCGCCAAAACACTTTACATGTCCGGTGGTCAGATGGGGGCTCCGATCGTCTTTCGCGGTCCGAATGGAGCCGCGGCCAGGGTAGGCGCCCAGCATTCGCATTGTTATGCCGCCTGGTACAGCAATGTTCCGGGGCTGAAAGTCGTCATGCCTTACTCGGCTGCCGATGCCAAAGGATTGCTGAAGGCGGCCATCCGCGACCCCAATCCGGTTATCTTTCTGGAGAATGAAATACTCTACGGCCAGTCGTTTGACGTTCCGAAGATGGACGACTTCGTGCTTCCCATCGGCAAGGCACGGGTGCACAAGAAGGGCAGCGATGCGACTATCGTCTCCTTTGGTATCGGAATGACCTACGCGACCGCTGCCGCGAAAGAACTGGCCGGGATCGGTATCGATGTTGAGATCATCGACCTGCGAACCATCCGTCCGATGGATTATGCAACCGTGCTGGAATCGGTTCGCAAGACCAACCGGCTGGTCACCGTTGAGGAGGGCTTCCCGCAATCCTCGGTGGGTGATCACATCGCTTCATATGTGATGCAGAACGCATTCGATCACCTGGATGCACCCGTTCTGACCATCTGCGGCAAGGATGTTCCGATGCCCTATGCGGCAAATCTGGAAAAGCTTGCTCTTCCAAACGTCGCCGATGTCGTGGAAGCGGTGAAATCTGTCACCTATTCGGGTTGAGGGAACGAAACAATGCCAATCAACATCACAATGCCCGCGCTCTCACCAACGATGGAAGAAGGTAATCTTGCCAAATGGTTGGTGAAGGAAGGCGACACCGTGTCTTCCGGCGACGTCATTGCAGAAATCGAAACCGACAAGGCGACCATGGAAGTCGAGGCGGTTGATGAGGGGACGGTTGCCAGGATTCTCATCGCCGAAGGGACAGAAGGCGTAAAGGTCAACGAAATCATTGCTGTCCTTGCCGGAGAAGGCGAAAATGCGGCCGAAGCCGCGAGCGCCGCCACCAGTCCTGCGCCTGCGGCAACTCCTGTCGCGCCACCGGCCGAGCAAAAGGAAGAAATCGAAGTTCAGCCTGCACCGGTTGCTGCGGTACAATCTTCCCCTGCGGCGGCAAATGGGCAGGATGGCCGGATATTTGCCTCACCATTGGCACGGCGGATGGCAGCGGACGGCAGGCTCGATATTACCGCGGTCTCAGGCACAGGACCGAAGGGGCGGATTGTAAAGCGCGATGTGGAATCAGCCCTGGCAAGCGGCACAGCAAAAGCAGGAGCAATTGCTCCCGCATCGGCGGCTGCGGCAGCGCCAAAACCCGTTTCGGACGATGCTGTTCTCAGACTCTTTGAAGAGGGCAGTTACGAGCTTGTTCCGCATGACGGTATGCGCAAGACAATTGCCCGTCGTCTGGTCGAATCGAAGCAATCGGTTCCGCATTTCTATCTCACTTTGAACTGCGAACTCGATGCACTGCTGGCTCTGCGCAAGCAGTTAAACGATGCCGCACCGATACGCGACGACAAACCTGCCTACAAGATTTCCGTCAACGACATGGTGATCAAGGCCATGGCGCTTGCCTTGCGCGACGTTCCGGACGCCAATGCATCCTGGACCGAATCCAATATGGTCAAGCACAAACATTCAGATGTCGGTGTGGCCGTTTCAATTCCCGGTGGGTTGATCACACCGATCGTCAGGCGTGCGGAAGAAAAGGGTCTCTCGACGATTGCCAATGAAATGAAGGATCTGGCCTCGCGGGCACGTGAACGCAAATTGCTGCCGCAGGAATACCAGGGCGGAACCACCGCAGTGTCAAATCTGGGCATGTTCGGCATCACGGAATTCAGCGCCGTGATCAACCCGCCGCACGCAACCATCCTGGCGGTCGGAGCCGGTGAGCAACGCCCGGTCATCAAGGACGGTGCCGTTGCCAGTGCAACCGTTATGACGGTGACATTGTCGACCGATCACAGGGCCGTTGATGGTGCATTGGGTGCTGAACTCCTGCAGGCCTTCAAAGGATATATCGAGAATCCGATGGGCATGTTGGTCTGACACGAAGCCGTTTGCACAGGGAACCGGAGGCAGGTGTGAAAACCATTTTATGTTATGGCGACTCTCTGACCTGGGGCTACGAAGCCGTCAGCGGAAGTCGCCATGCATCCGAAGACCGTTGGCCGACATCACTTCAAACCACACTTGGCGGCAGCTTTGAAGTAATCGCGGAAGGGCTCAACGGCAGGACAACGGCCTATGACGATCATCTGGCCGATTGTGACCGCAATGGTGCACGCATTCTGCCGACCGTTCTGCACACTCACGCCCCGGTCGATCTGGTTGTCCTGATGCTGGGTTCAAATGACATGAAGCCCTTCATAGCCGGTTCGGCAATTGCCGCCGTGCAGGGCATGCGACGCCTTGTCGACCTTGTGCAGACCCACATATGGCCGTTCGAAATGACCGATCCGCATATACTCATCGTCGCACCACCGCCGGTTTGCGAGACACAGGATCAGGAATTTGCCGCCAGTTTTGAAGGTGGGATTACCCAGTCGAGCATGCTTGCTCCGCTTTACGAAGAACTTGCCGATGAAATCGGATGTGGCTTTTTTGATGCCGGCTCAGTGGTGAAAACCACGCCCGTAGACGGAATACATCTCGATGCCGAAAATACCAAGCTGCTCGGCGTGGCGCTCGCACCGACCGTGCGGCAGATATTCGGGCTGTGAGCGGGCGAACGCCGGTGCAGCGTCATTGGAGAACGTGACAGCGAACAATTCGGCGTTCGCCGGGCTCGAAGAACAGATCGATACTTCCGGAACCATGGTTTCGGCGACAAAGGAGACCAAACGTGTCGAATTCCTATGATGTCATTATTATCGGATCGGGACCTGGTGGTTATGTCACCGCGATCCGCGCGGCCCAGCTTGGTTTCAAGACCGCGATTGTCGAGCGCGAGCATCTCGGCGGGATTTGCCTGAACTGGGGCTGTATCCCCACCAAAGCATTGCTTCGTTCGGCTGAAATCCTGCATTTTGCCGAGCATGCCAAGGATTACGGGTTGAAGCTCGACGGCACCATCTCTGCTGACGCAACAGCCGTCGTCAAACGTTCGCGCGGTGTTTCCGGCCGGCTCAATGCCGGCATCGGATTCCTGATGAAGAAGAACAAGGTTGACGTCATCTGGGGTGAAGCGAAGTTGACCAAACCCGGCGAAATCTCCGTCGGCAAGACAGCCAAAAAACCGATGGAGCCGCAGCAACCCGTACCGAAAGGCACCAAGGGTGAGGGCACCTACACTGCGAAGCACATCATTGTTGCGACGGGTGCGAGACCCCGCGCGCTGCCCGGCATCGAACCCGACGGCAAGCTGATCTGGACATATTTCGAGGCGATGGTCCCGGCTGAAATCCCCAAATCCCTTGTTGTCATGGGATCCGGAGCGATAGGTATAGAATTTGCCAGTTTCTACCGGGCGATGGGAGCAGATGTGACCGTTGTGGAACTCCTGCCTGATGTCATGCCGGTGGAAGACGCCGAAATCTCCAAACTGGCGCGCAAGGCGTTTGAAAAACAGGGCATGAAAATCCACACCGAGGCAAAGGTTGCCAAGGTCGAAAAAACCGGCAACGGCATTACCGCGCATGTTGAGCTGAAGGACGGTAAGGTCGAAAAGATCTCCGCCGATCGGCTGATCTCAGCGGTTGGGGTCCAGGGCAATATCGAGAACCTCGGGCTGGAAGCCCTTGGCATCAAAACTGACCGCGGCTGTGTCGTTGTCGACGGTTTTGGCGCAACCAATATCGCCGGCCTCTATGCAATCGGCGATGTGGCCGGGCCCCCGATGTTGGCCCATAAAGCGGAACATGAAGGTGTCATCTGCATTGAGAAAATCGCGGGTGTGCCGGGCGTGCATGCGATAGACAAGGGCAAAATTCCCGGATGTACCTATTGCCATCCGCAGGTCGCCAGCGTCGGACTTACCGAAAAAGCCGCGAAAAGCGCCGGTCACGATATCAGGGTCGGCCGGTTTCAGTTTTCGGCAAACGGCAAGGCGATCGCGCTTGGCGAGGACAACGGCCTGATCAAGACCATTTTCGACAAGAAAACCGGTGAATTGCTGGGTGCCCATATGGTTGGGACCGAAGTGACCGAACTCATTCAGGGTTTTGTTGTCGCCATGAACCTGGAAACTACGGAAGAAGAGTTGATGCATACCGTGTTCCCGCATCCAACCTTGTCGGAAATGATGAAGGAAAGCGTTCTTGACGCTTACGGACGTGTATTAAATGCTTGATCGAGAAGCATTGCATCACGGGTCTGGGCATCCCAATTTAGCGGTGAAAACACTCGGAGATCGAAAGTGAACATCTTTTTTTGGATCATCATCGGCGGTTTGGCAGGCTGGATCGCCAACAACGTAATGAAGGGCGGCAGCCAGGGTCTACTGAGCAATATCATTGTTGGCATTGTCGGCGCATTTGTCGGCGGGTGGCTGTTCAGCGCGCTCAATATCAGCCCTAGCGGAATGATTGGTTCACTGATCACGGCAGTTGTCGGGGCCATTGTCCTGATTTATGTGCTGCGCCTCGTTCGCGGCCGGAAATAACAGGGAAACGAACAACCCAATGGTTACTGTCGTCGACACCACAACCTCCAGACCGCGGCCGCGTCATCCTGAAAAAGCCCATCGACCGGATACTGAATTATTGCGCAAACCCGATTGGATTCGCGTCAGGGCACCGAATTCAACCGGGTACTTCGAAACCCGTGAGATTGTGAAATCGAACAATCTCGTCACGGTGTGTGAAGAGGCCGGATGCCCCAATATCGGCGAGTGCTGGGACAAGAAGCACGCGACCTTCATGATCATGGGTGAAATATGTACCCGCGCCTGCGCCTTCTGCAATGTTGCAACCGGAATTCCAACGGCATTGGATGGGCAGGAACCACAGAACGTTGCAAATGCGGTCCGTCAGATGGGGTTGACCCATGTGGTCGTCACCTCGGTTGACCGCGACGATCTGGGCGACGGCGGCGCTGATCATTTCTCACGCGTCATCGAGGCGATCCGCAAGGAGGCGCCAGCTACGACGATCGAGATTTTGACACCGGATTTCCTGCGCAAGCCGGGAGCATTGGAAACGGTCGTTGCTGCCCGGCCGGATGTCTTCAACCACAATCTGGAAACCGTGCCGTCGAACTACCTGACCGTTCGTCCCGGTGCGCGTTACTTCCATTCCATTCGTCTGCTGCAGCAGGTGAAGGAACTGGATCCGTCGATTTTCACCAAGTCGGGCATAATGGTGGGGCTTGGTGAAGAGCGCAATGAAGTGCTTCAGCTGATGGATGACCTGCGCTCGGCGAATGTCGATTTTCTGACCATTGGCCAGTACCTTCAGCCGACCCGCAAGCATCACAGCGTGATAAAATATGTGACGCCGGAGGAATTCAAATCCTTTGAGACGATCGCCTATTCGAAAGGATTTCTGCTGGTCTCATCGAGTCCGCTTACCCGGTCCTCACATCATGCCGGAGAGGATTTTGCCAAATTGCGCGCTGCGCGCGAACAGCAACTGACAAAGTCGGCCTGACGCAACCACATGCCCAAGTTTGAAAATGTCCGTCGTGTCCGGCACTCTCCGGAAAACATGTTTCAACTGGTTGCGGATATTGAGCGATACCCGGAATTCCTTCCACTTTGCGAAAAGCTTGTAATTCGCTCTCGACGGGAACGGGGCGAAAAGAGCTTGCTGGTGGCGGATATGACCGTTGGTTACAACGTGATCAGAGAAACCTTCACATCTCAGGTCCTCTTGTCGCCGGAAGACAATGCCATTGATGTCAAATACATCGACGGTCCGTTTCGATATCTGCACAACCGCTGGAACTTTGAGCCCGACGATGCCGACGGATGTCAGGTGCGTTTTTTTATCGACTACGAATTCCGCAGCATCGCGCTTGGACTCTTGATGGGATCGATGTTTGACCGGGCTTTCCGCATGTTTGCAGAAGCGTTTGAACGCCGTGCGGACAGAATTTACGGCGAAAAACCGACCGGCTAGCTCGCAGAAACTGCGTCCTGCAACAAGCTGAGCGCCTCTGCCACCGCCTCATTGCGGATATGGGAACGTCCCTCATCGGCAAAGACCTGCTTCGAGGAAACGGGCTCGCGGCCCTGCATGGCAAGTCCGAACCAAACAAGGCCGACTGGTTTTTGCGCTGACCCGCCGCCGGGGCCGGCGACACCGGTCACGGCGACTGCCAGTTGTGCCCGGGAATGCGTGATCGCGCCATGAGCCATGGCTCTGGCCACTTCGCCGGAAACCGCTCCGTGCCGGGCAATGAGGTCAGCAGGCACGCCGACAAGCTCAGTCTTGGCTTCATTCGAATAGGTGACAAATCCGCGCTCGAATACCGTTGATGAGCCGGGAACTTCGGTCAATGCACCGGCAATCAGACCACCGGTGCACGATTCGGCTGTAGCGATCATGATGCCTTTAGCTTCGGCACTCTTGAGCACGGTTTCAGCAAGCTGGAAGAGTTCTGTCGAGGCCATCACAGGGACCCCGGAAAGACAACCGTTGTGGTAGCGATCGCTGCAATTCCCTCGTTTCGACCGATAAAACCAAGCTTTTCGTTGGTGGTCGCCTTGACCGATATCCTGTGCGGATCAAGCTTGAGCATATCAGCCAATGCTTCGACCATCGGATCGCGATGAGGTCCGATTTTAGGGGCCTCGCAGATCAGGGTGATATCCACATTACCAATTCGGCCACCGTTTTTTGAGACGATCCCGGATGCGTGTTCCAGAAAAATCCGCGAGTCGGCGTTTTTCCATTCCGCGTCGCTCGGGGGAAAATGCGTGCCGATGTCACCGGCGCTGCAGGTTGCCAGAAGCGCGTCCGTGAGCGCATGCAGCGCAACATCGGCATCGGAATGACCGCTCAGCGACCGGTCATGTGGAATCTTCACGCCGCAAAGCGTGACGCTATCTCCGGCTTTGAAGGCATGGACATCATAGCCGTTTCCGGTTCTGACATCAGGCAGACTATTGTCACTTGCGGCTATGCGTTGATGTGCCAAATCAATGTCCCCAGCATAGGTCAATTTCAGATTGTCGACGGATCCGCTCACGATTTTTACAGCCGTGCCGGACCATTCGGCGATGGCCGAGTCATCGGTAAAGTCTTCAAGACCGGCAACCTGTGCATTCCGGTGCGCTTTCAAAATGGTCTTGAAGGGAAAAGCCTGCGGTGTTTGTGCTGCATGAAGTTCGTTTCTTGGTACAGTTTTTACGACAAACCCATTGATATCACTGCGTTTAATCGTATCAGAAACCGGGAGAGCGGGAACGACGCCCTGAGTCGGGGTCAGCGAAGCAGCGATCCGGTCAATCATCTCATGATCTACAAACGGACGCACGCCATCGTGAATCATCACAAATTCCGGGTGATGCTTTTCAAGCGATTCCAGTCCCAACCGTGTTGATATCTGTCGGGTTGATCCACCATGTGAACGAATGATTTCCATCCCCGCAAGCTCGTCGAACCCACAGGCAATGGCGTTTTCAAAAAGCAATTCATCGTCCGGATGAAGGCTGACAGCAACCTTGTCAATCAGCGGGTGGTTGCAAAAAACCTGCAACGTCCAGGCAATGATCGCCTTACCGGCAAGATGGCGATATTGCTTTGGACCCTCTGAGGATTGGCCGGCGCGCTCCCCGCGTCCGGCAGCAAGGATCAGTACGGCAATTCCATTGTGACCGTCTGCCGAATTGGCCTCGTTATCTATCATGTCAGCCCCATATCGTGCCGCAGGCTTCAACACCAGAGCAAACCCGGGTTCGCAGAATTTCTAAAACTTCCCCATTGCGTCGTTGGTCAGTATTGTCTAAAAAACAGGCATATCACAACAGTGCCCGGACATTGTGCATGAGCCCATCGCATAACCTCACCGAACCGCTTGATCTGGGCAAGGTCCGCCTCGACAATCGCGTATTTCTGGCTCCGATGTCAGGTATCAGCGATCTGCCTATGCGCCAGCGTTCGGACTCGCATGGCGCCGGTATGGTCGTTTCGGAAATGATCGCAAGTCGCGAACTTGTCACCGATCGTGTGGAATCGAGGATGCGGCTTCAGCGTGGCCGGATTGCCGTCCATGTCGTGCAACTGGCCGGCCGGGCCACGGACTGGATGGCTGAGGCCACGCAGATTGCCTGCGGCGAAGGCGCCGACATCATCGACATCAACATGGGTTGCCCGGCCAAGAAAGTGACCGGGGGTTATTCGGGATCAGCGCTGATGCGCGATCTCGATCACGCGGTTTCGCTGATCGATGCGACCATCGCTGCTTCGACGGTGCCGGTAACCGTGAAGATGCGCCTTGGCTGGGACGACAGCTCGATCAATGCTTCTGAACTGGCAAGACGTGCGGAAGCGTCGGGTGCATCGATGGTGACAGTTCACGGGAGGACACGGTGCCAGTTTTACACGGGACAGGCCGATTGGGCTGCGATACGGCGGGTCAAAAACGCGGTCAGCATACCGGTCGTGGCAAACGGTGATGTCGGATCGCTGGACGATGCACAGACGATTCTGAAGCTCTCCGGGGCCGATGCTGTGATGATTGGCCGGCAACATTGCGGGCGGCCTTGGCTGGCGGGCGAAATAGCCGCCGCCGCGTCCGGCAAGCCGCAAAAAGAAGTTCCGGAAACGGGCGCGCAGATCTGCGACTACGTCATCAGCCACTACGAAGACATGCTGGCATTCTACGGCATGGATATCGGGACAAGACAGGCCAGAAAGCACCTCGGCTGGTACATGGACCGTTTTGCCCCTGACATCACCGGCGTGCAACGTCGCCAGGTCATGACCGAGAAGGAGCCAGCGCAAGTCATCGGTCAGCTCAAACGGCTGTTTTGCGAAACCGACGGCGCTGAAATGCTTGATGTTGCGTGATCGCGGAGTGATGGCGTGAACGAAATACCTTCTCTTGCCCAGACGGTGCTCAATACAATCCGCCATCCGGTGATCATGGTTGGACCCGAAGGAAACATCACCTTCGCAAATGTCGACGCCGAATCCTTTTTCGGATCGAGTTCGGCGATTCTTTCACGCAACACCCTCAGCTATTTTGTTCCCTTTGGAAGTCCCTTGCTGACCCTGGTTGACCAGGTTCGCGAGCGCCGCGCCGCCGTGAGTGAGTACCGGGTCAATATCTCATCCCCCAGACTGGGAACCGAGACGATCGTTGATATCTACGTTGCCCCGGTCAGCGAAATGCGCGGCTCGGTCGTCGTGATGTTTCAGGAGCGCTCGATGGCCGACAAAATCGACCGCCAGATGACCCACAGGGGAGCGGCGCGATCGGTGACCGGATTGGCGGCAATGCTGGCGCATGAGATCAAGAACCCGCTGTCGGGCATTCGCGGTGCTGCGCAACTGCTTGAGACCGGATTATCGGATGAGGACCGGTCGCTGACGCGGCTGATCACCGAGGAAACCGACCGCATCGTGTCTCTTGTCGATCGTATGGAGGTGTTTTCGGACGATCGGCCGATTGACCGGCAACCGGTGAATATTCACGTGGTGCTGGACCGGGTCAAAGCGATTGCTGTAAACGGATTTGCCAGCGGAATAGCCTTTCGCGAGGAGTATGATCCGTCGCTTCCAATGGTGCACGGAAACCGTGATCAGCTTGTTCAGGTATTCCTCAACCTGGTTAAAAACGCCGCGGAAGCAATCGAACATCGGTCGGATGGTGTCATCACGTTGTCGACGGCCTTCCGGCCCGGAATCAGACTGAAAGTACCGGGAACGCAGGATCGCGTGTCGCTGCCGCTGGAGTTCCGCGTGCACGACAACGGCCCCGGCGTTCCCGATGATATTCTGCAGCATCTGTTTGATCCCTTCATCACCACCAAGACCAACGGCACTGGACTGGGGCTCGCGCTGGTAGCCAAGGTCGTCGGCGATCATGGCGGCATCATTGAATGCGATTCATCGACCGACGGGACGACATTTCGAATCCTGATGCCAGCGTCGAACACGTCGGACGCAGCAGAGCAAACGCGGATTCATGAGGAAGACGGAAATTGAGTAAAAGAACCATACTCATAGCAGACGACGACGCGGCAATCCGCACCGTATTGAACCAGGCCCTGTCGCGCGCCGGACATGAGGTCCGGGTTACCTCCAACGCTGCTACGCTATTGCGTTGGGTGCAGTCGGGCGAGGGGGATCTGGTGATCACCGACGTGGTGATGCCCGATGAGAATGCTTTCGATTTCCTACCTCGGATCAAAAAGGCCCGGCCGGACCTGCCGGTCGTCGTGATGAGCGCGCAGAACACCTTCATGACGGCAATTCGCGCATCCGAAAAAGGAGCCTACGAATATCTGCCAAAACCATTTGATCTGACTGAGCTCGTCGGCATCGTAAGGCGCGCGCTGTCCGAAGTGAGGCGCAGCGGAACGGTCGGCGGAAGCGGGGAACCGGGCGAACAAATGCCACTGGTTGGCCGATCGGCCGCCATGCAGGAGATCTATCGTCTTCTGGCGCGGATGATGCAAACCGACCTGACCATCATGATTTCGGGCGAATCGGGCACCGGAAAGGAACTTGTTGCCCGCGCGTTGCATGAATACGGCAAGCGCAGCAAGGGTCCGTTTGTGGCCATAAATATGGCCGCGATACCGCGTGAGCTGATTGAATCGGAACTTTTTGGTCATGAAAAGGGAGCCTTTACCGGCGCGCAAAACCGATCGATTGGTCGATTTGAGCAGGCCGAGGGCGGCACGCTGTTCCTGGATGAGATCGGCGATATGCCCATGGAGGCGCAGACACGGCTGCTGCGCGTGTTGCAGCAAGGCGAGTACACGACGGTTGGTGGGCGCACGGCGATCAAGACCGACGTTCGCATTGTTGCGGCAACAAATAAGGATCTGCGGACACTGATCCACCAGGGGCTGTTTCGGGAGGATCTGTTCTTTCGCCTGAATGTCGTGCCGCTACGCCTTCCGCCCCTGCGGGAACGCGCGGAAGATGTTCCCGATCTCGTGCGCCATTTCTTTCGCAGCGGCGAGGGCACCGGCCTGCAGACCAAACGGATCAACAGTGAGGGTATCGACCTGTTGAAACGCTACCGCTGGCCCGGAAATGTCCGCGAATTGGAAAACCTCACCCGACGTCTTGCTGCACTTTATCCGCAGGACGAAATCTCGGCCGAGGTCATTGCTTCGGAATTGTCCGCCGGTGGGGAGACGGTTGAAGACTCCTCCGAAGCGCTGTTTTCCGAAAACATGTCCATCGGACAGATGGTCGAATCCCATCTGCAGCAATATTTTCGGTCGTTTGGCGAAGATCTTCCACCCGCTGGTCTGTATCAGCGAATCTTGTCGGAAGTCGAATATCCCCTGCTTTTGACGTGCCTGACGGCCACTCACGGCAATCAGATCAAGGCAGCCGAACTGCTTGGGCTCAACCGCAACACATTACGCAAGAAAATCCGCGAACTTGGTGTCAACGTGTACCGGACAAGCCGCAGGCAGAACGCCTTCGACTAATCTTTGCAATCGCGGGCGACTTTGTTGCAAAACCGCCACATTCCGTTGCATAGTTGCAACGGTTGCTCATGGCACGACAGGACTCAATGACAAACGATAATGTTGCTCTGACAGGGCGCTTTTCGGCCGCGCCGGCGCCTATGGAAGGACGCCGGCTCATGGCGTTGCCGGGTGTCATTTCGGTGATCGCCGCGCTGGTGACAGCAGCCGTTTCGTTCGTCATCCTCACCGGCCTGACGCCGATTACACCGAATGAGCAGACAACCCTGGTTCTCGTGGCGGTCAATGCCGCGCTGATCATTTTGTTGTTTCTGCTTATTTCCCGCGAGATCTACCGGATTGTCGCTGCCCGCAAAAGGGGCAAGGCGGCCTCACGGCTGCATGTGCGCATTGTTGCGTTGTTTTCTCTTGTTGCGGCTGTCCCTGCCTTTGCGGTCGCCATTGTTGCGTCAATCACCCTCGATATCGGGTTAGATCGCTGGTTCGAGATACGCACCAAAACCATCGTCAGTTCCTCGATCAGCGTGGCCGAGGCCTATGTCGAGGAAAATGCCCGCAATCTTCAGGGCACGACGCTGTCAATGGCATTCGATCTCGATCAGCAGCGCTCGCTGTTCAATCTCGACCGTTTCGGTTTCCAGAGCCTGCTGGACCAGCAGGCGGTTGGGAGGGCACTTGCCGGTGCTGCCCTGCTGAAAGCGGACGGCACCGTTGTCATGAAGGCTGAGGCGCGCTCCAATATTCCCTTGCCGGAACCGCCGATTGAGGCGCTTCAAACCGCAGCCGATGGCCAACCGGTGCTGATCCCGCCACGATTTCGCAACCTTGTCGGGGCGATCGTGAAGACACGGGAACTGTCCGGCCTCTACCTCTACACAATTCGGGTGGTTGATTCCGAGGTGATCAAGGCACGCAATCTGATCGCCGAGAACGCTGCGGAATATCAGGGCCTTGAGGCAAACCGGACCACGACGCAAATCGCCTTTGCACTGCTTTATCTCGGCATGACACTGACGGTGCTGCTGTCGGCCATCTGGACGGGAATCGCCGTTGCGGACCGTCTGGTGCGGCCGATTCGTCAGTTGATCGGTGCTGCCGGCGACGTTGCCACCGGAAATCTCGATGTTTCGGTGCCCGTGCGGAACTCGGACGGTGATGTCGCTTCGCTGGGTGACACGTTCAACAAGATGATTTTCCAGTTGAAGTCCCAACGCAACGAGATTTTGACGGCAAAGGACCAGGTCGACGAACGGCGCAGGTTCTCCGAAGCAGTGCTGTCCGGAGTATCCGCCGGCGTGATCGGTGTCGAGCAGGATGGGCGCATTACGATTGCCAATCGCTCCGCCAAGTCAATGCTGGGCGTTGATGCGCAAAAGCATATCGGCATGCCGCTGTCGGAGGTGCTGGCGCCCATCGGGCGTGTATTTGAAAATGCGCAGTCTTCCGGCCGCCTGATTTACCACGAGCAAGTGACTTTCTATCGGAGTGGATCCGAACGCACTTTCAATGTCCAGATAACCGTCGAGGAGGGTTCCGATGCCGAACATTCCTATGTCGTTACGGTTGATGACATTACTGATCTCGTTCTTGCTCAGCGGTCCACCGCCTGGGCGGATGTCGCTCGCCGCATCGCCCATGAGATCAAGAACCCGCTCACTCCGATACAGCTTTCGGCGGAACGTATTCGCCGCCGTTATGGAAAGGTCATAACCGAGGATCGCGAGGTCTTTGACCAGTGCACCGATACGATCATCCGCCAGGTCGGAGACATTGGTCGGATGGTCGACGAGTTTTCGGCCTTTGCACGCATGCCCAAACCGACGATGGAAGTGACCGATCTCAGGGGCGCGCTCAAAGAAGCATCATTTCTTGTCGAAGTCAGTCGCAGTGAGATCACATTCATACGCGAATTTGGTGATGAACCGCTGATGGGGCGGTTTGATTCCCGCCTGATCAGTCAGGCGTTTGGCAACATCATCAAAAATGCCGCCGAATCTGTGGAAGCGGCGATGAAGGAAGGGCAGGCGGAAGGTGTCATTCGTGTCAGTGCATCCAGATCCGGCAATCGAATTGTCGTCGATGTCACTGACAACGGCAAAGGCTTGCCGCGCAAGGACCGTCAGCGCCTGCTGGAACCTTACATGACGACCCGCGACAAGGGCACCGGACTTGGTCTTGCGATTGTCCGGAAAATTATAGAAGACCATGGCGGGCGCCTCGAACTGCACGATGCGCCCGAGGATTTCCACGGCGGAACAGGTGCGTTGATCCGAATGTCCTTTGCAATCGAATCCCCCGGGCAAGCGCCCGACAGAAAAGACAAGAGTACGGAAAAGGTCGAAAATGGCGTCTGACATTCTGATCGTTGATGACGAGGAAGACATACGGGAACTGGTTGCCGGAATTCTGAGCGACGAGGGCAACGAGACGCGCACGGCCTTCGACAGCGACAGTGCTCTGGCGGCGATCAATGACCGGGTTCCACGATTGATTTTTCTCGATATCTGGCTGCAGGGCTCGAAACTGGACGGCCTTGAACTGCTGGACGAAATCAAACGGCTTCATCCAAATCTCCCTGTGGTGATGATCTCCGGTCATGGAAATATCGAAACCGCTGTCTCGGCCATTCGGCGCGGTGCTTATGATTTTATCGAAAAGCCGTTCAAGACCGATCGCCTCCTTCTGATTTGCGAACGCGCACTTGAAACATCGAACCTGCGCCGTGAAGTATCCGACCTGAAAAAGCGCGGCGCCGAAACCTTCGAACTCATTGGCGCGTCAGCGGCAGTCAATCTGCTGCGCCAGACCATGGAACGGGTGGCGCCGACCAACAGCAGGGTCATGATTATCGGCAATTCCGGAGCCGGAAAGGAAACCGTCGCGCGGGCGATCCATGCCATGTCTGCCAGATCCAAAGGCCCGTTCGTATCGGTCAATGCGGCAACGATTACTCCCGAACGAATGGAGATCGAGCTGTTTGGAACCGAATCAAACGGGGCGGAGCGCAAGGTCGGAGCGCTGGAGGAAGCACATGGTGGCATTCTCTTTCTGGAAGAAGTCGCCAATATGCCGCGTGAAACGCAGAACAAGATTCTTCGTGTTCTGGTCGATCAGCGATTCGAGCGGGTAGGGGGGACCAGACGCGTCAAAGTTGATGTGCGCATTTTCTCCTCCACATCCCAGAATCTGGAGGCATTGATCGCTGACGGTCTTTTCCGGGAGGATCTGTACCATCGGCTTGCGGTTGTGCCGGTTACGGTTCCCGGTCTGGCCGAGCGGCGCGAGGATATCCCCTACCTCGTTGACCACTTCATGTCCCAGATCGCCCGTCAGGCAGGCATTAAACCACGTAGGATCGGCGACGACGCCATGGCGGTTCTGCAGGCCCACAACTGGCCCGGAAATGTGCGTCAGCTGCGCAACAATGTAGAGCGCCTGATGATTCTTGCCCGGGGTGAAGAATCCGATGAACAGATCACCGCCGAAATGTTGCCGGCGGAGATCGGAGAGGTGATGCCGCGAGCGCCCAACCAGTCTGACCAGCACATGATGGCGCTGCCGTTGCGCGAGGCCCGGGAATTGTTCGAGCGGGAATATTTGATCGCCCAGATCAACCGGTTTGGCGGTAATATCTCCCGGACAGCGGAATTCATCGGGATGGAGCGCTCTGCACTTCACCGCAAGCTGAAATCGCTCGGGGTCTGAAATGCGCGTCATCATCAGCGGAGCCGGTCAGGTTGGTTACGGAATAGCTGAACGGCTGGCGGCGGAACAGAACGACGTGACGGTGATCGACACCTCGCCGGAATTGATACGCAGCATTCGCGACACACTCGATGTGCGCGGGTTTGTCGGGCACGGATCCCATCCCGATGTGCTGGAAGCCGCTGGCGCGATGCAGGCCGATATGATCATCGCGGTGACGCTCCACGATGAAGTCAACATGGTTGCCTGCCAGGTCGCGCATTCGCTGTTCAATGTGCCGACAAAGGTCGCGCGGATTCGGGCGCAGGGCTACCTGCAATCGCATTATCAAGACCTGTTCTCGCGCGATCACATGCCGATCGACGTCATCATTTCACCGGAACTCGAAGTCGGGGAAATGGTACTGCGCCGGATTGCCTTGCCCGGCGCCACGGATGTGGTGCGATTTGCCGATGACAAGATTGCCATGGTTGCGATCGAGTGCCTGGAAGAGTGCCCGGTCATCAACACGCCGCTTTCGCAGCTCAGCGATCTGTTTCCGGACCTTCCGGCAACAGTGGTCGGGGTTTCACGCAACGGTCAGCTCTTCATTCCGCATTCCACAGATCAGCTGGTAGCCGGCGACCTCGCCTATGTTGTGACGACCCGCCAGCAGGTGCGACGCACGCTCGGCCTGTTCGGGCACGAGGAGCCGGAGGCAACGCGAATCGTCATCGCCGGCGGTGGTAATATCGGGTTGTATGTCGCCCGCGCTATCGAAAAGCGCCAGTCGCGGACAAAGGTAAAAATAGTGGAGGGCAATCGCGATCGGGCGGTCAGCATTGCCGATCAGTTGCGCAGAACGGTTGTGTTGCACGGTAGCGCACTGGACCAGAAACTCCTGATCGAGGCCGACATACAGGACTCCGACCTGATGGTTGCATTGACCAACAGCGATCAGGTCAACATCCTTTCCAGCGTCATGGCAAAGAAGCTGGGATGCAAGTCCAATCTGGTTCTGATCAATGATCCGTCCTACCAGGACTTTACCAAATCCCTCGGCATCGACGCCCACGTCAATCCGCGCTCCGTTACCATTTCCAGGATATTGCAGCATGTCCGTCGCGGCCGGATCCGGGCCGTACACAGTGTCCAGCGCGGGACTGCAGAAATCATCGAGGCCGAGGCGCTTGAAACATCGCCGCTGGTTGGTCCTGCGTTGCGGGAACTCAATCTTCCCGACAGCGTGCGTATCGGCGCGATCTATCGTGACGGTGAGGTGATCAAACCGGAAGGTGAAACCCGCATCAAACCAAAGGATCGCGTCGTTGTGATCGCCATGGCTGAGGCGGTAAAACAAGTCGAGCAGATGTTCCGGGTCAGCCTGGAATTTTTCTGATATTTCTGCCGCCTGCTTCAGGCGTTCCGGGGGACAATGATGAGCGGCATCTTCTATCTGGTGACCAGCGCCGTATTCATGCTGTTTGCCGGATTGTTTCTGCCCGTGATGGTCGCCTTTGCCACCGGCGACGGGCAGGTGATGCAGAACCTTGCTGTTCTCGCGCTCCTCGGGACGTTCTTTTCATTGCTGGTTGTCACGGCCATTTCCGGTCGGATTCGCGCGCTCAATCGGGCTCAGAGCCTGCTGGCGGTCGTTATCATCTGGGCAATCTGTCCATTGGTTGCAGCGATGCCATTTGTTGTCACTGCCACCACGGGTCCGCTACCGGCCCTGTTCGAGGCCGTATCCGGGCTGACCACGACAGGCGCTTCGACGCTTCATCTCGAAAAGCGGATACCGCTTCCCCTGATGGTGTGGCGCACCGAGCTCGAGTGGCTTGGCGGCTACCTGATGCTGGCCTGTGTCCTGCACATCCTGGCACCTACCGGAATAGGCGGATTGCCGAAGTCCGGTGGCCGGTTTTTCCGCGGGGAACACGAACTCAACAGGACAGTCGAACTGGATCGGTTCTTGCGGCTTTTCCTACAATACGCCTTGGCCACCCTGGTCGTTGCCGTCCTGTTCATGATGTCAGGCGTCGAAGGATTCAGGGCAATGATGTTTGCGATGACCGCCATTGCGACCGGTGGCTTCCTTCCCGTAGACGGAGCCCTGCACGACACGGTCGGCGAACTGGCACGATTCCTGTTCGCGCTCGTCCTGGCGATCAGCGCCACGAGCCTGTTATGGCAGCGCGTCTTGCTCAACGACATCAGGCAGGCTGTGCGACAGACCAGGGAAGCTCAATGGATTCTGGGCCTGATCGCATTTCTGTCCATCGTATATGCAACTCGGCTTGTGGCGGATGGCGGGTCGGTTGCTGAGGGGGACCCGCTCCGGGCATTGAGCGAGGGATTTTTCATAGCCGCGTCTATCGTCTCAACCTCGGGCATCGAGCCGCGACCGGGCGTGATTTCCGTTCTTCCGGAGCTTCTCGTACTGTTTTTGGTGCTTGCCGGGGCAAGTGTCTTTTCGACCTCCAGTGGAATCAAACTGTATCGGATCGGCGGAATGGTGCTTCAGGCGCGGCGTGAACTGTCCCTGCTGATTTTTCCAAGCAGCATCGATGCCACCGAACATTCCGCCGGAACAGACAATGCGAGCGCGTTTTCGGCTGTCTGGAGCGTTTTCATTTCGGCCGTTTTTGTGATTGCCATCGTGGCGTTTCTGATCAGTTTGCAATCCGGGTTTGAAGCCGGGCTGACCATGACGATATCCCTGTTTGCCAACGCCGGCGCAATTTATCCGGCTTTGGTCCCACCTGGTGCGGACAGTTCGGCTTGGCCGGTATTCGCCGATCTGGAACCCCTGTCCATGTGGGCGGCAATAATCGTAATGCTGCTTGGGCGCCTGGAAGTTTTGGTGGTATTTGCCGCCCTCAATATCAACTACTGGATCAATCGATAGAATCGCAGATGCCGGTTCACACAGTGTGGAGAGGGCAATGTCCCGAATAGCCTATGTCAATGGTCGCTACCTGGAGCACAGCAATGCTGTGGTTCATGTCGAAGACCGCGGTTATCAATTTGCCGATGGCGTTTACGAAGTGTGTGAAATCGCGCGGGGCTTCATTATCGACGTGACCCGTCACCTCGACCGTCTCGAACGTTCGTTGAGCGAACTTGGAATTATTCGACCGATGCACCGCAGCGCGCTGGAATTGATCTTGAAGGAGGTGGTTCGACGCAACCGTGTCTTGAACGGATTGGTCTATCTCCAGATCACAAGGGGTGTTGCACGCCGTGATCACCCTTTTCCAAAAGCAAATGTACGACCGGCCATGGTGGTAACCGCCAAGCGGATTGACCCAGAAGTGTTGTCGCTCAAGGCCGGCAGGGGGATAAAGGTCATAACCGTGCCGGACAACAGATGGGAGCGGGTAGACATCAAGACGATCGGATTGCTTCCCAATGTTCTGGCCCGGCAAAAAGCGATCGAGGAAGGTGCCGATGATGCCTGGTTTGTCGATCCGGACGGGACCGTGAAAGAAGGATCGGCCAGCAATGCGTGGATTGTGACCCCTCAGGGGCAACTGGTTACCAGGCCGGCAGAATCCGGCATTTTACGTGGTGTCACCAGGACAACTGTTCTCGATGTCGTTGCCAAACTCGGGATGACTTTCGAGGAGCGGCCTTTTACAGTCGAGGAGGCCACTAACGCGCGCGAGGCATTCGTGACGTCGGCATCGGCGGTCGTGATGCCTGTCGTTGCGATCAATTCGGTGGCGGTGGCCAACGGACACCCGGGATCCGTGTCATGTTCTTTGCGCGACGCTTTTTTTGACGTTGCGGAAAAAACCCAACCCTGATACCGCCAAAGCTTGGTAGCCACATCTGATGGTCGGCGAGAGCCGGCCACATTGTCGACCGCGGCAATTGGCATGTTGACATGACCGGATTTATTTGGCGCTACTAGGTCGTGATAATTGTCAGGCAAATGAAAGAACAAGATGGCGGAAAGAACACAAAATCTGCAGGACCTTTTTCTGAACACGGTCCGCAAGAGCAAGAATCCTCTCACGATTTTTCTGGTAAACGGGGTAAAACTGACCGGAGTCGTGACGTCTTTTGACAATTTTTGCGTCCTTTTGCGCCGGGACGGGCATTCGCAACTCGTCTACAAACACGCAATCTCGACCATCATGCCAAGCCAGCCGGTTCAAATGTTCGATCCGGAAGAGGGCGGTCAGGAAGACTGATTGATCGGATCAGGCAAGAGCGGCGGCCAGGCTCGGACCAAGAAACCCGATAGTCATCAGGATGGCGAAAACGGCGGCAATCTGCACGTAATCGTCGTGGTACCGGTTTTGAAGTCATTCGAAACCACCGCGAACGACGCCGCGGCTCGCCCAGGAGTGGGCAGATCACCTGAAGCCAGACTCGCCGAAGCGGAGGGACTGGCCGAGGCAATTGACCTGGATATTGTTCACAGCCGCATCGTGGCCGTTGCGAAACCCAGACCGGCGACACTTTTTGGTAAAGGCGTTGTGGAGGAGCTTGCCGCCAGCGTCGAACGGATGGAAGTCGGTCTTGTTGTTGTCGATCACCCTCTGTCACCGGTACAACAACGAAATCTCGAAAAGGCATTCTATGCCAAGGTTCTGGACCGTACCGGGCTGATCCTCGAGATTTTTGGCCGACGGGCTCACACGAAGGAAGGTGTTCTTCAGGTTGAACTCGCCCACCTGAATTACCAGCGAGGCAGGCTTGTGCGCAGCTGGACTCACCTTGAGCGGCAACGCGGCGGTGCCGGATTCCTTGGCGGTCCGGGTGAGACACAGATCGAAGCCGACCGGCGCATGCTGCGGGTCAAAATCCAGAAGCTGAAACATGAACTTGAATCCGTCCGCCGGACCCGAAAACTGCACCGTGCGAAACGCAGCAAGGTTCCCTACCCGGTGGTCGCAATCGTCGGCTATACCAATGCTGGAAAATCCACTCTTTTCAACCGCTTAACCGGAGCCGGGGTTGTCGCGGAGGACATGCTGTTTGCCACGCTGGACCCGACGCTCCGCCGGGTAACTTTGCCGCACGGCACCGAGATCATATTGTCCGATACGGTCGGATTCATTTCCGATCTGCCGACCCATCTTGTGGCGGCCTTCAGGGCCACGCTGGAGGAGGTAGTCGAGGCAGATCTGATCCTTCATCTGCGCGATGTTTCCGACCCCGATACTTCCGCCCAGGCGCAGGATGTTGACCGCATCCTGCACGAGTTGGGTATTGAAACTGCGGACACGGAAAGGGTGATCGAGGTCTGGAACAAATCGGATCTGTTGACGAATACCGAAAGTGATCTGCTGTCATCAAATTCCAGTAGCCATGCCAGGCTGGGAGAGGGCGCCCTGATCATTTCGGCGATGTCGGGCGCGGGAATTGACCAGCTGTTGCAACGAATGGAGACGCTGATAGCCGGCCGGCTTGAAACCGTCCGGGTTCATTTGGGCGCCGACGAACTGCGGCTCCTCGATTGGTTCTACTCCAACGGTGATGTACTGGACAGAACTGACCTTGATGATGGCGGCGTTGAAATGCTCATTCGGGTCACCGCAGCCGGCCGCAAGGAGATTCCGGCTAAAACTCTCATCGAGCTTTAGCGTCCTCCCAGAGTTGCTCCATATCTTCCAGTGTCGCTTCTTCAAGCGAAGAGGCGGTATCGGACAGACTTGATTCCACGTGATGAAAGCGGTTACGGAATTTTTCATTGGTCTGCCGCAACGCTGCTTCCGGGTCTACACCGAGATGACGCCCGTAATTGACGACCGAGAACAGAAGGTCGCCGAATTCCTCTGCAATTTCCGTCTTGTTTCGCCCCTCGATCGCCTCACTCAATTCGGCCAGTTCTTCCTCGATTTTTCCGAGGATTGGTGCGGCTTCTTTCCAATCGAAACCGACCCGGGCAGCTTTTTGCTGAATTTTCAATGCCCGAGTCAGAGCGGGCAGGCCAATCGCTATGCCGTCCAGATATCCCGACCCGTGATCTTCCGGCTGTCGGCCATCCGCCAGTCTCGCCGCCCGTTTTTCGGCCTTTTCCACCGCCTTGATTTTCTCCCACATGCCTTTGGCCATTCCTGCCTGCCGGGCGGATTCATCGCCAAAAACATGTGGATGGCGCCGGATCATCTTCGTGCAGATGGCATCAACGACATCCTCGAAGCGAAAGACCTCCATTTCTTCGGCAATGCGGGAGTGAAAGACGACCTGAAGAAGAAGATCTCCAAGCTCATCCATGAGGTCGTGCAGGTCGTTGCGATCGATTGCATCGGCAACCTCATAAGCTTCCTCGATCGTGTAGGATGCTATCGAAGAAAAAACCTGCTCGACATCCCAGGGACAGCCAGTCTCGGGATCGCGCAGAGCGGCCATGATTTCAAGCAGCCTGGATATGTCTTTTGAGCTTTGCATGAACCGACATTACCGCTGCGGGCACCGGCCGAACATCGCTTCCACCAAACTGATTGTTTCTTGTCCACAAGCATGGCGTAGCAAGCCCGCTAACTTCCTGCCTTGAAATGGCGACTGAATGCCCGCACTCTGATGTTCGCAGTGCAATCAACAAGGACGTCTCCAATGCAATATATTTGTCTCATTTATTCTGCAGACGGCACCGGTCCGCAACCGAACACTCCGGAACTCGGTGCCTACATGAAAGCCTATGGCGACTTCACGGAGAAAGTCAGAAATGAAGGAAAATTCATCGCCGGCGACGCACTTCAGCCGGTCGGCGCGGCCAAGACCGTAGCTGTGCGCAGTGGTAAGGCCGAATTGATGGACGGTCCATTTGCTGAAACAAAGGAGCAACTGGGCGGATATTATCTGCTGGATTGCGCCGACATGGATGAAGCGCTGAAATATGCAGCAATGATCCCGACAGCCACGCATGGCCGGATTGAAGTGCGGCCGCTCATGGTCTGGGACAACTGACGCGTTTTCAATCGTGCCGAAGCTCAACGGTGCTCAGGATATCCCGTCGCACCAGTCTTGTACTGTAGTGGGTGGAACAGAGAATGTTGGGGCTATGGAGGATTTCGACAACGGTTTTGTGCGTCTCTAGTCACATACTGGAGCTCTATCTAGTTGCCCATATGCTCAGTCGAAATACGTGATCTTGGTCAACCAGTGATGCGTGGCAGGCGCGGCAGGTGTTCAAATCTTTTCCGACCGCGACTGATCCGTCCGGTTTGAATGCCGCAAAATGCCAATCTCCGTTTCGGTGTTCTTCATCGAATTTAACACCCCAACCCGGTTGTTTTTCCACAACCGCAATCAAGGCGAATTCGTTATTTTGGGCGGGAGTTCATGCAGCGGGGATTTTGCATCCATCTTCATTGCGTCGTTCGTTGCTGTTGACCGTTTTTTCAATTCCGTCGGAACCCGGTTTCACAACCGGGCTCGCCAACAGTGATTGGATCAATGATCCCAGTACAATGTCCTCGATCTGGCCGAAGAGATTGGCGACAAGATTTCCCGAGCGGTCGATTAGAAGCGTGGTCGGGGTGCCACGCATGGAATAGGCCGCCATCGTTGCCGGAATGCCGTCGTTTGCTGTTGGTTTGTCCAAGCCGACTGGAAATTTGATCTGGTATTCGTGCAGGAAAGCCCCCAGCGCGACCGGGGTCATGGCTTCGTGATGTTCAAAAACAGTGTGCAAACCTATCACTTGCAAATCGGTCTTTTCGAAAATCGCTCGCGCTTTCTGCGTTTGCGGAATTCCGTGGCTTACACAACCCGGACAAAGCATTTGGAACGCATGAATCAGGACAGGTCGTCCGCGTAGTTTTTCAAGCGACAAACCTTCTTTGGAATTGAACCATTGATCGACGGAGAGCTCCGGCGCGGGGAACGCGCCATTTGTTTCAACCATGATTTTCTTCTCCATAAACTTGAGACAACTTGGTGATCGAATAGTTCTGACTTCAAGACACGCGGGTCCTATCAGAACCCGCAAGATTACTGCGTAGCGGGATTATTCCACATTGCCTGGCGGGCTCAAATCACCGGACGCGATGTCAAAGACGTCTGTTAGGCAAAGCAACGGTGCATGCACACTTTCGTTTACGTGCTGTGCAGAGGTAACACCGTCAAAAGAAGCGACTCGCTATAATTTGCGCATTGTCGCTCGTATTGCAAGAGTAATTTCGAGTCGCTATTATACAATAAGGAAACCACATGATCACAAGCGCGTGAGAGAAATTTTCGACCGCCTTGGCCCAATTCTGCCGGAAGATGAATGAGCGATGAGATCAATCCAACACAATGGACGGCGTTGTCTATTCTGGCCCGGGTCAACAAATTCTCGCGATCCACTTCGCAGATCGCCGACAATATGACTGCGACTCCAAAACACCCACGGAGATCGCCAGAAAGGGGTGATAGCTGAAAGCCGCTCAGGCAGGGCAAGCGTTCAATTTCCCATTTCGCGTGACAGAGCAGGGATTTGCTATTGCCCAAAAAGGCACAAGCACCATGCTCTCGTTAACCAGCCATCAATCGATGCATCTGGTTCCGCTCAGTGCCATCAACTGCGCTAAGGCAGTAATGCCAATCTTGCGGCTTTTTTTGCGTTATATGAATTCCAGACGGTCGAGTTCGCGCTTGTTCATCGTGTAGAATTCCATGATTCAAATCCCGGCTATTCAAAGCCGGGGAGTGTCGCATCGCTAAATTGCTGAACTGCCGCATCTCTACTTTGTCGTGACAAACGAAAGTCGCATAAGATATATTATGGAACTTATACCGTAGCCCGCATGACATCGAACGGCCTATGCATAAGTCAATGCAAATTGAACTATATTGTTTTAAAACAAATAGTTCACAGGGTTACCTCAATTACCATACCATCGAAACACGGCTGCACATGATCGGGTGTCTCTTTCAGAACGGTCTCGTAGTCCAATGGTATGTGCATATGAGTCAGATAGGCTTTCGTTGGTTT
>JAJFHT010000311.1 GCA_021775495.1 Hyphomicrobiales bacterium | reverse complement strand
GCGCGATGCCGTTCTGGGTTGCAAGACGCCTGTGCAGACGCCTTCCGGGCGCATCGCGGTGACGGTTCCGGCCTGGTCCAGTTCGGACAAGGTGTTGCGACTCAAGGGCCGGGGCCTTCCGGTAAAAGGCGGCGGCCATGGCGATCTCTACGCCCACATTCGAATCATGCTTCCCGAAAACGGCGACAGCGCCCTGGAAGCCCTGATGAAGCAGAACCAGCCTTCCTGACCGTCGGACCGTAGGTCCAGCCTGATCTCAATCGCGTCATTGCAGGTCTTTGTGGCCTGATGGAGCCTTGAAGGGAACCGGTGCTTGTGCGATAGGCGGATCAGGATGGACCAGACTGGAGTTGAATATGTCGGATGGCAATGGCCTGATGGCGGGAAAACGCGGCCTCATCATGGGGGTTGCAAACAAACGGTCGATTGCATGGGGTGTAGCAAAATCCTGCGCCGCCGCCGGCGCCGAACTGGCTTTTACCTATCAGGGTGAAGCGCTGAAAAAACGGGTCGAACCTCTGGCCGCCGAATTGGGCGCTCATGTTGCCGGGCATTGCGACGTTACCGATGAAAGCACCCTGGACGCGGTCTTTGACGACCTCCAGAACAAATGGGGCAAGATTGATTTTCTGGTTCACGCCATCGCCTTTTCCGACAAGGACGAATTGACCGGGCGCTATGTCGATACCAGCAGGGAAAACTTCACCCAGACGATGGACATTTCGGTCTATTCGCTGACTTCGGTGGCAAAGCGGGTCGAACCTTTGATGAGTGAAGGCGGCTCGATCCTGACCCTGACCTATTACGGTGCCGAGAAGGTCATGCCGCATTACAATGTGATGGGTGTTGCCAAGGCTGCGCTGGAGGCCAGTGTGCGCTATCTCTCCGTCGATCTTGGAGGTAGTGGTATCCGGGTCAATGCGTTGTCGGCCGGTCCGATCAAGACACTCGCCGCCTCTGGAGTTGGCGATTTCCGTTATATCCTGCGCTGGAACGAGTACAATTCGCCGCTGAAACGGACGGTGACGATCGACGAGGTCGGCGATTCGGCGCTTTATCTCCTGTCGCCGCTGTCGCGGGGTGTCACCGGTGAGGTCGTTCACGTCGATTCGGGTTACCACGTCGTCGGAATGAAAGCGGTTGATGCACCGGACATCTCGGCTGTGAAAGACTGAGGATCGACAATTTCGGGCTGCGGTGCAGCATTCAGCTGATCGGATCCGACGGAGTGCAATGTGTCCCGCCAACTCGTCTACTTTTCCCGTCACGGCCAAACCGACTGGAACGTCGAAGGCCGGATTCAGGGCCAGATGGACATCGACATTAACCAGCATGGGCGCGGTCAGGCCGATCGCAATGGTGATTGCCTGCGCACTCTGGTCAAATCCGCCGATCAGTTTGATTTTGTTGCCAGTCCGCTGCGACGGACCCGGGAAACAATGCAACGCATCAGGGCCCGGATGAAACTTGATGCGGACGGCTACCGCACGGACCCCCTATTGATGGAAGTAAATTTCGGCGACTGGCAAGGTTTCACACTGGCTGAAATCGATGACAGACAGTCTGGCATCACCGCGCGCCGTTCGGTCGGCAAATGGGATTTTCGACCGTCTGGTAAAACTGCTGAGAGTTATGAAATGTTGTCGCACAGGATGCGTAACTGGCTGGACAGGCTCAGCGGCCCAACCGTGTGCGTCACGCATGGCGGCAACATGCGCACATTGTTTCATATTATCGGAGGACTTGGTGGCAATGAGGCAGCCAAGCTCGAAATCCCTCAGGATCGTGTGTTGAGGCTGGAACGCGGTAAACTCGACTGGCTGTGAGCAAATTGTCCGAATGGCGGAATTCGGTGCTTTACTCGGACAATTCCATATCCGTGATCTGATTCTCACCATTGACGGCGTCATATGCGATCAGCACCGTCATGTCTTTCGTGATTGCAGTGATGTCGAATTCACCGGGCAGCTTGTAACTTTTCCCGTCATCGAGCGTTATTACGAAAGCGTCGGCATCAATCGACTTGATTTTGCCTTCAGCAATTTCCGCAAAGGCGGCGACGGTCGTCGCTGCAAGGGCTGCAAGAGCCGCAATGGCGCTGATTGTTCTGCGCATCGGAGTTCCTCTTTCACTGCTGTCTTGTCGCATCATGCGCGAAGACGTAAACGCTATATCACATCCACATCAACATCGCGATTGTGTCAAAACTGGAGCGAACTCCGATGACTGGGAGTTCATCGACCGATGCAATTTGACCCGGTGGCAATTCGACAATAGAACCCGGCGGCTTGCCGCAGCAGGAAAACCCATGTCGCACAATACATTCGGTCATCTTTTTCGGGTCACCACCTGGGGCGAGAGCCACGGCATCGCATTGGGCTGTGTCATTGATGGATGTCCACCCAATATTCGGTTTTCCGAAATGGAGATCCAGTCGTTTCTGGACAAACGCCGCCCCGGCCAGTCACGGTTCGTTACCCAGCGGCGTGAGCCGGACCAGGTGCGGGTGTTGTCCGGCGTTATCCTTGATGATGATCAGGAAACCATGATCACGACGGGAACGCCGATTTCGCTGATGATCGAGAATGTCGATCAGCGATCGAAGGATTACAGCGATATTGCCCGGCGCTACCGGCCGGGACATGCCGACTACACCTATGACGCCAAATACGGCATTCGCGATTTTCGTGGCGGCGGACGGTCTTCAGCGCGCGAAACCGCTGCACGGGTCGCCGCCGGCGCAATTGCCCGCAAGGTGATGCCCGACTTATCCGTACGCGGCGCGCTTGTTTCCATGGGCATCAAATCTGTCGACCGGGACCGCTGGAACTGGGGCGAGGTCGACAAAAATGACTTCTTTTGCCCGGATGCGGAATCCGTGCCGGTTTTCACTGAATATCTTGATGGCGTGCGCAAGGCGGGATCGTCGGTTGGCGCGGTGATTGAGATTGTCGCCGAAGGCGTACCGGCAGGGCTTGGCGCGCCGATTTACGCCAAGCTCGACCAGGATATTGCGTCCAATCTGATGTCGATAAACGCGGTCAAGGGGGTGGAAATCGGTAATGGTTTTGAAGCGGCCCGGCTGACCGGTGAAGCCAATGCCGACGAAATGAGAATGGGAAATGACGGCTCGCCGCTATTTTTGTCAAACCACGCCGGCGGCGTGCTGGGCGGCATTTCCAACGGTGCCCCGGTGGTCGCGCGTTTCGCGGTCAAGCCAACCTCTTCCATCCTCAATCCGCGCAAATCGATTGATGCCGACGGCAATGAGATTGACGTGGTGACCAAGGGCCGTCATGACCCCTGTGTCGGGATCAGAGCCGTGCCGATCGGCGAGGCGATGATGGCTTGCACACTTGCCGATCACTATCTGCGCCATCGCGGACAAACCGGCAGGGTCTGACCTGCCGCACAGCTAATATCGGGATCGATTTTCATGGCCTATGAGCAAAAGAAGACCGTCGAAGCCATCCGGGCATTCGAGCGTGGCGAAATTGTCGTTGTGATGGATGATGACGGGCGTGAAAACGAGGGCGATCTCATCGTCTCGGCGGTTCACTGCACGCCGGAGAAAATGGCTTTCATCGTTCGGCACACATCCGGGATCGTCTGCGCGCCGATGACCCGTGACGACGCCCGCCGGCTCAATCTGGCGCCGATGGTGGCCGACAATGATGCGCCGCATTCCACCGCCTTCACGGTTACGGTAGACTATAAACACGGCACCACGACTGGAATATCAGCCGATGACCGCACCCTGACCGTGCGCAATCTGGCAAACCCGAATGCCGGTGCGCCGGATTTTGTCCGGCCCGGTCACATATTTCCGCTGATTGCTCGCGAAGGCGGGGTGTTGATGAGGTCCGGACACACGGAAGCCGCGGTGGATTTGTGCAAGCTGGCCGATCTGCCTCCCGTCGGCGTGATCTGCGAACTTGTCAATGATGACGGATCGGTCATGCGCGGGCCGCAAGTCGTCTCATTTGCCGAAGCGAATGGTTTGAAACAGGTTTCGGTTGCCGATCTGATTACCTATCGCCAGCATCAGGAAAGCCTGGTCCAGCGAATTGAGACATCTGAGATCGAAACGCCGGGTGGGCCGGCGACGGCCTACACCTACACCTTGCCCTGGGACACCATGCACCATTTGGCGATTGTCTTCGGAGACATAAGGGACGGCGAGAAAATACCCGTTCGGCTCCACAAGGAAGATGTCGTTGCGGATGTTTTCGGAACCGGACACCGCCTGCAGGAAATCATGAAATCCATGGGGCGTCAGACCCGCGGCGTCATTGTCTATCTGCGTGAAGGATCGGTCGGTGTCGCGCATCAGCAGCGCATGCGCGGTCTCGACCCCACCGAGACGGAGAGTCATGACGAAGCACAGGACCGAGAAAACGAGTGGCGTGAAATCGGCCTGGGTGCACAGATTCTGCGCGATCTCGACATATCATCCATCAGGCTGCTTGCCTCCCGCGAGCGTCACTATGTCGGATTGCAAGGCTTCGGTATCGAAATCGCCGAAACCGAAATATTGGATCTCGACTGATGCTCCGGCTTGCCGCTGCGATCGTGCTGTTCGCGGCAGCAA
>JAJFHT010000032.1 GCA_021775495.1 Hyphomicrobiales bacterium | reverse complement strand
GACATGGGCGACACGGGCCGACGGGACAAGATCAAGCATGCCCTCCAGAAGTCCGTTTCCGGCACGCAGAACGGACGCAAACACCAGCTTCTTGCCGGCCAGTTTCGGCGCTTCCATTTCGCCCATTGGCGTTTCGATTTTGGTGGTTGTCAGTTTGAGAGGACGGGTCACCTCATAACAAAGCAGCAGCGAAATTTCGCGCAGCAACCGGCGAAAGCTTGCGGTCGACGTGGTTTTGTCCCGCATGATTGTGAGTTTGTGCTGCACCAGCGGGTGATCGACGACCGTTGCGCCTTCCATGGCTTTTCTCCTGAAAATCTCTCTGATTGCCGCTGATCTTAACGGCAGGCAGGCGCCTTAGATATGGCCGCACCGCGCACGGCTGTGGATTATGGTGACGGTGGTGTTTGAAATTCTTCGTTTAAAGCGGCGACCGGCTGTCGGACCGGGATTGAAACAATCAGCGAGTCGCCAGTCCATCCAGGCATTTTTCCAGATATCTGCGAACAGCCATATCGGTCGTCAATGAGATTGCACGCCGATAGCTGTCACCCGCGGCTTCACGATCTCCGCTGAGTTGCTGCAGATGTGCACGCGTTGCCCACGCCGGCTGGTAGCTGTCGATGAGTTCGCGATTCAATTGAGCCAGGCAGTCGAGCCCGGCTTGCGGATTGCGGGCGCGGCCGAACACGGCTGCACGGCTTACCGCCGCCCCCACGGTCGGCGCCAGCCGGACAAGCGCTTCATAAAGATGGGCAAGCGCGTTCCAGTCCGTCACTCCGGATTGCATCCGGTCGCAATGTACATCCTGAATGGCGGCTTCGATCTGAAAGCGACCGACCTGTCCAAGCGTGCAAGCCCGTTGCAACAGCGCCCTTGCTCTTGAGATGCGCAGCCGATCCCAGTTTTGCGGATCCTGATTTTCAAGCGGAATGAACGCGCCGTCGCTGGAAAAACGTGCGGTTCGGCGGGCGACGGAAAAGGACAGCAGCGCGGCCAGCCCGAGCACCTCGGGCTGCTGCGGCAGCAGGCTGACCAGCAGGTCGGCCAGGAACAGCGATTCCGTTGCCAGATCTTCTGTCCGACCGGCAGTTTCCAGGCCATCCCAATCTATTGCGTAGGCTCCATAGATTGCCTCGAGCACGGATTCGAGTCGTTCCGGCATCTCGCTCTTTTCCGGCAGCGCGAAGGGTATCCGCGCGTCGCGGATCTTGCGTTTGGCGCGTACCAGTTGCTGCGCCATCGCGGTCGCCGGAATCAGGAATGCCAGGCCGATCGCCTCCGCGTCGAGGCCGAGCACGGTTTGCAGCATCAGCGGCGTGCGGATCGTTTCGGCAATCGCCGGATGGGCGCAGACGAACAACAGTTTCAGCCGGTCATCGGGAATGGCATCGGGATCGATTTCGGTCATGGCCTGTTGCAGACCTTCTTCACTGTCAAGCCGCGCGCGAGTGCGATGTCTGGCACTGCGATATTCGTCGCGCAGGGCATTTTTGGAAACGGTCATCAGCCAGCCGTCGGGATTGGCTGGAACCCCCTTGGCCGGCCATGTCTCCAATGCTTTGCGAAAGGCCTCGGCCAGCGCGTCTTCGGCCGCCATGATATCGCCCGTTCGCGCCGCCAGCAGGGCCAGAAGCCGGCTGTAGGAAGAGCGCGCCACCTCAGTGGCACGCTGTTCGGCTGAGACCATGTGGTTCAGCCCTGCATCGCCGATGGCCGGACTTCGACCACACCCATATGCGCCGCCGGGCATTTTTCCGCCCAGGCAAGCGCCGCGTCGAGATCGGCGACTTCGATGACGAAATACCCGCCGAGCTGCTCCTTGGTATCGGCATAGGGCCCATCCTGGACCCGGCGGGAGCCGCCGCGCAGGCTGATCGTCGTTGCCGTCGTCGACGGTTTCAACCAATCGGTATCGACAAACACGCCGGCCTGCTGCAGATCGTTGATATAGGCTCCGTAGACGGTTTTCGACTGTTCGATCTGCTCCGGCGTGGCGTCTGCAAAATCGGCTTCATCGCTGTAGAGAAAGAGTGTGTATCGCATGATTTCGTTTCCTTGGTTTGATGATGCCGGTGGTCAGGCTGGCAGGGCGACGGCGCGCGACAGGTTTTTCAGCCCCCGCTCATAGACGGGTCCAAGCTGACCGTCCATGAACAGGCCGAAAATCCGCCCGATCGGGTTGAGTCCAAACTCCGCGTCCATGCCCCAGACGACGCGGGTGCCGTCCTGCAGCGGTGTCAGATGGAAACGCTGGGTCGGCTGTCCCATCGCGCCAAGGTCGATTTTCATTGTCACCGAACGGTTTTTTTCCAGAGCCGTGATGGTCTGCGTTCCAGAACCCTCCTTACCCTTGAAGCTGAAGCCCGATCCGATGCCGCGTTCCGGTCCCATCAGTTTGATTTCAAGGTCCGGATCGGTGTCCTTGAAGGGGTTGAATTGCTGAAAGCCGCGATTGCTCGACAACATTCCGAATATTTCATCCGGCGCCGCGGCGATCACTGCGGAACGCTCGACATGGGTGTTGCCGGGCAGGGCGAATGGGGTGGCGGCAAGAACAAGCAGGGCTGCGCTTCCGGCCATGAGTGCGGTATTGATCGGCATTTTTGTCTCCTGTTTTGTGTCGAAGGCAGCATCGCCTTCACACCGATAACGAGGTCGACGGGCCCGGATCGACATTGAACCGGCTTTTTTGCGAAATTGGATTCTTCGCGGATTTGCCTTATTCTGCCTGCGGGGTTGCCGGGCGCAGAAAAATCCACCGGTGACGATGCTGCATGGAGGTGTCCATGGCAGAGGACTCGAGTGGCGTACGAAGCCGTTCCGGTTTGGCTGGAAAACTGATCATCTTTGTTCTGGGCTGCTGTATATCCCTGGCAGTCGGCAAAGTGTTTGAGTTTATGACAACCGCGAACACCTACCGCTCCGCGCTTGAGCTGCAGCAGCGTTGGTACAATTCCATCGACGCGCTGACACCCTGGACTCTTGCCACCAACTACCTTGGCGATGTGACTGCATTTGCCTTGAGAGGTGAGACGAACTGGTCTTCCGCAGACGGCTCTTCGTCAGGCAAACAGCAAACGGAAAGGCCGGAAAATCTGGCCGATCACGCGGTACACTGCGAAGCACTCAAAGAGGAACCCAACGCAAAACCGGTATCGGTTCCCGCAAAGACTGCAGCCGATAGCAACACCGTCGAACTGACCACCGCAACCCGCGATGCGACCTGCAGATATCTGAACGGTAAGGCCAGCAGGCCTTGCCTGCCGGGGATCGGACAGGTGGAGTGCACGGCGGAAGGTGAGTGTTCATCCGCCAATCCTGGGGTTGCCGATTGTATCGCTGAATCCGGTGCGGCCAGAAAACAGTTCGACGAGCAGTGTGAAGGCTGGGTGGAACAGCAGTTCGGACTTTCTCCGGCTGAATCCAACCGGATGCTACAGGACCTGGGTCGACAGCAAACCGGCGGGAATAGTTCCAGTTTGGGACAGAAGCTGATCGCGCCTCTGGTTGGGATCGCCGCCGCCTGGACCCGACTGACCCATGAAGGCGGCAGCTCCTATTTCTGGGCAATATTACAGCTTGTTGCCGGCTTCGTTGGCTTTCTGGTCATTTGTGCCTGGCTTGAGGAAGGCGGTTCGGAAGGCGTGTGGTTCTGGTTGGTTGGGGTGCCAATCGGAACAGTTGTGACAGCGAGTGTTTTGGCCTTCGCCGTCAAATATGTGATGCTTGGAGCGCTTTTCGGGTTTGGCTGGTTTACCTGTTTTGCCGGCCTGTGCTGCGGAGCGGTCGGTGTGGCCGGCTTTATCTGGTCTTGTATCGTCAATCTGGCCGAGCACGGCGTTCAGAACGCTGTCGCGCCTAAATAGGCGCAACAGAGAAGGCCGGTTCTGGTTGAATATTTCAGGACCCGATGGACAGAAAGGCAATGCTGCGCGCGGCGATCGAAATGGTCCCCTCCGACGTCAACCGGCTGTCACCGGGATGACTTTCAAGAACCCTCGTATCCTCAAGTGAAGGGTGCGACCACTCGATCGGGCCGTGGGAGAAATTGGCCACGCAAAGGATCGTCTCGACATCTGATTCGCGTTTGAAAACCAGCAGGTTCGGCGCCGCATCAGTGAATGCGATGGCCCCATCGACCAGCGCGGTATGGTGCTGCCTCAATTGAAGGGCGCCGCGATAGGCTGAAAGCACCGAGTCATTTTCCGCATCTTGAGCCGAGACCGCCTTTTCAACGTGATCTGCCGGAACCGGCAGCCATGGCTTGCCTTCGGAAAATCCGCCATTCTCTGACTTGGCGTCCCAGACCATCGGCGTGCGCGCGCCGTCGCGGCCCTTGTAGCCGGGCCAGAACCGAATGCCGTAAGGGTCTTGCAGATCCTCGAACGCCAGTTCGGCTTCGCCGAGCGCCAGTTCCTCGCCCTGGTAGAGGCAGATCGAACCGCGCAATGCGGCCAGCAGATGGATCGCGAACTTCGCCAGTTGTGCCGGGTTTTCGCCCTGATCGGTCCAGCGTGACAGGTGTCGCTGCACATCATGGTTGGAAAAGGCCCAGCAGACCCAGCCATCACCGATCGCGGCCTCCAGGCCGTCGACGGACTGGCGGAAATGATCGGCAGAAAATTTCTCGCTCAAGAGGTCAAACGTGTAACACATGTCGAGCTTGTTGCCGCCGGACGTATAGGCGCCGACCGTTTTCAGCGAACGCAGCCCGTCGCCGACTTCGCCGACAGTGGCGCGGTTGTCATATTCATCAAGAAGCGAACGGAAGCGCTGCAGGAATCCTAGATTTTCCGGCTGTGTTTTGTCGTAAAGGTGATCCTGGTAGCCGTAGGGATTGGTTGCCGGCACGTCGGAAACCTGATCGCTGGCCAATGGCGGATTGTCCCGCAATTGGGTGTCGTGGAAATAGAAATTCACCGTATCGAGGCGGAAACCGTCGACACCGCGTTCCAGCCAGAAGCGCGCTGCGTCGAGTAATGCCTGCTGCACGTCTTCATTGTGAAAATTGAGATCGGGCTGGGCGGCGAGGAAATTGTGCAGGTAATATTGCAGCCGGCTGCTGTCCCACTCCCATGAGGACCCGCCGAAGATCGACAGCCAATTGTTCGGCACCGTGCCGTCCGGTTTCGGATCGGCCCAGACATACCAGTCGGCCTTCGCATTATTACGGCTGGCGCGGCTCTCGACAAACCACGGGTGCTGGTCCGAAGTATGCGACAGCACCAGATCGATGATCACATAGAGGCCGTGCCGGTGGGCCTCGGCAACAAGGTCGTCAAAATCATCCAGCGAGCCGAACTGCGGATCGACATCGCAATAGTCCGAAACGTCATATCCCATGTCGGCCATCGGCGAGGTGAAGAACGGCGAGATCCAGATCGCATCGACGCCGAGCGAAGCGACATGCGGCAATCGTCTGGTGATACCCTTCAGGTCGCCGAGACCGTCGCCATTGCTGTCTTGAAACGAGCGCGGATAGATCTGGTAGATTGCTGCGCCGCGCCACCAGTCTGGTGTGCGTTTGAACATGTTGTCATTTGCAGTCATGAGGTGCGGTCCGTTCCGGTTTTATGAGATTTGCATTCGACAGCCCAACGCGAAGAGCGCGCCGGCAAGGCGGATGGAAAAGCCTCTTCAGGCTGGTTCGCGATCCGCCAGGAATAGCCGGATTCGGCAGGCAGTTGGATATGGGCAGGGTAGGTGGAGCGGTTGAAACAGATCGCCAGCTGGCGCGTGTCGTCCGATTCTCCACATGCGAGGATCATTAAAAAAGTGTCGGTATCGGCGCCATTCCAATCGACCTCGGCCATTGCCGAACCGTCCGGCCTGAGCCATCTGACATCGGGTATGTCGGTCTCGGACGATGCCTGCCCGTCGAGAAACCGCAACTGCTGCAACACCGGAAGATCAGCCCGCATTCGCGCCAGACCGGAAACAAAACCTTCCAGCTCCAGATCGCGGTTTGCCCAATCGAGCCAGGTGATGTCATTGTCCTGCGCATAGGCATTGTTGTTGCCCTTCTGGCTGCGGCCGAACTCGTCTCCGGCCGTCAGCATGATCGAACCGCGCGAGGCGAACAGGGTTGCCAGCAGGGCCATGACGTCGCTGCGGCGCTTTTCTACTATCTCCGGGGCGCTGTTGTCTCCCTCGACACCATTGTTCCACGACAGGTTGTCGTCATGACCGTCACGATTATCCTCGCCATTGGCTGCATTGTGTTTGTGTTCGTAAGACACAAGGTCATGCAGGCTGAAGCCGTCATGGGCGGCAATGAAATTGATGCTTCGGGTGGTGTCGGACCCCTCCTGCTGAAACATATCCGATGACCCGGCAAGCCGCGTCGCCAGTTCGCCGGTCATGCGATCGTCGCCGCGCCAGAAGCGCCGAACGCCATCGCGGAACCGGTCGTTCCACTCGAGAAAATTCGTCGGGAAATTGCCAAGCTGATAACCGCCGGGCCCGATATCCCACGGCTCGGCAATCATGATCCGGTCGCCAAGCACCGGGTCATCGGCCATCTCGGCAAACAACTGTGCCCGGCGATCGAAGCCGGACGCCGAGCGGCCGAGCACGGTGGCGAGGTCAAATCGGAAACCATCGACCCCGGCCTGCCGGACGAAATGACTGAGGCTGTCGAGGATCAATTGGCGGACTGTCGGATGATCGCATGCAAGCGTATTGCCGCAGCCGCTGTCATTGATCAGCAAACCGTCCGGCTCGTGCCGGTAGTAGAGCGAATTGTCCAGTCCGCGAAGTGACAGGGTAGGGCCAAACCGGTCGCTTTCGCCGGTGTGGTTGAACACCACGTCCAGAAGGACGCCGATACCGGCCGCGTGCAGCGCCGCCGTCACATCGCGCAGATCGGCGATGCCACCCGGGGCCAGCCGTGGGTCCAGCGCCATGAAACTTACCGGATTGTACCCCCAGGCATTGCCGAGCCCGAGCGGCTGCAAATGCCGCTCGTCGATCCAGGCGGTGATCGGCATCAATTCGACCGCCGAGACGCCGATCGATTTCAGGTGCTCGATGATTACCGGATGTTTCAGTGCGCCGAGCGTGCCGCGCTGATGCTCTGAAATCTCCGGATGTCGCATGGAAAAAGATCGCACACCCAGTTCGTAGATCAGGCCGCCGGGATCGAACATCGGGGCGGCATCGGGCAGGTCCGGCAACGGTGTCTCCACGATCGCTTTTGGAACCAGAGATGCGGTGTCGATTTTTTCGGCTCGCGGCGCTCTCAGCTGCTGGTCGTAGCGATAGCTTCGGTCAATACGCTTTGCGTAGGGGTCGACCAGCAATTTCGCCGGATCGAAGAACAGGCCAGCATCGGGGTCATGGCCGCCATCCGCTCGCAGGCCGTAATGCGTGCCCGGCCCGGCATCGCCAACCAGTCCGGAGAACAGGCCTTCCTGTTGCCCTAGCTCCGTTCGGCTTGTCTGTGTCCCGGTTTCGGGATCAAACAGGCAGACCGAAATCGAACTGGCGGATTGCGAGCGCACGGCAAAATGTACGCCGTGGTTCATCACAGTTGCGCCGAGCCGTTCTGTGCAAAATGCCGTCTCCACCGTCAGGTGATCACGGTCGGCGCAGCGCGCCCGGTATGTTTGACGATGCCGGCAATCTTTTCCGCCGCGCCGATCAGGTCCGCCAGCGCATCCTGGGTCTCAATCCCGTGTCGGGTCGTATCCGGTTCGTAACGTTCGACATAGAGCCGGATCGTTGCGCCGGCGGTCCCGGTACCCGACAGGCGGAACACCAGACGTGACCCGCCATCGAACAGAATGCGGATACCCTGATGGTCGCTGCGTGAGCCATCGACCGGATCGAGATAGGAAAAATCGTCAGCCGCCGCGATGGTGAGATCGCCGATGCTCTGGCCCGGTAATTCGGGCAAACGTTTGCGCAGGGACCCGACAAGCGCCTCTGCGGCTTCGATATCGACCTCTTCGTAGTCATGCCGTGAATAATAGTTGCGGCCGTATTCGGACCAGTGTCCGGTGACGATCTCCTGCACGCTTTCGCCGCGCCTTGCCAGAATGTTCAGCCATAGCAGCACCGCCCACAGCCCGTCCTTTTCGCGAACATGGTCGGATCCGGTGCCGGCGCTTTCCTCGCCGCAGATCGTCGCCTTGCCGGCATCAAGCAGATTGCCGAAGAACTTCCAGCCGGTCGGTGTTTCGAACATGCCGATGCCGAGTTTTTCCGCTACCCGGTCGGCGGCGGCGCTGGTCGGCATGGAACGCGCGATGCCGGCTAGCCCCTTCGCATATCCTGGCGCCAGGTGGGCGTTGGCCGCCAGCAGCGCCAGTGAATCCGACGGTGTCACGAAAATTCCCTTGCCAATGATCAGGTTGCGGTCACCGTCCCCATCGGACGCCGCTCCGAAATCAGGCGCGTCTGCCGACATCATCAGGTCGTACAGCGCCTTGGCATGCACCAGATTGGGGTCCGGATGGTGCCCGCCGAAATCCGGCTCCGGCACGAAATTTCGCACCGAACCAGCCGCCGCGCCCAGCTGCCTTTCCAGAATCTCTTTGGCGTAAGGTCCGGTCACCGCATGCATGGCGTCGAACACGATGCGGAAGCCGGAACGCAACAGGGCGCGGATCGCATCGAAATCGAAAAGCTGCTGCATCAGTTCAGCATAGTCGGCGACCGGATCGATCACCTCGACCTGCATGTCACCGATGTCAGAGGTGCCGATCCGGTCGAGATCGATATCTGCTGCGTCTGCGATGCGGTATGAAGTCAGGCTGCTTGTCTGCCGGAAGATCGCCTCGGTGATTTTTTCCGGTGCCGGTCCGCCATTGCCGATATTGTATTTGATGCCGAAATCGCCGTCCGGCCCGCCCGGATTGTGGCTTGCCGACAGAATGATTCCGCCAAATGCGCTGTGTTTGCGGATGACATGCGAGGCAGCTGGCGTCGACAGAATCCCGCCCTTGCCGACCAGCACCCGGCCAAAACCGTTCGCCGCCGCCATCTTGATCGCCGACTGGATCACTTCGCGATTGTAGAAGCGGCCGTCGCCGCCGATCACCAGGGCCGATCCTGCGAACCCCTCCAGGCTGTTGAAGATTGCCTGCAGAAAGTTTTGTGCATAATTGGTTTGCTGAAATCTCTTGACCTTTTTGCGCAGCCCGGAGGTTCCAGGTTTCTGGTCGTCAAACGGCGTCGTGGCTATTGTCTGTGTCATGTTCTGTCCTGCAGCAGCGAATTGAACAACCGGGAATAGCCCTCGGCGCTTCGGGTCCAGGAGACATCCGTACGCATGCCCCGCCGTTGCATGGCCGACCAGGTCTTGTCATCACCATAGGCTGCAATGGCGCGGCGCACCGCATGGACCAGCGTCTCGGGCGTGACGGGAGAAAATTGAAATCCGGTGGCCACGCCTGACACGGCCGCGGCGTGGTTGTGATCGACTACCGTGTCGCTCAGGCCGCCGGTGCGCGCCACAATCGGAACGCATCCGTAACGAAGCCCGTAAAGCTGGGTCAGGCCGCAGGGTTCGAACCGCGATGGCACCAGCAATGCGTCTGCCCCGCCCTGCATTAGATGCGATAGCGGCTCGTCATATCCGGTGACAATGCCGATGCGGCCCGGGTGGCGTTGGGTCGCCGTCACGAAGGCCTGTTCGATCTGACTGTCACCCGATCCTAGCACCACGACCTTGCAGCCAAGCGCCACGATTTCGTCGAGCATTTCGGCGAGAATATCCAGGCCCTTTTGCCAGGACAGCCGGCTGACGACGCTCAGCAGCAATCCGTCATCGTGATCGATGCCGAACCGTTCTTCGACCGCCACACGGTTTTCGCGCCGCCGTTTCAGGCTGGACGGTTTGTAATTGGAGCGCAGATGTGGATCGGTTCTCGGGTTCCACACTTCCGTATCGATGCCATTGACGATGCCATGCACATTTGCGGCGCGTGCATTGATCAGGCCTTCCAGTCCCATGCCGAATTCCGGGAGCCGGATTTCCTGTGCATAGGTCGGACTGACGGTGGTGATGGCCGATGCCGCCTGCAGCCCGGCCTTGAGGAACCCGACACCGCCGTAATACTCAATGCCGTCCATGTTCATGGCAGTCGGCGGCATTCTCAAATCACCGAAGACCGAAGCCGCGAACTGACCCTGGAAGGCGATATTGTGAATGGTGATGACCGATGGCAGCGGATCTGTCATGGCGTAACGCAGATAGGCCGGCGTCATAGCCGCCTGCCAGTCATGCACGTGGATCAGGTCGGCCTGATAGTTGCCGGCGCGCCCCTGGGCGCATTCGGCCGCGGCAAAGGAAAACGCGGCGAAACGCCTCCAATTGTCGGGCCAGTCCTGCCCCGCATCGTCGCCATAGGGGCCGCCGACCCTGTCGAAGAAATCCGGACAGTCGAGCACAATCAGGTCGAGCCCACGCCGTGACGCCGAAAGCAGGCGCGCCGGTGCGCCGAACAGATCGGGAAATGCGTGCAACTCTGTGACCTTCTTCAGTTGTTTCATCACCTGACGGTATCCGGGCACGAATGTCGTCACGGCAATGTCGAACGGTTCCAGCGCGGCAGGCAATGCACCCGCCACGTCGGCAAGACCACCGGTTTTGATCAACGGAAAGACTTCGGAGGCAACGGACAGGACTTTCATGCGCGACACTTACAGCTCGTTGACCATTTTTTGTGTGACAAGGCAGACACCATTGTCGGTCCGCCGGAAACGCCGGGCATCAAGGCCGGGGTCCTGGCCGATCACCAGCCCTTCGGGAATGACGACACCCCGGTCAAGCACCACTTTGCTCAAAGAGGCGTTGCGGTTGATGATGCAGTCCGGCAGCACCACGGCCTGATCAAGTGCCGAATAGGAATGCGCCCGCACGCCCGTAAACACCATGCTGTTCGTCACCTCAGAGCCGGAGATAATGCAGTCACCCGAGATCAGTGACGAAACGGCGCTGCCGCGCCGACCGGTTTCATCATGCACGAATTTAGCCGGCGGTTTGATCTCGGCATAGGTCCAGATCGGCCAGGTGCTGTCGTAAAGGTCGAGTTCCGGCGTTACCGCCGTCAGGTCGATATTGGCCTCCCAATAGGCATCGACCGTGCCAACATCGCGCCAGTAGGGCTCGCTTTCGAAATCCGAGCGCACGCAGGATTGCGAAAACCGGTGTGCCACCGCCTTGCCGTTCTCCACCACGTAGGGGATCAGGTCCTTGCCGAAATCATTGCTGGTCTCACCGTCGGGCAGGCTGGCATTGTGCCGCAGCAGATCCATCAGGAAGACTGTGTTGAACACGTAGATGCCCATCGATGCCAGCGCCAGGTCGGGCTGCCCGGGGATGGCTGGCGGATCGGCCGGCTTTTCGACGAAGGATATGATCCGGTCGGCGTCGTCGACATGCATGACACCGAAACCGGTGGCTTCCATGCGCGGCACTTCCAGGCAACCGACCGTGACATCGGCTTTGGAGTTGACGTGCTGCTGCAGCATCAGCTCGTAATCCATCTTGTAGATGTGATCGCCGGCCAGAATGACCATGTATTCCGGACCGTAGCTCTCGATGATATCGATGTTCTGGTAGACCGCGTCGGCCGTTCCCTCATACCACTGCGCTTCGGATATGCGCTGGCTTGCCGGCAGAATATCGAAACTCTCATTGCGCTCCGGGCGGAGGAAATTCCAGCCGCGTTGCAGGTGCCGGATCAGCGAATGCGCCTTGTATTGTGTCGCGACGCCGATGCGGCGAATGCCCGAGTTGATGGCGTTCGACAGGGCAAAATCGATGATCCGCGTCTTGCCGCCGAAAAACACCGCCGGCTTGGCCCGCCTGTCGGTGAGTTCCATCAGCCGGCTTCCCCTGCCGCCCGCCAGTACGTAGCCCATGGCGTCACGCGCCAGCGGTTGGGTCCTGATCGTCATCGCTTGCTCCTCCCCTTTTTCTCAACCTTTTGCGGATCAAATACGAACATCAGTGTTGCCAACGGCGGCAGCGTGACAATCGCTGCCGCTCCTCCATCCGCCCTGGCAACGGCCTCGATCCTTCCGGCATTTCCCATTCCGGATCCGCCATAGTCGGTGGCGTCCGAATTGACGATCTCCCGCCAGCGGCCCTCATGCGGCAGCGGCATGCTGTACCCGTCCCGCTTCACCGGTGTAAAATTCGTAATGACGGCGACCGGTTGCGCCTGCGGCGCCTTGCGCAGCCAGGCAAAAACCGAGTTCTTCCGGTCATCGGCAATCAGCCATTCGAACCCGTCGCCTTCACAATCACGCTGGTGCAGTGCCGGTGTTTCGCGATAGGCGCGGTTCAGATCGCGCACCAGATTGCGCACGCCCTCATGGGCCTGTGCATCAAGCAGATGCCAGTCCAGCGCCCGTGCCTCGCTCCACTCGTTCCGCTGCGCGAATTCCTGGCCCATGAACAGAAGTTTCTTGCCGGGATATCCCCACATGAAACCATAATAGGCACGCAGGGTCGCGAATTTCTGAGCATCGTCGCCAGCCATTTTACTCAGCAGCGTGCCTTTGCCGTGGACGACCTCGTCATGGGACAGCGGCAGCACGAAATTTTCGGAAAAGGCGTAGATCAGGCCGAAAGTCAGTTCGTCGTGGTGATGTTTGCGGTGGACCGGCTCGCGTTGCAGATATTGCAGCGTGTCATGCATGAACCCCATATTCCACTTGAAGCCGAACCCGAGACCGCCCTCATGCACCGGTCTGGAAACGTCCGGCCATGAGGTCGATTCCTCGGCGATGGTCATCACCCCCGGATGGGTGCCGTACACGGCAGCATTCATTTGCTTCAGGAAGGCGACTGCATCGAGATTTTCCCGGCCGCCTTCGCGGTTGGGAATCCACTCGCCTTCCTTGCGCGAATAGTCGAGATAGAGCATCGAGGCGACTGCATCGACACGCAGGCCGTCGAAGTGGAATTTCTCGCACCAGTAGAGCGCATTGTTGATCAGGAAGGACAGCACTTCGCGCCGGCCGAAATTGTAGATTGCAGTGTTCCAGTCGGGATGAAATCCCTGGCGTGGGTCGGCATGTTCGTAAAGCGCGGTGCCGTCAAATTGCGCAAGGCCGAATTCGTCGGTCGGAAAATGCGCCGGAACCCAATCGAGTAGCACGCCGACGCCGGCCTGGTGCGCCCCTTCGACAAAACGCGCCAGTCCGGCCGGTTCGCCAAACCGTGCTGTCGGCGCGTAGAGCCCCGTGGTCTGATACCCCCAGGACGGATCGAACGGGTGCTCGCTGATCGGCAGAAATTCGATATGGGTAAACCCCATATCGACACAATAGGGTATGAGTTGGTCAGCTAACTCCTCCCAACTGAGAAACCCGTCCCCACCGTTGCGTCGCCACGATCCGGCATGTACTTCATAGATCGAGATCGGTTGCCGACGGTGATCTGCGGTGCGCCAGAATGCGCGATGCGCCTCGTCGCCCCATTCATGCGCCAACCCGTCGGTGGTGATCGAGGCGGTCTGCGGCCGCATCTCGCTGCGCGTCGCAAACGGGTCGGCTTTCAATGGCAAACGCGTGCCGTCGGCACCGATGATTTCATATTTGTACTGCAGTCCGGCGCCGATATCGGGAACAAAGACTTCCCAGATGCCGGTCTCGGCACGAAGCCGCATCACATGCCTGCGACCGTCCCAATTGTTGAAATCTCCGACCACCGAAACCCGTTCGGCGTTTGGTGCCCAGACAGCAAAATGCACGCCGGAGGCGCCTTCGTGGTCGATGCGATGTGCGCCCAGTTTGTCGAACAACCGCAGATGCGAGCCTTCGCCGATGTAATAATCGTCCATCGGTCCCAATACCGGTCCGAAGGAATAGGCATCTCCGATCCACCATTCACCGCCGTCATTGGCAGCCAGATAGCGCAGCGGTTGGCGCTTGCGGATTTTCAGCTTGCCTTCAAAAAACCCTGCATTGTGGCGGCAAGTGAGAACGCCAGCGGCCTTGCCGGCGAGTGTGTGAGCCGTCACCCTATTTGCTCCGGGAACAAAGCACCGGGCGATCAGCCCGGAACCGGCCTGCTGCACGCCGAGCACGGAAAACGGATCGCGGTGCGCGCCGTCGACGATCGCATCAATCGACTTTTTGCCGGCTGCCCAGTCTGACAACTTGGCGGCAGCCTTAGCCATGGGTACCGGTCTTGAACCGTCCGTTTTCCTGGACATGAAGTTGATCATGGGCCATCGGCGATTATCTTTCCACCGTTTTCACGTTCCAGATTTCCGAGGCGTATTGGCGAATGGTACGATCGGAGGAAAACCAGCCGACGCCGGCGGTGTTGTTGATCGCCATGCGGTTCCAGGCAGTCCCATCTGACCAGATCGCATCGGCGCGGCGCTGTGCCTGGTCATAGGCTTCGAAATCGGCGGCCAGCATGAACCAGTCATGGTCGCGAATACCGGCGATCAGATCGCCGTAGCGGCCCGGGTCGTCCGGCGAGAACACGCCGGTTTCGATCGCTGACAGCGCCTGCGACAATTCCGGTGATGCCTCGATGATGTCGCGCGGCCGGTATCCGTTGGCGCGTCTTTCCGCCACCTCTTCCGCCGTCAGCCCGAAGATCAGGATGTTCTCGTCGCCGACATGGTCGCGGATCTCCACATTGGCTCCATCCAGCGTGCCGATGGTTATTGCTCCATTGAGCGCAAATTTCATATTGCCTGTGCCGGATGCTTCCATGCCTGCCGTCGAAATCTGTTCCGAAAGATCCGCCGCCGGCACAATGATCTCGGCCAGCGAGACATTGTAATTGGGAAGGAACACAACCTTCAAAAGACCGCGCACCGAGGGATCGGAGTTGATGGTGCGGGCGACGTCATTGGCCAGCTTTATGATCAGCTTGGCATTGTGATAGCTCGGCGCCGCCTTGCCGGCGAAAAATTTCACCCGCGGCACCCAGTCGCGTTCGGGATGCGAGCGGATCTGGTCATATTGCGCCACCGCCTCGACGATGTTCAGCAATTGCCGTTTGTATTCGTGAATGCGTTTGATCTGAACGTCGAACAGGGCGGTCGGATCGACCTTGATGCCCAGCCGCTGGGTCACCAGATCGGTCAGCTTTTCCTTGTTTTGCAGTTTGATCGCGGCAAATCGCTGCTGGAACGCCGTATCCGTGGCGAATTTCGCCAAGCCGCGGATCGCCTCGGCATCGTCCATGAAGGTGTCGCCGATGGTTTCGCGCACCAGTTCGAACAGGTCCGGATTGCACTGCATCAACCAGCGGCGCGGCGTGATGCCGTTTGTCTTGTTGTTGATACGGTCGGGATAGAGCGCATGCAGATCGGTGAACACCGTTTCCTTCATCAGTTCGGTGTGCAGCGCCGACACGCCGTTGGTCGAGTGGGAGCCGAGAAAGGCAAGATTGCCCATCCGCACCCGGCGCTCGCCATTCTCGTCGATCAGCGAGATCGCACGGATCTGTGCATCGGAAAATCCGCGCTCGGCATGGGCACGGCGCAGCTCCTTGGCGTTGATCGCGTAGATGATCTGCATGTGCCGTGGCAGCAGACGCTCCAGCAGTGGCACCGGCCAGCTTTCCAGCGCTTCTGGCAGCAAGGTGTGATTGGTGTAGGAAAACGTCCGCCGGGCAATGTCGCGCGCCTGATCAAAATCAAACCGGTACACATCGACAAGCAGCCGGATCAACTCGGCAACAGAAATGGCCGGATGGGTGTCGTTGAGCTGGATCGCAACCTTGTCCGGCAGGTTCTCCAGGCTGTCATATTGTTGCAGATGACGGCGCAGAATGTCCTGCAGCGAGGCGGAGGAGAAGAAGAACTCCTGGCGCAGCCGCAATTCCTGCCCGGCCGGCGTCTGGTCAGAAGGATACAGCACCCTGGCGATGCTTTCAGCCTTGTTGCTCTCGCGCAGCGCCCCGATATGGTCACCGGCGTTGAAGGCGTCGAGCAGGATCGGATCGATCGGCTGGGCGCTCCATAGCCGCAATGTGTTGACCCGTTTGGCCCGCCAGCCGACCACCGGCGTGTCATAGGCGACGGCGATGACACGGTCATGCGGCCGCCAGACGCAGTTCCCGGTGCCGTCATTTTTCGTGTTCACCACATCGACGGTGCCGCCGAAGCCGATCTCGTAGGCGCTTTCGCGCCGTTCGAATTCCCAATGAGTGCCATGCGCCAGCCAGGTTTCCGGCAATTCGACCTGCCAGCCGTCGGATATCTGCTGGCGGAACAGGCCATGGGCGTAGCGGATGCCGTACCCATAGGCCGGCACATCGACCGTCGCCATCGATTCCATGAAACAGGCGGCCAACCGGCCCAGCCCGCCATTGCCGAGCGCCGCGTCGGGCTCAAGTTCCGACATCGGTTCGAACGCTACATCGAGCGACTCAAGCGCGTCAGATACCTCCTGCAGCAGGCCCATATTG
>JAJFHT010000310.1 GCA_021775495.1 Hyphomicrobiales bacterium | reverse complement strand
TTGGCGCCTGGCTCCAAATCTCGCTGTTTCCCTGGATCTGTTCAAAGCGGAAATTCCGATCAAACATTTCGGAGCCCTCCCTGTTAACGATCTGGTTCGCGGCGAACTGGAAAACACGGTCACGAAGCTGCAGGGAAAATTGAACGACCGGCTGCAAAATGACGATTTTGTCGAGGAAGCCGCGCGCAAGGCACAGGCCGATCTTTGCAAGGCACATGATTTTAGTGCTGGTGACGGCCGCAAGGGTTGGCTTCTGATCACACCGCTCGCCTGGGAGGCAACACAGCCATACATCGACGCTGCCGGAATCCGGCTCGGCCTCGGACTGCGCGCCCATACCGAAATCTCGTTCGGTGAAAAGCCGGCTGAGCCGGATTGTCGTTTTCCGGAGACGGTCGAGATCCGGGAGGGCCTGCCCGAGCCGTCTTTCACCCTTACCGTCCCAGCAGCGCTCGCCTGGAAACAACTGTCCGCCGCGATCACCGGTGAACTGAACGGCAAGGACTTCGACACGGAAGGCGCCGGACACCGAGTTTCGATCAATCCGGAAAATGTCCAACTGGCACCCTATGGCGATCGGGTGCTGGCGACGATCGACTTTACCGGCAAGATCAGCGGCTTGCTGGGCGCCCGGTTTGACGGGCGTGTCTATCTGACCGCACGGCCGTTGCTGATACGCGATCAACAGACCTTGCGGTTCGAGGCTGTTGAAGTCTCGGTTGAATCACAAGAAGCGCTCTCGGCAACCGGCATTTTCGGAACGCTTGCCGCCCCCCTGCTGGAAAACCTGATCTCCCGGACGGCTGTCTTCGATCTTTCAGGCGAAGCCGAACGGGCAAAATCTGCGGCGGAAAACGCCAGGCAGGCATTGAACAACGAACAGCTGCGCGAACATGGCATCGTGCTGGAAGGTAAAATCGACCGTATCACCCTCGATCAGATCGACATTACGGAAGACGCATTGCGTGTGCGCCTGTCCGCGAACGGGCAATTGTCAGCCAATGTCGACACTCTGATGCGAGAATAAGATGGCTTAAGCCGTACCCCGTGCCGGATAGTTGTTGTCCACGGCGAATTTCAGTTTTGCCGGAAAGCCGTCAAGCGAAGGGCGTGCCCAGGGCATGTTGGAAATATTAACCATGTAGAGGCGACCGTCGGGACGGATGAGAAACAGGCCAGGTTCGCAGAACATGTCCGCTTCGGCCTCCTTGAAGGCGGTCGATACGTAAAGCCCCCAGGCACGTGCGTCGGCTTCAGACAGGCCGTAGCCGATCGTCAGATTGGGAAGTTCCCATTCTTGTTTTGATTTTGCGGCAAGTTCGGCACCGTTCATCGAAACCGCGATGACTGGCGCGCCGGCCTCGGCGAATTCGCCGAGCATGCCGTCAAGCTGTTTCAGATAACCCTTGCAGACCGGGCAATGATCACCCCGGTAGAAAACCACCATTGTGAAGGTTCCGGGCGTCTGGTCGGCAAGCGACCATGTGCCGTCTCCCACGGTTTCGACATTGAGGACGGGCGCTTGTGCATCGGGGGTCGGTTTTGACATTGATAATCTCCAGGAGGATCTTTTTTTAACTACGAGATGAGTTTGAGCGGTGTGACGTTCCAGATTTCATCGATCGTCGTGCCGGCATTGCGAATGACCTTGGCGATCGGACAGAATTTTTGCAAATCGCTCTTGATCTCCTCCATCTGTTCGGCCGTTGCGTCGGTCTGAATGTCGATGGTCAGAACGACACTTGGAAACGGTACTTCCAGTTCTTCCTGCAAGGAGACACCGCGCCGGTCAAATTTTGCGGCGGCATCGATATGCATGTCTCCTACGGTGACACCCTTGTGATGGGCGATGCGCTGGGTAATGACATTGGTGCAACCGATCAGCGACGCCATCAGTGTTTCCGTCGGCGTCAGACCCAGATTTGTGCCCTCGCGTGCAATCGGTTCATCGATGATCGAAGAAACATCGCGGGTGGAAACATCGGTTCTGGCATGAGATTTGATATCACCGCTGAGCTTCATGTCGGTGATTGTCTTCATTCTGATGGTGACCATGGAAATCTCCCTCCGACAGACGCTCGAAGGCGACCGTGCTTGCTATTTATCGATCGATAGATAAATACTAGCGGTCAACAACGCGCAAGTCACAATACGCGGAATTGCACCGGGGAGGAGGTCAGATTGAAAGCACCGGAATTCGACTATGTCCGCCCGGATACGCTTGAAGACGTGTTCGTCCTGCTGGACGACGAGACGTGCGACGCGCGGCTCCTGGCAGGTGGTCAAAGCCTGATTGCCGCTCTCAATTTCCGCCTCGACGCACCGGAATTGTTGATTGATATCAACCGGATCGACGGTCTTTCTGGCATTGTTGAGGATGGCGACAATATCCGTATCGGCGCCCTCACCCGTCACGTCGAGGTAGAGAACTCACAAATTGTCGCTCGCCATTTGCCGCTGCTGTCGAAGGCAATCGGCAATGTCGCTCACGCTGCGATACGCAATCGCGGCACATTCGGCGGCAGTCTGGCGTTGGCCGATCCGGCGGCCGAAATTCCGGCCTGCTGCCTGGCCTATGACGCAATTATCACCGCGAGCAGCAGCAGCGGTAACCGCACGATAAGGGCGGCCGATTTTTTCCACGGGCTTTATGAAACGGCCTTGGAAGACCATGAGATCATCACGGCTGTCGAGTTCAAAAAACGGGCGCCGAACGACCTTGTGGCCTTTGACGAGATAACCCGTCGCCACGGCGATTACGCGATGGCCGGCCTGGCATTCTCGGCAGCCGCGAAAGGGAAAATCGAGGACCCGCATATCGTGTTTTTCGGCATTTCCGATCGGCCGATACGGGCTGTTGAGGCGGAGGCGATCCTTGAGGGTGCGAGGTTGGACCAGCCGGCGATCGCCGCTGCGGCCAGCAAAGCCACCGAAGGCATTGAGCTTTCCTCCGACACCAGCGCGAGCGAGGCTATGAAGGCACACTTGGCTAGGACATTGCTGAACCGCGCGCTGACGAGCATTCTGGAGGAAAAACCATGACGGCGGCACGAATGCCGATTTCGCTTCGGATCAACGGCGAACAAGTCGAAACCACGGTTCAAGCACGGACAAACCTGGTCGATTTTCTGCGCAATGAACAACAACTGACCGGCACTCATGTCGGCTGCGAGCATGGCGTATGTGGTGCCTGCACGGTGCGGGTGGACGGCAGGATCGTGCGCGGCTGCCTGATGCTGGCGATCCAGGCAAACGGCACGACGGTCGAAACCATAGAGGGGCAGTCCGACAGCGGTAAACTGGAAGAATTGCAAGCGGCGTTTCATCGCCACAATGCACTGCAGTGCGGCTTCTGCACTCCCGGAATGCTGCTGACGGCACAGGAATTGCTGGATTCGGACAAACCGATCACACGCGAAGTCATTCGTGACCAGATCTCTGGCAATTATTGTCGCTGCACCGGATATCAGGCCATTGTCGACGCGGTGGAAGAGGTTGCCATTGCCCGCCGGGGAGCCAGTTTATGAGCGAGCGCCTGCACGAACTTGACCGGCCGAATTCCTATATTGGCAAATCCGTTCCGCGCCCCAATGCCGTGCACCTGCTCCAGGGAAGAGGCCGGTTCGTCGACGATAAAGTGTTGCCGCGCATGGTACACGCGGCCTTTGTCCGCTCTCCACACGCCCATGCCCGCATTCGCGGCGTGGATGCAGACGAAGCGAAGACCTTGCAAGGCGTCATTGCCGTATTCACCGGCGAAGACATGGCCGCGGCGATTGCGCCATGGTCCGGCGTTCTGACCCATCTTGCCGGCATGCGCTCACCCGAACAGCCTGCCCTTGCCCGCGACATCACGCGCTGGCAGGGCGAACCGGTGGTCATGGTTGTCGCACAAAGTCGGGCGATTGCCGAAGACGCCGCCGCGCTTATCGAAGTCGATTTCGATCCATTGCCGGAAATGTGTGACATGGAAGGCGCGCTCGACAGCGATGCCGTGGTCATCCATCCCGAACTCGGCAACAATCTGTGCTGGGAGCGATTGGTGGAAACCGGCGAGGTCAATGCGGCCTTTTCCGATCCGGCCAATACGGTGGTCGACCGGACCTTCACCTTCGGCCGCCACACCGGCGTGACACTTGAAGCCCGGGCATGCATTGCCGATTACGATCAGGCCGAGGAAGCGCTGACATTCCACTATTCCGGCCAGTCGCCACACATGATGCAGGCAATCCTTGCCAAACATCTCGGCTTCGAGGAGGAAAACGTCAACGTGATTGCGGCGGATGTCGGCGGATCCTTCGGCATCAAGATCCATACTTATGGTGATGAAATTGCGACCGCAGCGGCAGCCAAACTGTTGCGCCGCCCGGTGAAATTCGCCGCCGACCGGTTCGAGAGTTTTGTCTCCGACATCCACGCCCGCGACCACCGGGTCAAGGCGCGGCTGGCACTGGGACAAGATGGCCGGATAGCGGCGCTGGAAATCGATGACCTGACGGGTATCGGCCCTTACAGTGTCTATCCGCGGTCTTCCGGCATCGAAGCCAATCAGGTGCTCAATCTCACCGGCGCGCCCTACGACATCCCTGCCTATCGCGGCCGGGCACGGGTGGTGTTCCAGAACAAGAATGTGATGTGCCAATACCGCGCCGTCGGGCATCCGATCGCCAATTCGGTGATGGAAGGCCTGATGGACGATGCGGCGCGGCAATTGGCCATCGATCCGGCAGAATTGCGCCGGCGCAACCTGTTTGCCGACGATGCCTATCCGGTCACGTCAGTCACGGGCATGAAATTCGCAGATCTGTCGCATCATGCCTGTCTCGGCAAACTGCTTGATATGATGGACTATGAAGGGCTGAAATCCGAACGCGACGCTTTGCGCAAGAAAGGCATTCATCGTGGCATCGGTATTGTCAGCATGGTCGAGGTCACCAATCCAAGCCCGATGTTCTATGGCGTTGGCGGCGCACCGATCTCGGCGCAGGATGGCGCGACCGTGCGTCTCGATGCCAATGGAGCGGTGCATGTCTCGTCATCGATCACCGAACAGGGACAGGGAACCGAAACCATTCTGGCGCAGATCGCGGCATCTGCAATCGGAGTCGACATCGCCAAGGTCAAGGTCACGACCGGAGACACAAGGACAACCCCTTATGGCGGCGGTACCTGGGCCTCGCGAGGCGCGGGAATAGGCGGCGAAGCCATGCTGCTTGCCTCCCGGGCGCTGAAATCACAGATTCTCGAAGCCGCCGCGACGGTGCTGCAGGCCAGACCCGAGGCGCTTGACATCGAGGCCGGCAACATTGTCGACACGGGCGGCACGAAGCCGCGTATGAGCCTGGCCGAGCTTGGCAAGCTGGTCTACTACCGTGGAAACGAGTTGCCGTCCGACGTGCGACCGGAGCTGATAGCCACCCGGCATTTCCGCGTTACCGACTATCCCTTCGTCTTCACCAATGGCGCCATGGCGTCTTATGTCGAGGTCGATATCGAGACCGGGATGGTCAAGCTGCTCGGTCACTGGGTGGTCGAGGATTGCGGCACGGTAATCAACAAGAAGCTGGTCGATGAACAGATCCGAGGCGGAGTGGTCCAGGGCATCGGAGGGGCGCTTTATGAGGAATGCCTCTACTCGGAAAACGGTCAGTTACAGAACGCCACCATGGCCGACTATCTGGTGCCGATGGCCGGCGAAATGCCGGACATCGAGATCGCCCATATTGAGACACCGAGTTGTACTTCCGACCTCGGTGCAAAGGGTGCCGGCGAAGCCGGAACTTGCGGCGCGCCAGGTGCTGTGATGAATGCGGTCAACAATGCGCTGGAGCCGCTTGACGCCTCAGTGGCGCAGCACCCGATCACCCCCGAACGGCTGTTAAGGGCGCTTTCGGTGATTGATTAACGGGATCAGAATTTGATTCAGGAAGATCAGCTAAATATCCGGGAATAAGGGAGTTTCCCCGGCATCCTTGGTGTCCATGGAAAAGCCAATCGCACTGTTGCTTCGATAACTTCTAGATCCAACCGGCATCACGAAGACCGCTGAGATAGGTTCGGCCAACCGGCACCCGGATATCATTATGTAGTACCAGCGTACGGCTCCCATTGTTTGACAGGACCTCAGCGACCGAGCTTCGGGCGACCCACCAGGATCTGTGAACCTGCATGCCGTCTGCGCCCTTCAGGTCGGCTATCGCATCCCCCATGCGATAGAGGACAAGACCATCGCCGGACGGCGTGCAGACACGCAGATAGTGGTCTTCACTCGACAAATACACAATTGGACCGGACAGCCCATCGGGCCTGCGTCGCAACTGATTCACAGTGGCCGTCCGGTTGGCATTGTTGGCCACCAACTGCGATGGGTTGTCCTCAACGGGCTGCAATGCCGACGAGGCTTCCAGGATTGGCCAGCGCTCGACAAAGCTCCATTGGATCAGACAGAACATCACGTTGATTGCAAAGGTTGTCATATAGGCAATGTGCAACGGAGCGACATATCCCGGTGCCTCGCGAAGCACCGACCAAAGGGACCGGACTTCGAATGTCATCGGGACAGCTCCGAGCGCCGCAGTTATGAGCAACAAGACCCATCCGCGTGTCATGCCCGGCAACATCAGGTTGCGCAAACCTCTGGCGATGATGATCATTTGAAGCCAGCCGACAGTGACGGCAATCAACCAGAATGCAAACCGGTTCTCCACGGTCATCAATTCCGTCGAACCGGCAGGGCCCAGCCAAGCCATTGCAATCGCAGTAATACCAATAGCTATGGCGTAGCGGCCCGCTAACTCCATATCGAAACACCGAAATTCCTGTTTGCCCACGCAGTCTACCGTTCACGTTTCGTGAACGTCAAACCACAGTCGTTGGCGAATTGACCATGAACTTTGCGAATTGTGGTTTGAACCGGGCACTCGGCGCGTGTTCCCTGTCGTGCATCATCAAACAGGCCAGCAAGCGAACAGGAGCCAGATATGGGCAGACAGGTTTTCCGGCCGGACAATTCCGCCACAATCGCCGCATTGTTTCTGGGTCTATCGACGGTCAGTAGTCTGAACGCCGGTGAATTGACTGTCAGGATCAAAGGACTTCCATCAGATGCTGGCTTCGCCCGCATCGTGCTGGTTGATTCCGGACTGGCGTATGCAGGCAATTCAGATCCGATAGCCATCGCGTCGGTTCCGATCGAAAATGGTAAAGCGAGCTGGAACGCAGGTCCGTTTTCGGCCGGTCGGTATGCTGTCATTGCGTACCATGATTCAGATGCCGATGATCAACTCGACCGGCCGGCATTCGGATTGCCGTTCGAGCCGTACGGGTTTTCACGCAGTGCGTGGAAGACGTTTGGCGTCCCCGACTGGAACGACACAAGTTTTCAGTTATCAGCGGCGCCCCGAACCGAAAATGTGACACTGAGAATGAACCCAGTGGCGGCAGCTTTCCAGGCAATATGGGCGGGTTTTCCTGCTTTGGCTCTGGTCTGCGCAGGCCTCGGCCTTCTAACGATTTCACGCCGGTTGAGACGGCGGCAGAAACACATAGAACTCTCGAATTCCAAAGGAGATTTGTCATGACTTTTACAAACCTTCACCGGCTTGCGGCTGGCGCCTTCATGGCATCGGGGCTGCTGCTCGGGTATTCCTACATAAGCCATCCGCATCACATGACGCCGGAGGTGATCGCCTCGACAGGATGGATTATCATCCACTGCCTGTTTCTTTTGTCGTTGATCGCTGGAATGCTCGGCACCACCGGAATTTATCTGTGGAGCGCCCGATCAACCGGGCTCACCGGCTTCATTGGATTCATCGCAGCCTTTATCGGCCTGGTGATGATTTCCGGCCTCGACTACTATGAAGTGTTCATCGCCCCTTTCCTCGCGGTCGAGTTTCCAGCGGTTATCGATCAGCACGGTGCGGGAGATGCCATGGGCCCGGTCGCTATTGCCTTTCCGGTTTCCGGCACATTGACGGTATTGGGCTACATGTTGCTTGCTGTCGCAAATCTGCGCGCGTCGACTTTCTCTCGCCCGGCAATGCTGATGCTTTTTGTCACCGCTGTCGCATTCGGCGTCGGCCTCAGCCCCTTCGGCGACATTCTGATCGCACGCATTACCGCGCTCTTGTTCGGGCTTTGCCTCATCTGGTCCGGCTTCGATTACTGGCGCGCAATTGCCACAGCTGAAACAGAGACTGGATCACACTTGGAGCTGGAAAGTTCGGCGGCACTGGAGGCATGACATGAAAACTCTGGTCGATATTCTCACATTTGAACGGATGATCGCGCCGATACTGTTGCAGATCCTGTTTTGGGCCGGCATCGGCGGAACGTTCTACGGCGCATTCGTGTTGATCAACCTCGGCCATTGGGCATGGTGGATGGCTTTGGTTTTTGGCACGCTTGGAACACGGGTTCTGTTTGAAATCGCAATATTGGAGTTTCGCTCCTTCGATCGGCTGGGTGATATCCGCAACGCGCTCCAAACGTCAGTCACAGGAGAGAACTGACGCGGATCTAAATTTCCGTTGCCGGCTGCTGCCGATCTCATCTGATCATTTCGCCAGGCATTGCGGAGATAACAAGCCGACGCGGACGGGGTTTTGCGAAGCGCGCCCCTCCCTGAATCCTGCCAGATGCAGTAGTTGCCATGTCCGGCAAAACAACTTTGATGGTTATTGTGAAATTGAGCGCGCCCGGCTCTGAAACGGCATCCACAGAACTTTTGAGATACAGATTATCCAGATAAGAGCCTGATTCAGGGTTTTCATACAACCATTTGATTTCATTCGAAACTTAATCCGTTTCGCGGATTGTTTTTCCGACAAAGATAGCCACACCATTCTGGTTGGAAAGCATCAAGCTCAAGAGACTTCCACCGCCACCACCGCGAGACAGTCGCCGGATTTGACCAATCCCGGAAAATGCCGTGCGGTGAGGATTCCGGCCCGCTTTGAACGGTAGTCGACCGGGATCACGCCAGTGCGGTCGACCGGCCAGACCCTGGCGATCACTTCGCCCTTACCGACCCGGTCGCCCAGATCCACCAAGGGCTCGATCAGGCCGTCATGTTCGCAGAATACGAAACAATCACCATCGGGCATATCAAGTGAGACGCTCGGCCCCATTTCCGGATCACCAGACGTGATACCGGCATGAATCAGCACATTGCGGACGCCCTTTTTTGCAATGCCGATCGAGAGTGCCGTGGCCGAACCGCCACCGCCAAGCTCGGTGGTGACAAACACCTTACCCTGGTCCTCGACCGCCGTGTCGTACATCCCGGCATTGTCGATCTCCAGCAGCATGGTCGAATAGGGTGCATTGAATGCTTCGACCGCCGCCACGCAGGCACCCTGTTGCCTCTTGTCCTGCAGAATATGGGCCGAGGCGAACGGAATGAAATCGAGGGTTTTGCCGCCGGAATGAAAATCCAGGACGATGTCGGCCATAGGCACAAGCGTCGTATGGAAATAGTCCGCAATCTTCTCGGTTACCGTGCCGTCCGGGCGGCCGGGAAAGGTGCGGTTCATATTGCGCTGATCGATCGGTGAGACACGGGTCGCACTGCGAAAAGCGGGATAGTTGAAGGCCGGAACGACAATCACCCGCCCCTTGATATCGGACGGCTCCAGATTGAGCGCCAGTTCGAAAAGCGCAACCGGTCCCTCATATTCGTCACCATGGTTGGCCCCGGTCAGCAATGCGGTCGGACCGTCACCGTTCCTGAGCACCGTGATCGGAATCATGACCGAACCCCAGGCGGAATCATCACGGCTGTGGGGCAGTCGCAAAAAACCGTGATGCTTGCCGTCTACATCCAGCGGAATTGTTGAAACAATCGGATTGCTCGCCACGGCGCGTCACTCCTTCACGAACAGCTTGCGTGGCACATCGGCCAGACATTCGGGTCCATCGTTTCCAATGACAATGCTTTCGGTGATTTCGAAGCCCCAATCCTCCATCCACAGTCCGGTCATGAAGTGGAATGTCATGTTTTCTTCCAAAACGGTCCTGTCGCCCGGACGCAGGGACATTGTGCGTTCACCCCAATCGGGCGGATAGGAGATGCCGATCGGATAGCCGGCGCGGTTGTCCTTGGTGATGCCATGCTTTTTCAGAACGGCGAAAAACGCATTTGCGATGTCCTCGCACAGATTTCCGGCTTTCGCCGCAGCAAGCCCGGCTTCCAGTCCCTCCAGCACAGCCTGCTCGGCTTCGAGAAATGTCCGGGTTGGCTTGCCCAGAAACAGGGTCCGCGAAAGCGGACAATGATAACGCTTGTAGACACCGGCGATCTCGAAAAACGTGCCCTCACCAGCTTTCATCGGCTGGTCGTCCCAGGTCAGGTGCGGCGCCGAGGCATCCGGTCCCGACGGCAGCAGCGGAACAATGGCCGGATAATCACCACCGAACCCAAGCTTGCTGTCATAACGCAATGCTGCATCGTAAATGTCGGCCACCAGATCGCATTTGCGGTAACCCGGCTCACACTTGTCTAGAATGACGGCATGCATGCGCTCGACAATCCGCGCCGCATTTCGCATGTATTGAAGTTCCTGTTCCGATTTTACCGCTCGCTGCCAATTCACAAGACCGGTGGCATCGGACATGGTGGCGTTCGGAAGATGCTCTTGCAGTGCAGCAAAAGCAGCTGCGGAAAACCAGTAATTGTCCATTTCGACACCGATCCGCTTGCCTGTCCAGCCACGCTCCTCGATGCGGGCGGCAAGGTAGTCCATCGGATGACGTTCAGTGGATTGAACGTAGTGATCGGGGTAACCGATGAGATCAGCCTCAGCCATGAAACAGGTGCGTCTTGCCCCGTTGGCATCCTGCCCGCGGCCGAACCAAACCGGATCGCCATCCAAGGCGAGGACAACACACTGATGCACATAGAAGGACCAGCCGTCATATCCGGTGAGCCACGACATGTTCGAGGGGTCCGAGACGATGATGAGTTCGATGCCCCTGCGCTCCATGGCTGCACGGGTTTTGGCGATGCGCCTGTCATATTCGTCACGGGTAAAGGGAAGGACAGGTGCGGTCATGTTGAAATGTCTCGTTGTTGGCCGTCAGTTGGAAAATTCTGCGCCGGCATCAATCGCCAATGCGCGTTGCCGGGCGAATGTGGCGATTGCGGTGTCCTGCACACCGGTGCCGGTCAGATCGGCGACGGTGATCACGCTGTCTGACGTGCGTCCATCCGCCTTGCCGGAGACAATGTCGCCAAGTTCGGCAAATGTAGCGTCGGCGGCGACGATGCCGGCTTTGATCGCTGAACGCAGTTCGCCGAGTTCGCGTGTTTGCGATGTTCGGTCGGGGACGTAGAGATCAGCCCGTTCAAGACAGGCTGGCTCAATTTCGTTCTTGTTATGCTGATCAGATCCCATGGCGGTGACGTGCAGGCCCGGTTGCAACCAGTCCGATCTCAGCACGGGCCGGGTGGCAGGTGTCGTCGTCACGACAATGTCGGCATTGGCGACGGCTTGTTCC
>JAJFHT010000309.1 GCA_021775495.1 Hyphomicrobiales bacterium | reverse complement strand
TGCGGGAAATTTTGGATCCGCGACGATTGATATTTTGCTTGCAACTGGCGGGTTTATTCCGGGAGCAGGAAAGTTCTTCAGGAAAGTCATCGAAAGGGGCGGGAAGAGATTCATTTCCACAAAACATGGCGGCATTAATTTCGGTATACTCAACCCCAAAGTCAGTGAGGTGGCAAGTGGCCGTCAAAGCCGATCCGTTTGGAAGAGGGGTCTACAGAGTTTAGAGCCGGACATTTTGACAATGTCCGGCGAGAGCGAGCGCAGAGATTGGGCTACCAAGACGAAATCGAAATGCTGGAAGATATTTCTGCCAACTACGATATCGTTGTTGAGCAAGACAACGGTCGTCTGATGCTGGTCAAGCAGAAAGGGGCAAACCGGTATGGAATTGTAGAGCTCCGCGAAGGCGACGATGCCTATTATGGGTACACAACAACCTACAATGAGGGCAGCAAAAATATAGGGAAACCGGGGAAAACGAGCCTCGACCGGCAATTAACCCGCGCTAGCAATCGCATTCTTTGGCACCGGAGATGATTGTCTCGGGATGGCCGCCCGCACATCGACAGAACCGGTTGGGTTATCCTGCCCTTTTAGTCAATCCCGCGTGAAACCCTGATACGGGAAATCTGTTGGCGAAATTAAGCCGAGACCTGCGCAATATAATTGAACCGAATGAGGTTTTCAAATTCAGACCGATTGGAGAGATGGGTTTGTAAGTGCTGCCGCGTGCTTGGATTGAGCAGTTGAACACACCTCCAGCATATATCGACAGTCTGTTACGATCGATCATTCAGAACAGTGGTCCTCCGTATATGTTCGACCGTCTTTTCCATCAGCGTGAAATGGGTCACGAGGCACCAATTGCGAGTGCTATTGCCGACGGCATTGAAGGTCTCAGCAACGGGGCGAAATGTATGCAGAAGGTACAGATAGGGTCTCAGCCGGAAGGTGCCAAGAATATCGGTATTCTTGTTCGAGAAAAGAAAAAATGACGTCCCGTGATGGTCGTCTGCCACCAGCAAAGTTCCGAGTACTCTGCCCTTTTCCGGACCAACACACAGTGCTCGGATGCTGATCGTTTGTCGACGGATTAAGCCGGGACCGCAACAATTTAGCGATATCGGATTGAGGCTTCAAGGTAGATGTCACAACTTTTGATAGAAAATATGCGCCAGTTGATCAGGGGTGGTGAGGCAACAGCTAAAGGCAGTTTCCTTGATTATTTCGGATGGAACATGACAACCCGGGCTTCAGTGCAATTGATTTAATGATGGGGCGGAACAAGACGGCGCAGGAGAGAAGATACCCAAACGCTCCGGCTATGTTCGAAGACATTTCCAAAAGATTATGGCCTCGTGGTTCTTAACGGGATGACGACTTCGTTCGCAGAGAAAAAATCTAATGCCAACAGCCCCGATCAATGGAGTTTCAAACGCGAGATCGCCAAGCACGGCGGCGTCATTCTTTGGGAAAGAGGGAAAAAAGTCCCGTGATGGCCACCTGCTCATCAACAGGGCTCCGAGTGCCCTGTCCCTTTTTACCTCCAACACACACATTGCTCGGGTGCTGTAGGATTGGTGGCGAAATTAGGTCGGGACCGTCTCAATGTAGCGAATTTAGATTGAATTTTCAACAAAATATTCTCAACTAAAAATAGAAAATATTGACTGGCTGGTCTGGGTGCGAGGCATCGGCAACGACCGGGTTCCACGCTTTCATGAATTCACTATTGCTCGATGACGATGCTGCGTAGAGTTTCGAAATCCCCTCCCGGGCCCGTGCGCTGTGCAAATAACTCGTAGCCGCGGTAGGGGTCTCGCGCCTCCTTACGCCAATCAGGATTGATGCGATGAGCCTGAATGACCAACACTTGCTCGAACTTATGCCGCTCATCCATGTCGACGAGATCTGGCAACAGATTGCGCCGGGCATCGAGCAGGCCTGCCGCCGCTGCGGCGATGACATCACCGGGCCCTATCTTTTTGGCGAATGTCGCGCCGGGCGGGCGTTGCTTTTTGCAATCATAGATAGCGGCCGCGTGAACGCTGCGTTGGTCTGCCGGGTGGAGAACTGGGGCGGCGGCCGGGTGTTGAGAATTCTGGCCGCAACGGGCCGTGGCATGGCCGACTGGCTGGATGCGATCACCACACACCGGCTTTGGCCCGATCATCTTGCATGCGAAAAAATCGTCTTTGAAGGCCGCCGCGGTTGGGAACGCGTGTTGCCCGAAGCGCGGGTCATTCGTCAAACCTATGAAGTGGATTTTGAAAATGGGCGGTAGCAAAACGCAAACGACACAGACCACCAACGAACCGTGGGGAGCCGCGCAACCGGCGCTCAGAACCAGCATCAACGCCGCGCAGAGCCTCTACAATCAGGGCATCGGATCCAGGCCTTATACCGGATCGACAGTGGTGCCGTTTTCCAAGCAGACCGCCGGTGCACAGAATATGGCCGAGCATGTCGCCAATCAGGGTTACGAGACGCTGTCTGCCAACATGTCGCGGATCGAGCGGCTCATGGGCGATAGCGGGTTGACCGACCTGCAGAGACAGTCCGTCGATCATCTGAATCCGATGGCGCGCGGCGACTATCTGACGAAGAACAATCCATTTACCCAAGCCGTCGTGGACCGGACGGGCGAACAGATGGCGCACCAGATCGGTGAAATGGCGGGTGCTTCCGGGCGATACGGAGCCGGCGCGCATCAAGGGGTGCTGGCCCGCGAGATTGGCGATATGGCGAACCGCGCCTATCAGAATGATTACAACCGCGAACGTGGTTTTATGCAGGATGCCATTGGCTCGATATTCAATGCCGGCCAGCAGCAGCGAACGAACCAGATTGGCGACACACGTGCCATTGTCGATGCCTACAAAGCACGGATGTCACCGACAAAAACGCTTTACGAGGTCGGCTCGCAATTTGAGGACCTGGCGACGCGACAGAAAAACGATGAGCTCAGAATATTCAATGAAAGCCAGAACGCGCCCTGGGACAATCTAGCCCGGCTGAACGCCGTGGCGGGCGGCGCCGGGAACCTGGGTGGAAGTTCACAGGTGCAAGCGCAGGGGCCCTCAGCCTTCCAGCGTGGCTTAGGCGGGGCAGTCGCAGGAGCTCCGCTTGGACCGATCGGCATGGCGCTTGGCGGACTTGGCGGCTTGCTTTTTTGATGCGCTTCGAAGCCGAGGCGCCAATTCACGAAAGGAAACAACACATGGGTGGCAGCAGCAAGTCTCAACCGCAACCAAAACCGCTGGCGCCGGCAGACAACGGCTATTACAGCGTCACACCGGTGGTGCGGACAATTCAGCCGCTTGCGCCGGGCCATCTCGACCGGATCGCCGCGCAAATGGCGCGTGGATATGGCGGGACGGCGGACGCTTATCGGGATCAGATGAACGCAGTCTACAAGCCGGTGGAAATACCGGATTACCCGGCGGCGCATCGCGCCCAGACCGCGGCCAGAGCGGCCGCTGCCGTGAAAACACCCACTCCGGTCGCGCCGGCGCCAACAT
>JAJFHT010000308.1 GCA_021775495.1 Hyphomicrobiales bacterium | reverse complement strand
ATGATCCTGGCGGACTATAGGCCGATCAACTGATCTCCCGACCGTACCGGGGCACGTTGCCGTTCGATGCATCACAGTGCCGGCCATTCAATCGAATGTTGAGATGGTGTCCGAAACGCGCTCGTCGTGAAGATTCTATGGCGAATCCGGATGCGGTTTTTCAGAGGCCACCACGGTTGTCGTAGACATTTGCGCTATAGTTGCTCGAACCGTGTTTTCGGTGACTGTTGTTGGGTTGACTTGTCGTGCACGCTGAAACCGCCAACAGGGCAATCAGCAGGCAGGCAGAGTAAATGTGAGACTGTCGCATAGGATTTTCTCCAAAAATGACGGATCCGTCGCGGAAGCGATTATCGGCTTCACACTACAGAAGGGGAGCCCGATGAACTTTGCACAATGTCGTGACAGCAAACTGAGGATCGACTCGCAGCATGGGATCGGCTGCAAATCGATGGCTCGCGTGTCGCAAGTGAATTGTTGATGCTGACGACGGACAGATCAGCTGTTCTCCGGATCGCTCCGGAATGCATAACTCGCCCTATTCGCTGGTCTCAATCGCGATCCGATATGCCGAGGCCTGCTTGTTGGCCTTGAGTTCGGCTATGACGACTTCCGAATCCAGCACTTCGAGCTGGCGGGACAGCACATCGTCGATGGCGGCAAATCCCGAACGGTATTTCTTGCGGGCAGCCAACGCGGCGCGTTTCAGCTGACTCAGGCGCTGCTGCTCATGGCGAAGCTGTTTCTTTGCGCTGTGAAAAGCACTCCACTCGTCCCGGATGATTTTTTCCATCGCCCGTTCCATGTCGAGTGAACGATAATGGGCCGAAGCGGATTCGAAACGCTTCTTCCTGATCGTCGGCAGCGATTCAGGATCGATCAGCGGGACGGTCAGTTTGACCCCGACATTCCAGCTTTCGCCCTGGTCTGGTCCGGTATAGGCGTTTTCGTATCTGCCCGTCAGGTCTACCTGCGGCAAGAATTTGCCAATGGATTCCCGGACGCCGAACCGGGCAGCCGATGCGCTGTATCGAGCCGACTGGATACGCGGGTTGCGCGACCTTGCTCTTGCGACGGCCTGTTCAACCGTCCCGGTAACGATGCCGTCGACCGACGGTTCACGCAGGATGCTGGCCGGCATCGAACCACTCACCCGTTTGAACTCGGTGCTTGCTTTTTCCTTCGCTTCCACGGCCTTTTCATATTCGCGCTCGACCAGGGCAAGCTGAGCCCGGGCCAGGGCAAGATCGGATTGATCGGCAAATCCGCGCTTCGATTTCGACCGGGTTATTTCGACGATCGATCTGACCGCCTCCTTGTTTCTGCCGAGCGCGTCCTTGCGCCGGCGCGCGGCGATGAGATCAAGATAGCTGCCCACGGCGTCCGACATGACGTCGTTTTCCTTCGACAGCACATCGAAATCAGCCGCCCTTGCGGCTGCGCTGGCCCGTTTGACAGCGTGATAACGCGAGCCGGAGGTAAACAACGGATAGGTCAGATCAAGGCTTACAACGTCTTCCTCGTCGACACGCGTATTGATGCGCGTAGAACTGATGATGTCGGTGCCGCGCGAGCGCGAAATCGAAGCCGACACCTTTGGCAGAAAGGCAAGGCGGGCAATCCAGAGGTCGGCCCGCGCGGCATGGCTGTCCGCGAGGGTCTGTCTGAGCACCGGGTCAAATCCAAGCGCCAGATAGAGCGCGGATTCGACACTGTCGGCGCCTTCGTCTCCGGAATAGGCAAATCCGTTTCTGAGGCGCGAATGTTTCAGGATCGGCCTGTTTTCGTATCGCACGACCGGCAGATCGATCGAACCGCGAAGCACTGGAGCAGTTGCGTCCCCTGCAAATGCCGGATGTGGGGCGACAAACGTCAGGCCGCATACCGAAAGGATTGCGGCGAAAGCATTGCGGCGCGCGGGGCCAAATCTGGTTCTAGAGCAGAGTTCGACCATATTGAATCGTTTGACCGGTTTTTCGGGTTTGCTGGCGAGGCAGGGTTCATGCCATGGTCTATACGACCACAAATGAAACCTAACGACGTCCAGCGGGCCTGAAAAATCGGCCTCCGGTGGGCCAGATCGGCCGCTCGGATGTCGTTGCAAAGCTTGCCCGATGCCCCGCATCGCGCTGCGCTTTGCGCCTAACCGAGCAACCGATTTGGCTCCATCAAACGGTTCAATATGGTCGAATTCTGCTTTAGCGTTCACGGAAGGCCTTTGCGAAGCTGTCGATGAGGGGCTGCAACATATAGATGATGAAGGGCCGAGATCCCGCATTGATGTAGAGTTCTGCCTGCATTCCGGGTTTGACCAGAGGTTTGCCGTTCGCATTGAGTGGCGGTTGATCGATCTTGGTGCGCACGGCAAAATAGGTCGATGCGGTCGTGGGTTCGGTTATGGAATCTGCGGAGACATAGGTGACGGTCGCGTCGAACGGATCATAGGAGCGGCGGTTCAGCGCTGTGATCACCACTCGCGCGGATTGGCCGGTTTCAACCGATGCGATGTCGTCCGGCAGAACCCGGCCCTCAACCACCAGTTCGGCGCCGTCCGGAACGACCTCTCCGATGATCGCGCCGGCCTTGATAATGCCACCGACAGTATTGGCGGAAAACTTGACGAGGGTTCCATCAACCGGCGCCCTGATTTCCGTGTGAGCCACAGCCTGCTCGGCCGCCGTTACCTTGTCACGGATCTGCGCAAGTTCTCCCAGAACCCTCGTCAGTTCCTGCGACACATCACGTTTCTTTCCGGCGGAGAACGCCTTGGCCCTGCTCTTTGCCTCGCCGACCTGCTCCTGGTTGCTCTCAATATCGGCGGTAACACCTTCCAGTTCCGCCGCCAATCGCGCCTCGTCCCGTTCGGCCTGCCACAATTGCTGCCTGGGGAGATAACCCTGCTTGACCAGCGGGCGCATGTTGGAGAGTTCGGTACGGGTGATCTTGAGTGATGTCGAAAGACTTCGTGCACGCGAAGTCAGCCCGCGCTTTTCTTTCAACAGCCGGTCGATCTGGTGCTGGAGCGCCTGATACTCGGCATTGTCGGATTCGGTTCCAAATGCAAATTCAAGCTGCTGTGCTTCGAAAACATCGCTCGGCGCAGCGGTCTCCAATTCGATCGAGGCAAGTGAGACAAGCGAAACCGCGTCCTGGGAGCCCCGCAATCCGTTGCCGGATCGTGTCGACCGCGCTTCGCGGCGTTTCGACGGCCGCATCAGCGAGCGTCCCGCATTCAACGCTTCAAGCCTGGACTTGAAGGCCAGCAGCACATTCTGACGGGCCTTCAGGTCGGAAAGTTCGGCCTGGTTGATGATCGGATCAAGAACCATGACCGGATCGCCGCGTTTGAGCCTGGCTCCATCGGCAACGACGATTTTCTTGATCCGGCCGCCACTGACATGTTGCAGAAGTTTGTTGTCACCATCCGAGACCACCTGACCCGCGGCAATGACAGCGGAAGACAGCGGCACAAAGAAACCCCAAAGAAAAAAGATGCCCAAAAAACCATAGACAACAATCATCCCACGCCGGACGATCGTTTCGAACTCGGTGCGGGCAGCACCCGCCAGGTCAAGGCCGTCATGTTCCACCGGATTCTCGGCCATCAGACCGCCTCCCGGATTCTTGTCTTGTTGCGCTCGCTGTTCTGTCTCGACAGGCGCTTCAATTCGGCAAATCTCGACTGGATGTCGGGCAGAGGCCTCTCTTGCACATCGGCGATTGGTGTCCCGACGTCTGATTTATTCTCAGACCGCTTTGAACGGTTTGACAATTCAGCAACTCGTTTTGTGCTCGAATTTTTGGTCCTGGCAGTGCTTTCCCCGGAGCGCTTCTTCTCGGCCACCTTCCCGTCTTCGACCATCAGAACCCGGTCTGCCGTATCGACGATCCTTCTGCGATGGGACACCACAAAAACCGCAGCACCGGCATCACGCATTTTCTCAAGGGCGCGCACCAGCAGTTTTTCGCCTTCACGGTCGAGATTGGCATCCGGCTCATCGAGTATCAGAAACTTCGGATCGCCGTAGA
>JAJFHT010000307.1 GCA_021775495.1 Hyphomicrobiales bacterium | reverse complement strand
CGAGACTATGCGTCGATCGAGTCCGATCTCCCGGCAACAGAATCAGCTCTTGGAAACGAGTTTCAAATTGGCGTCGACAACGGTCTTGTCGGCCATGCCCCGGCGGGCTTCGCGCAAAAGCTTGTAGGCTTTCTTGCCGTTGCCGCGCAGATATTGCGAATAACCCATATTGTTCACGACCTGCGGCTTTCGCCCGGCGATCTTCAGCAATTGTTTGTAAGCACGGTCGGCGAAATCGAATCTTCCGAGCTGATCATATGAGGCCGCAAGGCCCATCCAGGCCTCGGCATTGCTGGCGCGCAGTTCGACCGCCTTGCGAAAGTGTTTTTCGGCGAGACCGTAATTCGCCTGGCGAAAATGGCTCTTGCCGCTCTGAAGATCGACGGCGCTTAGATCGCGCAGATCCGGCGTCAGTGAGGTCGTTTCGATCGAATCGACGGATGAAGTGCTGCAGCCGGCCAGAAGTGTCATGGCGCAAACAAACGCAACCGCAAATGTCCCCTTCCGACCCATAATCGATGCCTCCGGCATATTCTTTGACGCGGAATCTCCCGCACCATCAGAGCCTAACATCGATGCATTAAACTTCGGCTGCCGGGACCATTTGAATTGTCCGTCTGATGCAAACAATCTGGTAAGCATTCGCCAGCCTTGGCGCGATTGAATTTTCTACTCCGTCGTGAATTTCACGATGACCGGGATGATCGCGATCATCAGCACCACCGGCAAAATGCAGGCTGTGACGGGGATCGACAATTTTGCCGGCAGGGCATGCGCCTTCTCCTCGGCCAGTGAAAGGCGCTTGTGGCGCATCTCGTCCGAGAACACCCGCAATGCGCCGGACAGGCTGGTGCCAAGCTCTTTCGATTGCCGTAGCAATGTTGCAAACGAGCGCACTTCCTCCAGATTGAGCCGGTCTCCCAGCGATCTCAGCGAGTCTTCGAGATTGCGCCCGACACGCAGTTCGATCGATAGCAATTGCAAGTGTTTGCTGAGTGTCGGATAGGTCATTTCCAGTTCGCGTGACACACGCTCTATCCCGGCTTCCATGCTCATTCCAGCATCGGAGCAGACAATCATCAGATCCATGAAATCGGGAAATCCATTGCGGTATTCACTGACCTTGGCAGCCACTACCCGCGACAGCACGAACCCCGGCAGAAAGTATCCGAAGCCGGCGGCCATGCCGATAAAGATCCAACGGTTGGTGGCGGTCGATTCAGCACCGATGGTCGTTGCAACGGCCATCGCTCCCAATCCGAAAACCACGAAAGCAACAAACCGAATGATGAAAAAGGTACCCACAGACCCAGGTTCCATATAACCGGCCTTGATCAGCTTCAAGCGGAGCCGTGCGACATTCTCCGGATCTCCCTTGGAATAGAAATCGAGCGTTGTCTTCACCGCCCGTTCGCGCACCGCCTTGCGACCCGACTTCTGCCTGCGCGGCTCGCCGTCATCCTCATTGGTTTCCGGTTGTACCCGTAACCGGCGTCGTGCCACATTTCGGTCGGATCGTGCCAGGATTGCCGAAACAACCAGAGTTACTATCCCGATTGCCAGGATTACCAGCGCTATCGGGACAATCGGAAGTCCACCATCTTCGGATTTCAGGGCGTCGAGAATTTCCATCGTCAGATCTTGAAGTTCGCCATTTTCACCATCATGACATTGCCCATCAGCAGCCAGAGTATGGATCCGGCAAGCAGATACCAGGTCTTCGGCTCTCCCCAGACTTCGTCGTAGTAATCCGGCATCAGCGCCATGATTGCGGCGAAAAGCATGACTGGCAGCGCGTCCAGGATCATCGCCGACATACGGCCTTCCGAGGAAACCGCGCGAACCTTGCGCCTCAGCTTGCCGCGTTCCCGGATCGTGGCTGCGAGGCCGTCAAGAATCTCACGCAGATTGCCTCCCGATGTGCTCTGGATCGACACCGCGGTGACAAACAATGGCAGGTCCTCATGGCCAACACGTTCGAACATGTTGTTGAGGGCCGAGACCAGATCGGAACCATAGGTGATTTCATCGGCAACGATGCCGAATTCCGAACCGATCGGATCGGTCATTTCTCCGGCAACCTTGGACAGGGCGACCGGAACCGGATGTCCGGCTTTCAGGCCGCGGGTAATCAGTTCAAGCGCTTCAGGCAATTGCGCTCCGAATTTCTTGTGCCGGCGCTTGCGCAGATAACGCAGAACAAACACCGGTATGATCGCCATCAGAAGCAATCCGAGAGGCAGTGCGTAGAGAACCGGCATTCCTTTGAACACGCCAAATCCGCTGGCAGCGGTCGCAAGAACCGCGATCACGCCGAGAAACCGGGACATCGGCATGTTCATTCCCGACTGGGTTCTCAACGCCATCAGGCTATTGAGCGAGAAACCGCTCTTCGAGACACCGCGTTCCTTGCGCAATTGGATCAGAACCTGCTCATTGCTGAGCTTGCTTTCCTGCATTCTCAGACGCCGGTTGAGGGCAGCACGCTTATCGTTTTTCCCGGAATATAGCAGGTACACGGCTTCAGCCAGCATGATGCCGCTCAAGGCTGCCAGGAGATAGATCAAGTGGATGGATGTGAAACCGAAATCCATGGTCGCGGTTACTCCTGCGGCCGGCCCGGTTCGAAATAGCTTCCTGGAAACTCGATGCCTATGGCTTTCATGTCCTCCAGGAACCGCGGGCGAATGCCGGTTGCTTCGAAATGCCCGACAATCTTGCCGTCGGCTTCGATACCGGTGCGCACATAGCGGAATATTTCCTGCATCTGGATGATATCGCCTTCCATGCCGGTGATCTCGGCAACACTGGTCACCTTGCGTTGACCGTCGGAAAGCCGCGTCAATTGCACGATGAGTTCTATGGCGCTGGATATCTGACTGCGGATCGACTGCACCGTCATGGGCATGCCCGTCATGCCGAGCATCTGCTCCAACCGCCCGATCGCATCGCGCGGTGTATTGGCGTGGATCGTCGCCATCGAACCTTCGTGACCGGTGTTCATGGCCTGCAGCATGTCGAACGCCTCTTCACCGCGGCACTCGCCGAGGATGACGCGATCGGGCCGCATGCGCAGGGCGTTCTTGACCAGATCGCGCTGCTTGATTTCGCCGTGTCCCTCAATATTGGTCGGACGCGTTTCCATACGCGCGACATGCGGCTGTTGCAGTTGCAGTTCGGCAGCATCCTCGATCGTGATGAGACGTTCGTCCTCGGGAATGAAGGCCGACAGTGCGTTGAGCATGGTTGTCTTGCCGGTGCCGGTGCCACCCGAGATGATCGTTGTCTTGCGCGCATTGACCGCGGCGGCAAGAACCTCGGCGGTTGTCTTGGTCACCGCCCCGAATTCGACCAGCTTGTCGAGACCGAATTTCTTTTCGGAAAACTTGCGGATGGAGACCAGCGGACCGTCGACGCCAACCGGCCGGATGGCTGCGTTGAAACGCGACCCGTCCAGCATACGGGCATCGACCATGGGTTGCGATTCATCAACCCGGCGGCCAACGGCCGCGACGATCTTGTTGACGATGCGCAGCAGGTGGGCTTCGTCCTTGAACGGCACATGAATCTTCTGCAGCTTTCCACTGCGCTCGACAAAACAGTTCTCATGGCCGTTGATCAGAATATCGTTGATCGTCGGGTCCTTGAGCAATGGTTCCAGCGGTCCAAGCCCGACCATCTCGTCAACGATATCGCCGACCAGTACATCGAGTTCAGCGGTGTTGACCGCGATACGCTCAGAACGGATTTTCTCGCTGACGAAGGCCTCCACCTGGCTGTGCATCTCTTCGCGGGGCAGGCGTTCCAGCGCGACCAGATTGATCTCTTCGATCAGCATGGCGTGAATGCGCCCGCGTGCATCAATCACCCGGTCGCTGGTCTTGGCACTTTCCGGCACCGGACTGGGCACCGAAACCGCATCGCCCTTGCGGGCGTTCGGCAACACCACTTCCGAACTGGAAACCGGCGTCTCGACAACGGTGGCCGTGGGATCAATGGTGCGCTTTTGAAGTGTTGCAAATCGGTTGGACATCGTTCTGTCAGCCTACCTCTAACCGGTTTTCTTCAGCAGTTTCTTGCCGAACCCGAAAAACGATCGCTTCGACGAACGCGCTGTCGCCTGTGTTTCCGGCAACACAATCCGTTTGAGATCGGCGATAACATTCGCCTTTGGATCGATTTCCCCGATCGGCACGCCACGGTCGAGCGCTTCGCGCACAAGCCGGTAATTGTTTGAAATCCCGCCGGCAAACCGCTCTCCAAGAACGTCCTCGACATCTGCCTGCCGTATCCCGTTTTCGAACATCTTCTGCTCGAAACGGTTGATGATCACATGCGGAGAAACCTCCTTGCCGGCCGTTTCGTGGATCGCGTTGATCAGCCGCTGCGTGTGGCGCATGCAGGGAACCGTCATCTCTGAGACGACAAAAAGCCTGTTGGATCCCAGTAAGACTGTCTCGGTCCAGGGGAACCAGATCCGCGGCATATCGATAACGACGTTGTCGAAATAGGCCGTTACAAGATCCAGAACGCGCACGACCAGATCGGCATGAAAGGTTCGCATGTCTGTCGGGTGCGAGGGCGCGGCCAGGACGCTCAGGCCGCCCTCATGTTTCGACAGCATGGCTTCCAGCAATTGCGGATCGAGTCGCTCCGGTTGATTTACGATTTCGGAAATATCGAAACGAGGTTCGAGATCAAGATACTCGGCGCAGGTGCCCTGTTGGAAATTCAGGTCCACCACGCAAGTCGATTCACCGCGTGTTATGGATTCATGCAGCAAAAACGCCGTTTGCAACGCCAGCGTCGTGTTGCCGACACCGCCGGCGGCGGGCATGAATGTGACGACCTCGGCATCGCTCTGCTCATTCTTGTCCGGCCCTTTCATGGCCCGGATGCACGATCGCACCATATCGGCGGTCGTCACCGGTTTGACGAGAAAATCCGCGACCTGAAGCTGAACCAGAATGCGCACCGCCGCCGCGTCGAACGCATCGGTCACGATAATCACCGGCGCACGCCCCTCCAACTGCCTCATCAGCCGTTGAACCGACTCGATCTCGTCAACGGAGGTGGCGTCCATCTCGACGATGACAACGGCACAATCGTCTTCATGAAGCTCGCCGCGCAGCTCTGTCACCTTCGATTCAACCACAACCAGGCTGATCTCGCTCGATGCGGCGAATGCCGCGCGGGTTTCCTGCAGAAATGCCCTGTCGGTGGATACAAGGCCAATGCGTTTGTTGTTGCCGTTGTTGTTCATAATCTAATGTCCGTTGGCGTGACGCGTCGCCATCCTCAATTGAGCGTTACCGTTTCGGTGGCAGCTGACTCTTCAGACACTTCGGCTTTTTCCGGGCGCGCGGCCGGAACCTTCAGGTCTGTGTCCTGAACGCCATTCGGCCAGGGGTCGACCATCTGCATGACCGTGTTTGCCGCGATGGCATTGCCTGCCGCTTGCGTCACACCGTTGTAGCGCAGCGTGTCCTCGGTCATGCATCCGGCAGTCGCGAGCGAGAGCAACAGAACTGTCAGTGTTGAAATTCGGATCATTGGTTTCACTCCGCTGGAAGATCGAGAAAATGTCCGAACCCGGCGGCAGGCCCGGCGGAAGCCGATCCATATGCTGACCGCCGGCCCAGACCGGAAACCTTGATCTCCTCCTTGTTGCCAAGGAAATAATCGACGTTACTGGCCGCATGGGTGCCGTGATGTGGTGTAGCCGGTTTCTTGGATGGATCGATCGGCTTGATCAGATGGGGTGTCACGATGATCACAAGGTCGGTTTCGCGACGTTGATATGCCTTCGACGAGAACAGCGAGCCCAGCACCGGAATCTTGCCAAGGCCGGGTATGCCTTTGGATGCCAGCTCATTGTGGCTCTGCAGAAGCCCGGCCATCATGAAGCTCTGGCCGCTTTTCAGGTCGATGGATGTCTGGGCCCGGCGAACGACAAATCCGGGGATGGATATCTGGCCGATATTATAGGATGCCGACGCGTCGATCGAGGAGACTTCCGGTTCGATATCGAGGCTGATGAGGCCGTCGCTCAGTACCGTTGGCGTAAATTCGAGGCTGACACCAAACCGTTTATATTCGACGGTGATCCTGTCATCCTCCGCCGCGACGGGAATCGGGAATTCACCGCCGGCCAGGAAACTGGCTTTCTGTCCGGATCGGGAAATGAGGTTTGGCTCGGCAAGCCGTCGTGCGACGCCGCGGTCTTCCAGCGCCTTGATGACGACGTCAATCGTCGCACCACCGGATATCAACCTTCCCAACAACTGGCTGGCAGGTGTATTGGAACTTGCCTGCGGTCGGGAATTGAACGAAATGCCGCCGCCTGATCCAACGTAAGTTGCGCCGATTTCGGTGCCGAGTTCCCTGCCTATCTGACGATTGATCTCGACAAATCTGACATTCAGTTGCACCTGCTGCGATGAGGTAATGTTGACGGAATTGATGACCTTGTCTTCGCCCGACAGGTTCGAGGCAATGCTGCGTGCCTTTTCAGCCGCAACCGCATCATCGGCGGAACCGGACAATACAAGCATTCCGTTTGCCGAACTGACATTCACATCGGCTCCGGGCACAGCTTTTCGAATGGCCTTCGCCAACTCTTTTGTGTCCGGCGTGACATCGACATTGATGGTCCCGACAAGCTGCTTGTCCTTGTCGAACAGAGCAATACCGGTCGTGCCGAACGAAATACCGAGAATATAGAACGACTTGTTCGTCAGCGGGCTGACATTGGCGATTTCCGGATCACCGATCACGATCTCATAAAACGGCGCGGAAGTACGAACCGTCAGCGGTTTGCCCTTCGAGACCTGGAGGCTGGTGCTGCTTCCAGCCGAAATTCGCACGACCTTGGCTTTCGCCTCCGCCACGGTGACGCCGGCAAACATGACGGCAAGAGCCATCATGACGGCACAGACACAACGGATCAGCCGTTGCCCATGCGCTCGCACATCGTTGCGATATCTGCTCAATTTGCCACCCCTCGCCGGTTGCCCGCCAGCGCCTTTATTGCTTTTATTTTTTCTCTTTTTCCCGCGAAACCTGATAACTTTGAGGTTCCATTCCCCTGGTCACAATGACGGTTCCGAACGCCGGTTCCTCTGGCTCGTTGACCGAGCCGAATATGTTGCCGACTGTCTCGCCGATTTTCTCGCCAAACGAGTCACCGAACGCCGATATGGTCGTGATGCCGCCTTCGGTCTTTCCGTCTTCCGCGGACGAACGCAGCGAAAACGAAAGCGTACCGATGGTCCGCGCCAGCGCGATCTTCTGCGCATCGACGGAGTTGACTTCGATTGTCACCGAATTGGCCAGTTGCGGGCTGGTCTGACGTTCGTCAGCTTCCTGCCCAACGGTCAGGACCCGGGCATTTTCGACCACAACCTGAGACGTGACGGTTGCACCCGGTCTGTTCGACGCCCGGCCGGAGGCATTCTGCGCCGTTCCCTGATCTCGCGTCAGAACAACGTCTATCCTGTCACCCGGCGTGATGAAGCCGCCGACACCGGCAATCTCGTCGGTGCTGATTGTGACGGCACGCATGCCCGGGGTGAGAAGATTGGAGAGCGTGGCCCGTCCATCGGGCCCCGACAGCTTGGCCAGCAGGATCGGTTCGTTTGCCTCAATGGGAGACAACACGACCCGCTCACCCGATGCGATCAGCTCATCGATCGTCGAAAACGCGCCTTCCGGCAATTGTTCCTGCGGCCAGGGAATTTCATTCAGTCTATCCCGATCAAGCGGCATACCGAAGCGGAACGGCGCTGTCGCGACGACGATGGTTTCAAATCGCACCGCCGGTTGAACGGGTGCGGCTTCGGTCACGGGCTGCACGCGTGCTGCGGCCTGGCTTTTCAACCAGAACTCAGCCGCGAATAGCGACGCGCCGCCGAAAACGACGGCAATACCGATCATAGTGAGCGCTTTGCTCTTCACGCCTAACCCCCTGCCAAGCGGATTTCTTATTCCGGCTCATGCTGGGGGGCGTTTCTTAACATTCTGAAGGCCGGGCACGGCGTACCCATCGGACTGGTTACCGCGATGTGAAACAATTGTCTCGCATTCGACCACCGTCCGCCGCATTCCCCGGAAACTCGGCGCCGGCGCCGGAGAGGATTTGTTTACGATGATGCCCGGCACTGTCGTCGAACCTAAAAATGCAACCGCCATCCGGCATATCAGCCACCGTCATCACCGGATTTTGCAACTAAATGTGCACCGCGCCAAGCGGATGGCGAGAGGCCGGTGACTCTTTTGAATTCACGGTTGAAATTGGATTTCGTGTAAAATCCGGCCTCGAACATTGCCTGGGTAACAGACAGGTCCGTGTTTTCGAGGAGCTCGCAGGCAGCAGCAATCCGGCGCTCATTGACGAATTGGGACACATTGTTGCCGGTGGTTCGATTAATGGCTTCTGATATCTGCCGGGCCGCCAATCTACTTCGCCGGGACAGCCGGCCGAGTGTCAGGTCCGGGTCACGGAACAGGCCGTTGCGATCAAGTTCGGCGTTCACGCGCTCCATCGTCGACCGATCTGCCGAACTGCCCACGGCGACCGGTTTCCGGCGAAACAGTGTCAGCCAAACGACCAGTCCGGCCAGCGACAGCACGGTTCCGAACAATGACGCCGCCGCCGCGATTGAGCTAATGTTCAGGCCACCCGTCAGTTGCACATCGACCGAAACCAGCGCGTCTGTCATCCCAGACACGAGCAAGATCAGAACGGTCGACCACAGCCCGAACTTCAAAATCCGTCCATAACGAAACGGCGCCCAGGCCAGGGCTTCGCCTGAGCGCAGCCCAAGAGCGCAAAGGAAAAAGGTATAGGCAAACGTGACGGCAGCAAGAACGGCATCGATTACCGATGGCGCGAGTTCAATCACCAATATCATCAGCGGCAGCAGAATGAAGTGCTTCAGTGAACCCGGCACGCGTTGCGGATTGGCAAAGGCCAGATAGGCCACTGGCGCGACCAGAACACCGGAAAGTGGCTGGATCAGGATGATTGCATCAATGCCATAGCCATATCGCGCACCGACGATCACAAGCTGAAAGGCCAACAGCAACAGGAAACCAATCAGCCACGGCGCGCGCAACGGATCGCCAAATCGAATAATCATCCACAGCGCCAGAACTGCCAGAGGCAGCGCGATCATGAATGTCAGCGGAATCATCAGCATGCGGGAGGGTGATACCAGCCGATCGTGGTTGGCAAGCTGATGGCGGATCTCAACCGCAAAAAGTTCGACCTGAATCGTGATCGAGGTCGCCAGACCAGCGGGTCTTTTTCAAACTGAGTCTTATCAATAACCCCTGCGGTGAGCCATTGGCATCAACCGTAACAAATTCGAGGCATCACCATGCGCGCCCTGTTTCTAACGCTGGTCACATTTTTGCTTTCAATCACCAACTCGGTCGCCGGCGGGGTCGGTTTCACGCGCATCACGATTGACGACCCGATGGGCGGCAAAATGACCGTTTCGCTATGGTATCCGACCCACCTGTCGGATAGCATGACACATCTTGGTCCATTCGCTTTCGAGGCCAGTCGGGATGCGCCGCCCAATGCCGGCAGACATGGGCTGGTCATCCTGTCACATGGCCATGCCGGATCGGATCTCGGCCATCGAAACATTGCAATCGAACTCGCCAGGAGCGGCATTATTGCGGCCGCGCCACTGCATCCGCGTGACAATTTCAGGGACAGCAGCGGTGCCGGGCAAAGGATCGTCATGGAAGGACGGCCTCGCCAGCTTTCGGCGATCGTCGATGCCCTGCTTTCCGGGCCTCCATGGCAGTCGCTTGTCGATCCGGCCAGGATCGGAGCTTTCGGCTTCTCCATCGGCGGATATTCGGTTCTTGCGGTTCTGGGGGCCAGCCCGGACCTGTCCAACATCGTTTCCCATTGCCGTGAAAGGCCAGCGGATCCGTTCTGCTCCCTGGGCGTAAACAATGCTGATCGAATGGAAGGCCCGCCGGCTGACGATGAAGCATCACCGAGTCAGCGCAGGGCCAACCACCACTTTTGTGCCGCAGTCCTCGCGGATCCGGTCGCGGTGCCATTCTCTGAGGCTGAAATTGAGAAGATCACCACCAGAACTATACAGATCTGGTACCCGGAAAGACAAAACGCGCTCCTTGCCGAAGCGCACGCCCTGCATGTGGCCAGGGCTTTAAACCGTCGTCCCGACGCGCCACAGGCGGAAGTAATCCAGGTTGATGGCGCGCAACACTATTCGTTTCTGGCGCCCTTCCCCGAAGTGATCCGGGACAGCCTTCCGCGGCAATTGACGCAAGATTCAAGCGGGTTTGACCGAGACATGTTCCAGCGCGATTTCGCACGGCGCGTATCCGGTTTTTTTACGAAAAGCCTCAATCGTTGCGCACCGGACGGCGAATAACGCTGGATTCGACCGACGCCGTGCACCGGTCCTCAATCGGTGACCGCATCCTTGTTCTTCGCGTTGGGGAAGAACAATTGTCTTCCGCCGCGGCGATAGGAGGCGATCATCGCCTGCCCCTCGGGGGCCAGTAACCAGTCGACGAATCGCTGCGCCTCGGCCGCTTTGACATCGGGGCAATGCACCGGATTGACCAGCATGACGCCGTACTGGTTGAACAGTTGCGGGTCTTTCTCGACCTGAATGACCAGTTCGCCCTTGTTACCGAACGCTATCCATGTCGCCCGGTCTGTCAGCGCGTAGGCATTCATGCCGGAGGCCAGATTAAGAGTGGCGCCCATTCCGGAACCGGTTTCGCGATACCACGTCCCGGACGCGGCAGCGACGTCGACCCCGGTTTCCTTCCACAGCCGCAGTTCGGCCTTGTGGGTCCCAGATTCGTCACCGCGCGAGGCAAACGGTGCGCCGGCGGCTGCGATTTTCGACAATGCGACCGAAGCTTGTCTCAGTCCCGAAACCGCTGCCGGGTCGGATTGAGGTCCGACAATGACAAAATCATTGTACATCAACTCGTCCCGGCGAACCGCCCCGCCGGAGGCTACAAAAGCCTCTTCGGCTGCCTTGGCATGGGTGATCAGGACATCGCCGTCGCAGTTTCCGGCATTGCGGATCGCCTGACCGGTTCCCACCGCAACCACACGAACTTCGATGCCGACCTGCACCTGAAACACCGGAAGAATATGATCGAACAACCCGGAATTCTGTGTCGACGTCGTCGACTGCAAGACGACAAATTTCTCCGCAGTCTGTGCGGCTGTTGTCATCAGCGCCGTTGTGAACAACGCCAAACAAGCTAAACGGGGGATCATTCGCAGCATTGAGAATTCCTCACAAACAGGGCCGTCTGCAATGAATACATGCTTTTCATCGCCGGCTGAAATGTCACAAATGAGTGCCGCTGGACTGCACTCCAGACTCAGCACGTGATGCATGAAAGCAACCCGCCCGGCAAGTGTGCCAATCGGCGCATCCATCCGGTTTATCCTGATCCTGGGCCATCGGCACCAATCCGCCTCTTCTCTTCATCCCGATAAAACGACGCCGTATCGATCAACAGTGGGCTTCTTGTTCGGTGAAGTGATTGACGGTACGAAGCTATTACAACATACTCGGTAGTATGCCTTTCTTGTCTTGAGGTTTCCCGATGCGCTTTATGCATGCCAACGGTGTTGTGTTGCACTATGACGACCGCGGCGATCCGGCGCTGCCTGTGCTGGTGTTTTCGAATTCACTTGGAACCGATTTCCGCATCTGGAACGATGTTGCGGCGGCATTTGCCGGCACCCACCGGGTCGTTCGTTATGACAAACGTGGTCACGGTCTGTCCGAGGCGCCACCGGCACCCTACCTGATGGCAGATCATGTCAACGATCTGGCATCCCTGCTGGATCAGTTGAACATCACGTCGGCCACGATCATCGGCGTTTCGGTGGGCGGCATGATCGCGCAGGGTCTGGCCGCGCTGCGGCCCGACCTTGTCGCAGCTCTGGTCCTGTGTGATACCGCGCACGTGATCGGCACCGAAGAGATGTGGAACCAGCGCATTGATACTGCGACGAACACCGGAATTGCTTCGATGGCGGGCCCTATTCTGGAACGCTGGTTCACGGAAAGCTTCCGCAAGTCCGGAGATCCGGCATTTACCGGTTACCATGCGATGCTGACCCGAACCACGGTCGATGGGTACGCAGGAACCTGCGCAGCGTTGCGTGATGCCGATCTGACAGAATCGGCACGCGCAATCGCCGTGCCGGTCTTGTGTCTTGTTGGCGAGGAAGATGGGTCGACCCCGCCGGAACTGGTCAAATCGCTGTCTGACCTCATCCCGGGATCACGATATGAAGTGATCGGGCAAGCTGGTCATCTGCCCTGCATTGAACAACCCGACGAAACCGTGCGGCTCATTGCCGATTTCCTCAATCAGAATCCATCAGCCGGCGCCTGATCGGTCGCCGCCAATCACACCATTAAAGCCTCCAGGAGAGACCATGTCATCCACCGTTTCCGTCACCCGCTCAGACAACATCGCCGTGGTGACAATCGACAATCCGCCGGTCAACGCACTGGGTTACAATCTGCGCAAACCGCTGCATGACGCCCTGGGCGAATTGCGCGATGATGCGACAGCCGAAGCAATCGTCGTCACCTGCGCGGGCCGGACCTTTATTGCCGGTGCGGATATCACCGAATTTGGCAAGCCAATGCAGGCTCCGTCCCTGCCCGATCTGATCGAGATGCTGGAAAGCATCAAGAAACCGACTGTGGCCGCCATCCACGGCACCGCGCTCGGCGGCGGGTTGGAACTGGCGCTTGGATGCCATTTCCGGGTGGCCGATGCCGGCGCCAAACTCGGCCTGCCGGAAGTCAAGCTCGGACTTCTTCCCGGCGCCGGCGGGACCCAGCGCCTGCCACGCATTGTCGGGCCGGAAAAGGCGGTGAGGATGGTGGTGTCGGGTAATCCGATCGGCGCCGCTGAGGCACATGCCGACGGCCTGGTTGACGCAGTTTGTTCAGAAGACCTGGTCGACAACGCCGTTGCGTTGGCGAAGGAAAAGGTTGCTTCGGGCGCGGCACTTGTGCAGGTGCGGGAACGCGATCAAAAACTCGTCGAGGCGCGCAATGACCTGGCGGCTCTCGATGCGGTAATCGCCGATGCCACCAAAAAGGCGCGCGGGCTTGAAGCACCCCTGATTTGTGCGCAGTCGGTCAGAAATGCCGTCACGCTGCCGTTTGAAGAGGGCGTCGCGGCAGAGCGGGAGTTCTTCATCAAACTGGTTACCGGCGAGCAATCCGCAGCCCAACGTCATCTGTTTTTCGCCGAACGCCAGGCGGCCAAGGTTGACGGTGTCGGCAAGGACGTCAAACCACGCCCAATCCGCAAGGTCGCGGTCATCGGAGCCGGCACAATGGGTGGCGGCATCGCCATGTCGTTCGTCAATGGCGGCATACCGGTGACGGTTCTGGAGATGAACCAGGACGCGCTGGATCGCGGTTTTGCGACCATTTCGAAAAACTACGACATATCCGTTTCGCGCGGATCGCTCAGCGAGGAGGCCAAGGCCAAACGCCTCGGCCTGCTTAGCGGCGTGACCAGTTACGACGATCTTGCCGATGCCGATCTGATCATCGAAGCGGTTTTTGAGGAAATGGCTGTCAAGAAGGATGTGTTCGGCAAACTTGATGCCGTGGCCAAACCCGGCGCGATCCTTGCCTCCAACACATCCTATCTCGATGTCGACGAAATCGCCGCTTCGACAAAACGCCCGGGCGATGTGGTCGGCACGCATTTCTTCTCGCCGGCAAATGTGATGCGGCTGCTGGAGATCGTCCGCGGCAAACAGACCTCGGCCGATGTGCTGGCAACATTGCTCGGCATTGCCCGGGTGATCCGGAAAGTCCCGGTCGTCGTCGGCGTTTGCCACGGATTTGTCGGCAATCGTATGCTTTCGGCGCGCTCGGCGGAAGCCGAGGATCTGCTGCTTGAGGGTGCGTTGCCGCAGGATGTCGATAAGGCGCTGACCGATTTCGGCTTCCCCATGGGACAGTATGCAATGGCGGATCTCGCCGGCCTGGATATTGGTTGGAGGACGCGCAAATCGCTTGGCACGACCGCGGCCATCGCTGACTCGCTCTGCGAGGAAGGGCGTTACGGACAGAAGACCGGAAAGGGTTATTACCTATACAAGGACGGGTCGCGCAAACCGGAAGCTGATCCCAAGGTCGAGACGCTGATAGAAAAAGTGTCAGCCGGACGGAACCTTGCACGTCGCGAGATTACGGCCGAAGAGATTATCGAACGGACGCTGTATCCAATGGTCAATGAAGGGGCCAGGATCCTCGAGGAGGACATTGCCGCCCGCTCATCCGATATCGATATCGTCTGGGCCAATGGATACGGTTTCCCGATCGGCAAGGGCGGTCCAATGTTCTGGGCTGACAGCGTCGGGCTGGCGAAAATAGTCGGCCGCCTCGAACACTGGCACAGCGAAACGGGCAAAGATGTCTACAAGCCGGCCAAACTGCTGAAGGATCTGGCTGCCGCGGGAAAGACATTTACCGCCGGGGCCTGATCACAGACCAAAACCCGACACTTTTCGATTCAATCAAGAGTTCTGAGCAAGACAGTCAACCGGAGACATTTCATGACCGAAGCCGTCGTCGTATCAACCGCCCGCACACCCATCGGCAAAGCCTATCGAGGCGCCTTCAACGATACCGGTGGCGCAAAGCTCGGTGCCCACGCGATCGCCCACGCGCTGGAGCGCGCCGGCATCGAAGGTGGCGAGATCGAAGACGTGGTTATGGGCTGTGCCATGCAGGAGGGAACGACCGGGCTCAATATCGCCCGCCGGTCATTGCTGCGTGCGGGGCTGCCTGTCACGACCGCCGGCACGACCATCGACCGGCAATGTTCGTCTGGCCTGCAATCCATGGCGGTGTTG
>JAJFHT010000306.1 GCA_021775495.1 Hyphomicrobiales bacterium | reverse complement strand
ACGACCGGCTCGCGACCTTCCAGATTGACGGTAACCTGGCCTTCGAGCACCATCAGGAACTCCTCGCCGGTGTGGCTGATGAACCCGTCAATCTTCATTTCCTCGCGCGGGCGCAGCGGACCGAGCATCGGAACCATGCTTTTGCCGCGCAGCTCTGGAAACAGCATCTCGTAGGTGTAGGTCGCGGTTTCATAAGTGCTGCTTTCACCGACGCGGGCAATGGCGACCTCGCCGGGGCGGAACGTGTCGCCCTCGGCCTGAAACAGTTCGGAAATGTCGACATCAAGGCCCTCGGCCAGCCGGCTAAAGCGGTCATAGGTTGGCGCCATCACGCCACGTTCGATTTTCGATATTGTCGAGACGGCAAGTCCGGAGCTGGCCGCGACATCCTGGAGCCGCAGGTTTTTCAGGCGCCTTATATCGCGAACGCGTTCTCCCATGCGGGTTCGGTTCGACTTTTCTGCGGGCGCGTTTGCAAGGGTATCGGTTGCCATTGCGGTAAGAGTAGAGAGCGAAATAAGGCAAGTCCAGTTTTCCGATTGGAAAAAAGTGTTTTCCGATCGGAAAATTGCTGTTAAGCTCTTCAACTTGCGGTGGCCGAAAGGAAAGCGTTCCAGGTGGGTGAAACGGTATTCGACATTGCGGTAATTGGTGCGGGCATGGCAGGCGCTTCGGTTGCCGCCGAACTTGCGCCGCATGCGTCGGTTCTCATGCTCGAAATGGAACCGCGGCCCGGATATCACACCACCGGGCGGTCAGCCGCCGTGTTTGCTGAAACCTACGGACCGGCTCCGATCCGCGCTCTGACACGCGCCTCGGCACCATTTTACGAAAACCCGCCAGATGGTTTTGCCCAACATGCGCTGCTTTCGCCGCGGGATATCCTGATCGTCGCGCGTTCCGATCAGCTTGATGCTCTTGATCGCCTGATTGATGACGTGTCGTCGGGCACACCCGTTGAACGCCAGACCGCTGAGCAGATCAGCAAATTGTCGCCGTTGTTGCGGAAAAACTATGCGGTTGCCGGCATGCTTGACCGTCAGGGTCGGGATATCGATGTCGACGCTTTGCATCAGGGCTATCTTCGGACTTTCCGTGCGGCCGGCGGAACTCTTGCAACCTATGCGGAAGTTCTGCAGTTGAAGCACGACGGAACCGACTGGAAAATATCAACGAAATCCGGCAACTATTCAGCCCCCATTGTTGTCAATGCAGCCGGCGCCTGGGCCGATGCCATCGGCAGGTTAGCGGGCGCAAAGCCGATCGGCCTTGTGCCGAAACGCCGAACGGCGATGACTATTGCCTTGCCCGATGGACTTGCTGCTGAAACGTGGCCGATCACAATCGATATCGAAGAGCAGTTTTATCTGAAACCGGAATCCGGGAGGTTGCTGATTTCACCGGCCGATGAAACGCCGTCGCCGCCCTGTGATGCACAGCCGGAGGAAATGGACATCGCCCTGTGCATACACCGCATCGAAACGGCGTTTGATCTGTCGGTTCGGCAGATCGAAAGCAAATGGGCGGGTTTGCGGAGTTTCGTCGCCGACAAGAGTCCGGTCTGCGGTTATGATCCCGACATGTCGGGTTTTTTCTGGCTGGCGGGTCAGGGTGGATATGGCATCCAATCCGCCCCAGGCCTGTCGCGAACAGCTGCGGCTCTTGTGCTTGAGCGGGACGTGCCGAGCGATATCGTCGATCAGGGCTTGCGTGCGAGGGATATTTCTCCTGCGCGGCTGGAGCGGCAGGCATGATCTGGATTGTTCCAGTCGCCGCTGCGGTTTTTCTGTTTTCCGGACTGGCATTGGCCTATGTCATTGGCGGGGCTACCGTGCTGGCGTTCATTGTAACTGACAACAGCCGCTACCTTGCTATTCTGCCGCAGAAAATCTTTTCCCAGATCAGCGTGTTCGCGTTGCTGGCCATGCCCCTGTTCATTCTTGCCGGCGAGATCATGAATCGTGCCGGAATCACCCGGGCGCTGATTGATCTGTCGATGGCCCTGGTTGGAAGGCTGCGCGGCGGCCTTGGTCATGTCAACATTATGACCAGCGTGTTTTTCGCGGGTATTTCGGGCTCCGCCATCGCTGACGCGGCGGCACTGTCGAACACGCTGGTTCCGGCCATGAGGGAGCGAGGGTATTCCGCCACCTATGCCGGCGCGATCACCGCGGCATCGGCCATTATTGGACCGATCGTGCCGCCTTCGATCATCCTGATCTTTTACGGCGCGCTGATGCAGACCTCGGTCGCAGCGCTGTTTGTTGCCGGCATTCTCCCCGGCCTGGTGCTTGCGGGCGCGCTGTTCCTGGTCAATTCCTGGTATGCGCATCGCGAAAACCACCCACGATTGGCACCTGGCGAAAGCGCCCCGCTTGCGGCTGCAGTGTTGAAAGCGCTGCCGGCGTTGAGCCTGCCGGTGATAATCGTTGGTGGCATCGTACTGGGCTGGATGACCCCGACGGAAGCCGCAGCTGTGGCGGTGTTCGCGGCCTTGATGGCCGGCAGGTTCTATGACGGCGTCACCTGGCCCGGACTGCTGGAAAGCCTGCGACGCACCGCGATGCTGACTGGCTCGATCTTCGTTATCCTGTGCGCTGTTGCTGCACTCAGTCATCTGGCGGCGCTGGAGCGGATTCCCGAAGCCATAGCGGCGGCGGTCAACGCTCTCGGTCTGGGGCCAGTCGGCTTTCTGATCGCCATGAATGTGCTGTTCATCCTTGCCGGCATGGTCCTTGATATTCCGGTGGCACTTGCGCTGCTGGTTCCGTTGCTTGCCCCCGTCGCGCTGGCCAACGGCGCGGACCCGGTGCATCTCGGCATCATCATCTGTTTCAACCTGTGCATCGGACTGGTTTCGCCGCCGATGGGCGGGTGTCTGCTTATCGTCTCGACGGTTACCGGCATCGGTTACTGGCAACTTGCCCGGGCGATAATTCCATTCGTGATCGTCGAAATTCTGGTGCTGGCGCTGCTTGTGGCAGTACCGGAAATCAGCCTGGCGCTGCCGCGGGCGATGGGGCTGTGAATTCCGGGAAATGATCAACCAAGTAACCAAATGGGAAGGAGACTTACTATGAGACTGAAAAAATGGCTTCTGGGTACGCTGCTCACGACGGCGATGGCTTTAAGCGCACCGGCCCTGGCGCAATCGGTCAAGGTGGCGCTGGACAGCCCACAGGACCTTGAAAACTCCGGCACCTATGTCTGGGCACACACCTTTGTCGAACATCTCAAGGCCAACGGGATGGAGGCAGAAGAGTTCCAGCGCGGCGCACTTGGCGAGGAGTCCGAACGGCTCGACCAAGTCAGCCAGGGTCTGCTTGAAGTATCGATGTCCGACGTCAAGTCGGGCGGATCGCTCAATTCACTCGTGTTCGGTGTCTATCTTCCGTACTTTTTTGATGATCTGGCACAAGTCGACAAGGCGCTCTACGAAGGCGGCATGCTGGCCAAGATCAATGAAGGTACGACGCCAAAAGGCGTCCGCATCATCGGCTTTACCCATCTTGGCCGCCCGGCAGGTATCTTCAACACCAAGAAAGCCATTACCAGTGTCGCTGACATGGCCGATCTGCGGATGCGGGCGCTTGATGAAATCCAGATATCGCTGTTTGAATCCTGGGGGTCGAAAGGCACGATCGTCAGCTGGTCGGAAGTTCCCAACGCCCTACAAACCGGTGTCGCCGACGGGTATCTCAATCCGCCCTTCGTTCCGCTGTTGTTCGGACATACCGGTTTCATCAAGCACTACACCGACGCCGGAACTTCGCCCTCCGTTCGGTTGGCGATCGCTTCGGAAGACTGGTATCAGGGGCTTTCGGACGAGAAGCGCAAGACCGTTGACGCAGCGATTGATGCGGCCAACAAGGCCAATCGCGCATGGCTCGAAAAACGGGTCGGCATCTTCCAGGCGCTTGAGAAGGCAGGCGTGACGGTTACCGAGCTTTCTCCGGAAGCACGCGCCGAATTCCGCGAAAAATCCAAGGCGGTTTATACGTCCGGCCCGGTCAGCGCCGAACAGCTCGCCGCCTGGAACGCGGCGGTTGGCCGATAGGCCCCGACAGCAATGGCAAGGTTCATTGACCGGCTCTCTGCAAGGCTGAATACCGTTGCCTTGTGGGGAGCCATAATTGCCGTTGCCCTCATGGTCGTGGCGGCGGGATGGCAGGTCGTGGCCCGCTACCTGCTCGCTGCGCCGCCAATCTGGACCGAGGAACTGGCACGTTACGCCATGGTCTGGGCCGGTCTGCTGGGTGCCTCCTGCGCCTTTCGGGCGAAAGCGGACCCGGCGCTGTTCCCGGCAATGGCCTCCATTGCCGGCGCCAGGGGATTGATCCTCTCGGCGATCAGAGGAACCGGTGTCGTGCTATTCATTACGCCGATCATCTACTATTCGCTGTTCGGCCCGGGCTTCAATTTGGCGCGCGGCTATATCGCCCGTCTTGCCGGTCGTTCGGCAGAGACCATGGATCTGCCCATGGTCGCCTTCGGCCTCGCCATACCGATCGCCTTCAGTCTGGTCACCCTGCATCTTGCCGCGGCTTTTGCCATGCGCCTTGCCGGTTCCGGCAATGAAAAAGAAAGGACATAGTCATGAAAGTCTTCATCGCCGGTCTGGCAACCGAGACCAACACATTCTCGCCGATCCCGACCGGGATGGCCTCTTTTGAAGAGACCTTTCTGTCGCGCACACCGACAAAGGAAGAACCAAATCTTTTTTCCGCACCTATGCACGTGTGGCGCAAACGCACCGAGGAGCGCGGCTGGGAGGTTGCGGAAAGCCTGGCTGCCTTTGCCCAGCCGGCAGGACTGACAATCAAGGCTGACTATGAGGCTCTGCGCGACGAGATCCTGGCTGATCTGAAACAGGCCATGCCGGTGGATATCGTCCTTCTGTCGATGCATGGCGCGATGATCGCGCAAGGCTATGATGATTGTGAAGGCGATCTGATGCAGCGAGCGCGCGAAATCACCGGCAAGGATGTGGTTATCGGGCTGGAGATCGATCCGCACAACCATCTCACCGAACTGATGCTGGAAACGGCAGACCTGATCATCTGCTATAAGGAATACCCGCACACGGACGCTCCGGACAGGGCCGAAGAACTGTTTAAGCTTGCCGCCGATACGGCAGAGGGCAAGATCAAACCGGTGATGCGCGATTATGATTGCCGGATGATCAACCCCTATCAGACGCCAAAGGAACCGATGCGGTCCTACGTCGATGCGATGATGGCGCGAGAGGGAAAAGACGGGATTCTGTCACTTTCGCTGGTCCATGGATTCCCTTGGGCCGATCACCCGCGTGTCGGTGCAAGGGCACTTGCCATTACCGACGGCGACGCGGAACTTGCGGATAAAATCGCTCGCGAGCTCGGTGAACAGCTTTGGGAAATCCGCGAAGAGGTGCGGGCCAATTATCCGTCGGTCGATGCTGCGCTGACCAGGGCAGTCGAAGCCAATGCCTATCCTGTGGTGCTGGCCGATTATGCCGACAACGCCGGTGGCGGCGCGCCGAGCGATTCGACATTTCTGTTGAAGGAAGTGTTGGCGCGCGGCATCAAGGACGTCGCTTACGGCATATTCTGGGACCCTGTGGTGGTGCGGATGTGTCAGGAGGCCGGCGAGGGTGCCGTCATGCCGATCCGGCTCGGCGGCAAGGTCGGGCCGATGTCCGGCGATCCGATCGACCTGACCGTGACCGTGAGAAAATGCGCCAGTGGTGTTGCGCAGCATATCGGTACTTCGTCGATGTCGATGGGCAATGTCGTCTGGCTGGAAGCAGACGGAGTGCACCTGATCGTCAACGATCTGAGAACTCAATGTTTCAATACCGAGGCCTTCACCCAGATGGGGCTTGATCTCGACACCATGAAAATTGTGATTGTGAAATCCTCGCAGCATTTTTATGACAGTTTTGCCAAGATCGCCTCCGAAGTGATCCATGTTGCGACACCCGGTGCGATCACACCGGATTTCGTCAATATTCCCTATACGAAGCGGTCTGGCGATTATTGGCCGAAAGTGGAGAATCCATTCCAATGAACAATGCGTTGATCGAGGACCGGGATCGTTTCGCTGCGCTCCATCCGGAAGAACGTGTGTCGGTCGATGGCCGTGAATGGGGTGTCGTCAAGGTTGGCGACAACGGCCCGGCGCTTGTCCTGCTGCCCGGAACGCTCGGCCGCGCTGATATTTTCTGGCAGCAGATAGAAGCCTTGAGCGGCAGGACGCGAATACTGGCGTTGAGTTATCCGGCCGATGGCGGCGTGATCGAGTGGGCCAGTGACATCGCGACACTGATGGACCGGGCCGGAATGGCGAGCGCGACCGTACTCGGTTCTTCGCTGGGTGGATTCGTGGCGCAGTATTTCACCGCTGTCTCGGCGGATCGTGTCGATGCACTGATCGGTGCAAACACGCTGACATCGGTTGCGCCACTCGCCGACATACCGCCTTACAAGCTCGATCTGGATGCCGAACCGGTTGAAAATCTGCGCCAGGGATTTACCACCGGGCTTGAAGCCGCCGCCGCCGCCAATCCGGCCAGCCGGCCATTGGTCGATCTGCTGCTCGGTGAAGTGGAAGGTCGCATTCCGGAACCGGAAATGCGGGCGCGGCTGAAGGCATTGAAACACGGCCCCGAACTGCCGCCGATCTCTCTGCAGCGCGAGAAAATAGCGATCGTGGAGGCGGCGGACGATCCGCTGATCCCGCAGCCGATGCGCGACATGGTTCGAGAGCGACTAAAGCCGTGCAAGGCTTTCCATTTCAATTCCGGCGGGCACTTTCCCTATGTCGTGCGGCCGCAGGCCTATACGGCAATTCTGGAAGAGCGGCTTGGGCTTGAGGTGACGGGCGATGCCTGGCCGGATGCCGAGTGGAGCACGCAGTAGACAAGGCTGCAATTGGCCATTGGCCCATCCTGTCCATGCCGCTGATTTGCCGTCTTAACCGACAAGGCAGTCTGATGACTCCTGCCGAAAGGCATGCCGGTTGCAGGTAATCCGTTTGCATTTTCTTTTCGTAAACCAATATGTAACGAATAAGGAGAACTGACCATGTCCGAAGCATCACCACGGCTTTTTCTTGATCTTGCGCGGATGATGATCAAGCAGGCCAGAATTCTGCGCGAGGCAGGTCTGGTGAAGGAAGCAGGGGAACTCGCACTGAAAGCCATGGCGATCGATACTGCGGGCTGGAACGCCAGATCACCTCAGCCCGTTCCCATCAGGGTCGCTGTTCGGCGCAATTCGCATTCCTGAGTTTCACGAAATTCCACGATTCCTGGCATTCAGTTCGCTCTCAACCGATGGATAGGTCCATGGCCAACGACCTGGTTGTCATCATCCTCGGCAGCGGACCCAGCGCGGCGGCGGCGGCCAATTGGGCCAAACCGTCCAATCTTTCCTTCGTTGCCATCAACAATGCGTGGCGGGTGCGGCCGGACTGGGACTATCTGGTACATGCAGGTGACTTTCCCGATGAAAGAAAACCCTCACAAAAGCATCCGTCACAACGGGTTTTCAGCTATCAAAACTACGTTCCTTCGCAAAACCGATATGGCGGATTTGTCTATGCTGGTGGCACCATGGCTTTCACAGCCGGCTATTGGGCATTGGACAGGCTCAAGCCGCGCGTGCTGGCCTATTTTGCTTGCGACATGGTTTATTCAGGCACGAAAACGCACTTCTACGGAAGGGGTGTAGCTGATCCGTTGCGCGATGATCTAACGCTTCGTTCGCTGGAGGCGAAATCGTCGCGGCTCATGGTCATGGCCGCGCAACAAGGATGTGCCTGTGTCAATCTGACAACTGAAACGAACAGTCGTCTGGTTTTTCCGAGGGCTGATTTGGATGAGGTGGCAAGGCTTCCACCGGTCGGGGCGTTTGACAGTGAGACGACACAAGCCGCCTTTGATGAGGAGAAGGCGCTGGGATACCTGATCGAAGACGGCGAATACTGGCATCATATGGACGGATTCGACGCCGATGCTCTGACGCATATTGATGGGCTTTGGCTGAGGGCTGCCGGTGTCGAACATCGGCGGACTGCCGCCGCGTGATCCCGCTCAATCCAATCCGGCTTCCTCCAGCACCTTTCTGGCGACACGGAAACATTCCAGTGATTGCGGCACGCCGCAATAGATGCCGATGACGTGGATGATGGCGCGGATTTCCTCCTTGCTGACACCATTGTTGAGGGCGCCGCGACAATGGATCTCCCATTCGTGCATCTTGCCAAGTGCACCGATCATCGAGAGATTCATCATCGAACGGGTCTTGGCGTCGATCACTTCATCGCCCCAGCCGAAACCCCAGCACCATGCCGTCATCGCCTCCTGAAATGGGCGGGTGAACTCATCGGCTGCGGCAAGGTTCTTTTCGACATATTCGGCGCCGAGTGTCTCCTTGCGTTTGACCAGGCCTTTTTCAAACAGATTTTGGTCCATCAATTTGTTTCCGATCCCTCTGGTGTTTTTGGCTGCGGTCAGTAGCCTTCGATCGCATTCCGCATCCAGTCTTGCAATACCCGGATGGAGTGTTCCGACTGCACCCCGCATGCGGGATCAACGACCAGCGGGCCGGGCCGGTAGCCCCGGCTGTTCAAGCCGCGCTGAACGGATTCGACCAGGTGGATGTCCTCTTCCACTGTCGTGCCGCGGTCCTGCAGGGCAAGCCGGCGGACAACCTCCGAGTCCTCGCCGCCTACTGTGTACCAGCCGCGCCAGACGACAACCTGGTCAACATCTGTCGGACGCCAGTGATAGGTGTTCAGGACATTGCCGGGATAGACTTGGAAGGAAAATAGCGGCCACAGAAACCATGACGAATAGTCGCCGGCATGGATATTGGCATCCAGATCGACCGGGTAGCTCATTGCCTCCAGATTCTGACACTCCGTGGTATGGCGCAAGCAATGGCCTTGGGGCTGGATGTCATAGGTGTCGGCCTTGATGATCCCGCTGGAAAAGGTCGGATGGTTGAGCTGGCAGTGATAGCATTCCGAATAGTTCTCGACCGAAACCTTCCAATTGCAATTCTCATGCACGTTCACCCATTCCAGCGGTTCGAGGTCTTTGATGTTCGGGACGAAGGCGGACAATTCCTCACGCGCGTTCGGGAACCATTCATCCATCGGGCGAGCGTCCGGATCCAGATTGACGAACAGAAATCCGAGAAAGGATTCCACCCGTACCGAACTCAGGCAAACGCTATCCCGATGGAAACCGGAGACCGATCTGATGTTGGGCCCGGAGCGCAGGGCGCCGGTCAATTCATATGTCCAGGCGTGGTAGGGACAAACGATAAGCCGCGCATTGCCAGCGTCGCTCAGCAATTCGTGGGCGCGATGCTGGCAGACATTGTAGAAGGCGCGAACCACGCCGTCCTGGTCGCGCAGACAAAACAGGTTCTGTCCGGCGATCTCGAAACAGAAATAGTCGCCGGATTTTTGCAGCCAGGCTTCATGGCCGGCAAATTGCCAGGTTGTGGCAAGCAGGCCTTCCAACTCTTTCCGATAGATCTGCGGATCGGTGTAGTAGTGGGCATCGAGCGAGTGAACCGGACCGGTCTTCATGGGCGCACTTCCTTCTATTCATGGTAGATGCCAAGGGCATGCCGGCGTGCGTGGAAACTTTCGATGTTTGAAATGACAGCCGGATCGGCATCTGCGATGACGAAGGCCATCAGTGTTTCCAAAAGGGCAATCGTCGATACGGAAGAAGGAAAGAACTGCGGTGTCTCCGCATCGATAATGAAGGAATGGTCACTGCCGATGACAATCGGCGAAGCCGGACTGTCCGAGATGGCGATGATGGTGACACTCTGCTTCCTGGCAATTTCGACAGCCTCGACAACTTCCGTCCGGAACGGTTTGCAGGTCATGGCAATCAGCACATCGCCCTTGCCAGCGCGCGCCAGATCATCGATGGCGACACTGCCATGGCGTGGAATGGCATCGATCGTGTCGACTGCCATATCGGCGAGATAGGTGAAGTTTCGGGCGTTGGAACCGTTGACGCCGACACCAAGGACAAAGGTGCGCCTGGCCGCGACAATGGCATCGGCGGCGGCTTGCATTGCCGCAGCGCTGGTTGCCGCGAAAGTCCGTTCAATATTGTCAATCGCACTCGATGCCATGTCGACGTAGAGGCCCGCCAGTTTGCCACCACGTGCCAGCGACTGCAGCCAACGCGCTCGGTCCGGGAAGTTGCCGCCGCCCTTACGGATTTCCTCGCGGAAGGGTTCGCGGAAATCGTCATAGCCCTCGAATCCGACCGAGCGCGCCATGCGCACAAAGCTGTTGGGCTTCACATTCGCAAGTTCGGCGATTTCGCGGATCGAGCTGACTCCGACATCATTCGGATTTTCCAGCACATAGGCTGCCGCTTTGCGCAGTTCGGGGGTCAGGGATTCGAACTGCGCGGTCAGGTCGTCCAGCACCTCCTGCGAGGCGGGGAAATTCGATTTTGGTACATTCATATTATTCATTGTTGACGATTGTACATTTGTACGATTACGTTGTCCATCGTTTTACAGGCCAAAAGGTACAGATCGCGGTGTCGGCGGATCAGGAACGGAAATTTCCCTCGGCTGCGAGGGTTGTCATTATCGGTGGCGGTATCATGGGATGCGGTCTGGCCTATCATCTGGCGCATGAGGGCTGGCTCGATGTCGTGCTGCTGGAAAAGGCGGAGCTGACATCCGGCTCGACCTGGCACGCAGCCGGGCAGATCACCCATTCGACATCGAGTTTCGGTCTCGGAAAATGTGTCGACTACAATATCGGCCTTTATTCGGGAAAGCTCGAACAGGAGACCGGCCAGTCGGTCAGCTGGCACGGATGCGGCTCGTTCCGGCTGGCA
>JAJFHT010000305.1 GCA_021775495.1 Hyphomicrobiales bacterium | reverse complement strand
CCTGCGCCAGCAACGACAGGATTTCATCGGACCCGTTGCCGCAAAGAATATTGTCCGGATTGAGTCCATGCACATCTGCGATCGCCTTGCGCAATTCCAGCGCCGAACCGTCCGGGTAGAGTTCCAGATGATCGGCAGCATCCTTGAACGCCGCAATCGCAGCCGTGCTCTGGCCCAGCGGTGTTTCATTCGACGACAGCTTGAAAACCTTTTCCACGCCGAGTGCAGATTTGCGACCGGGCACATAGGCGGCTATCTCCAGCACACCGTGTTTGGGCTGCGGGCGGGCAATATCGGTCACGGCACGATCTTCCTGTTCACTCAACTCTGCCAGCGCGTCATGTTCTCGAAAAAACTCACGCCGGGGACCGCAGGGGGATAACGGGGCGCGCGACCAATGTCGAGTAAAACCATCCACGCCTTGGTGGCTCCTGCACCTGTTCGGTCAGCAGGCGGTGCTTCTGCTGACGAGATAGACGCCTGTCAGATATTTGCCGGATGCCGATAGACCAGAGAAACATCGCCGTCAGGTGATGCTGCATCCGGATCGACCGATGCGCCCATGCGCTCGGCCAGCTTGATGGACCGGACGTTTTCCGGAGCGATGTAACTCACTGCTGTCGGCCAGCCAAGATCGCGATAGGCGAATTCACGAGCCCGCAGCGCCGCTTCCATCGCATAGCCCCTGCCCTCGAATTCCTGCCAGACGGTCCATCCCAATTCGCGTTCGGGAAAATGTTCGGGAAAATTCAGCGCGATCTGCCCGACATAAGCACCGCTTTCCCGGACCTCGATCGCCCAGGCACCGAAGCCAAGCAACACCCACTGACCGACATCACCGGCAAAGCCGCGCCACACCGATTTGCGGTCGAGCGGACCGCCGATAAAGTGCGACCGGTCCGTCGCAAAGATCTCGGCCAGCTTGTCAAAATCGCCGGCAACATGCGGGCGCAGAACCAGGCGTTCGGTTTCCAGGACTGGTGCAATCTGAAGTTGTGACATAGGTTTTGATCTCCTGACCCTGCGATCATTGGTATAAGGTCGAGCAGCCTCTTACGAAAGATGGAATCGGCCCCCATGGACAAGATCAGCCGTCAAACCGCGGAACATTACGCCTGGGGAGCCGATTGCGACGGTTGGCACCTCGTACAGCAACCGGACATGAGCGTCATTCATGAACGCATGCAGCCGGGAACGTCGGAATCGCGTCATTTCCACCGCAGGATCCGCCAGTTTTTTCATGTGCTGTCCGGCGAATTGACGCTTGAGATCGAGCGCGAACCGCATGCACTTGGCGCAGGCGAAGGGCTGGAAATCGCGCCCGGCCAGATTCACCAGGCGCGCAACGAGGGCGCCGGCCCGGTCGAATTCCTGGTTATTTCGAACGGCATGTCCCGCGGCGACCGGGTTGAGCAGTGAAGTCGCAGAACCACCGTATTAATCCGCCAAACGGTCTTTGTACGCCTCGGCGATGACCCAGTCGCGGAACAGATCGGTGTCGGGATGTTCGGTGCCATCCATGGGTGAAATCAGATGAAAGGCCTCCTCTATCGGTGCGGCCAGATCAAAAGGCGCCACCAGCCGGCCCGATGCAATTTCACCCTGGGTCATGGATGTGCGTCCCAATGCAATTCCGGCGCCCTTGGCGGCAACTTCGAACGCCACGAGAACCGTATCGAACTGCAGCCCCTGGCCGAAGTTCATGCCCTCAATGCCCGCCGCTTTCAGCCAGACAGCCCAGCCTTCCACATAGCCGAGCACGTGTAGCAGATTGTGGTGACACAGGTCCTGCGGTTGACGGATCGGCCTTTTGCCTTCGAGCAGGGCCGGGCTGCACAGCGGAATCAGCTTCTCCCAGGACAATCGATCGGTGCGAAACTCGGGCCAGTTTCCCAGGCCGTAGCGGATATCCAGATCGAAACGTTCCCGGTCGAACATGTCGCCCCAGACACTGCTGACGATGCGAACCGGCCTGTCAGGAAATGCCTGGTAATATCCGGGTAGCCTCGGCCCAAGCCAGTTGACCGAAAAGCCGACTGGCGCCCGAACGGTCAGAACTTCCGAGCGCCGGTTGCCGAAAACCTCTTGGGTACCGGCCACCAGCCGCTCGATCGCGTCCCGCACCTTCGGAAGATAGGCTTCGCCAACCTTGGTCAGAACCAGACTGCGCGCCTTGCGGTGAAACAATGGCTCGCGCAGAAATTGCTCCAGCAATTTGATCTGTTTGGAAACGGCTGCCTGGGTCAGATTCAGCTCTGCGGCTGCGCTGGTGAAACTCAATTGTCGCGCCGACGCTTCGAAGGCGCGCAACCAGTTGAGGGGCGGCAGGTTTCGCTTCATGCTCAAACGTCCCATAACTTTTCTAGGGTCATAGCGCGAATATAGATTGTTTGACGCCACCGTCACAGAAATTCTCTACTTCGATCCAATCACTCCGTTGGCTGCTGAAGGTTTCGTTTCATGTTCACCATTTCTCCCTCGGTTCGCGTGCGGCCCTCTCCATATTTCGAAGCCACCGTCGCCGCCGGCGTAAAAAGTTTCACCACTTACAACCACATGATGATGCCGACCGGCTACGGCGACCCGGAAGCTGAATATTGGCGGTTGATCAACGGCGTGTCGCAATGGGACGTCGCGGTCGAGCGTCAGGTGCAGCTGCTGGGCCCGGATGCCAGCCGGCTGGCACAGATGCTGGCGGCTCGCGATCTGGAAAAATGCGTTACCGGTCAGGGCAGATACGTTGCGCTATGCGATCACTCCGGCACGCTAATCAACGATCCGATCCTGCTCAAGCTGGCCGATGACCGGTTCTGGCTGTCGATAGCCGACGCCGACATCATTTTCTGGGCCAGGGCCATCGCCGCGGAACGCAGACTGAACGTCTCGATTACCGAACCGGATGTGTCGCCGATGGCGGTGCAGGGTCCGATGGCCGAAGACGTGGTGGCGTCTGTTTTCGGCGATTGGGTGCGCGAGCTGAAGTATTTCTGGTTTCGTGAAACCAGCATCAAAGGCATTCCCGTCGCGGTCGCTCGTTCAGGCTGGTCGAAACAAGGAGGTTTCGAACTCTACCTGATGGATGGCACCAGGGGCACGAACCTGTGGGATATCGTCCGGGAAGCCGGCAGGCCCTGGGACATCGGACCAGGAAATCCGAACCATTGCGAACGGATCGAGAGCGGTCTGGTCAATGTCGGCGGTGATACCGATGACAGCACCAATCCGTTCGAAGTCGGGATGGCAAGATTCATCGACCTCAACATTGGCGACGATGTCATCGGGATCGAGGCATTGCGGCGCATCACGGCAGCCGGACCAAGGCGCCACTTGATTGGCATCGTGCTTGAAGGCAAGCAACCGTTGCCATTGCCGTCACAATGGTCACCCGTTTTGCGGGATGGCAAAAGGGTCGGCGACATGACCAACTGTGTCTGGTCCTACCGGCTGAACGCCAATATCGGCTTCGGACTCGTGTCAATTGAAACCGTTGCCGGCGACGAGATAGTCGTTTTGAAGGAAGGAACGCATGTTGCCGGCAGGCTGCGGGAGCTGCCGTTTTGTTAGTGTCCTCCCGCCAACAATCATGCCATGCTCAAACAAGCTATAACTTTTATCGGGTCATTGAACCAACACAGGTTGTTTGACGATCGCCCGGTTCAACCGTCTAATTCCATCGGAAACCAGCAATTGACCGGTTTTTATGCGATAGTGATTGCGGGAAGACACCGTTCCGCACTGCGCAGATCAATCAACCAGGGAGCAATACATCATGACAGACAAGTCCGGGAAACTTCACCAGATTGACGGTTTATCGCGGCGCAGTGTGCTCCAGGGAGCAACAGCGCTCGGAGCCGCTGCATTGGTCACGCCGTTCGGCAGCCGCCGCGCTGCCGCCGAACCGAAAAAGGGCGGAACACTGCGGGTCGCGATGGCCCATGGCAATACCTCCGACAACTACGATCCGGGTGTCTGGGAAAATGCCTTCAGCCAGACCTTCGCAACCGCGCGTCATGGTTATCTGACCGAAGTTGCGGCAGACGGCCAACTCATCGGCGAATTGGCGGAAAGCTGGGACATATCGGATGACGCCAGCGTCTGGACCTTCAAGATTCGTCAGGGCGTACAGTTCCATAGCGGCAAGGCTTTGACGGCTGACGACGTCGTCGCCTCTTTCAACTTTCACCGCGGCGAAAAGAGCACATCAGCTGCCAAACCCTTTGTCGATCCGATCACCGATATCAAGGCAGACGGCAACAGTGTGGCGATCACCCTGAAAGGAGGCAATGCGGATTTTGCCTTCATCGTATCCGACTATCACCTGCCGATCATGGCGTCCGCCGACGGCAAGATCGACCCGACCAGCAAGGACGGCTGCGGCGGTTACATGGTGAAAATCTATGAACCGGGTGTGCGGGCTTCGCTTGAACGCAATCCGAACTACTGGAAGAGCGATCGCGCGCATTTTGATGGCATCGAAATGCTGACCATTCTCGATCCGGCGGCACGGCAAAGTGCGCTCAGGACAGGTGATGTCGATGTCATCGACCAGATCGATCTGAAAACGGTTCATCTGTTCAAGCGCGTGGCGGGCGTCAAGGTTTTGTCGACCACAGGCACCCAGCACTACACTTTCGCCATGGACACACGCAAGGCGCCGTTCAACGACAACAATGTCAGGCTTGCCCTGAAACACGCTATCGACAGGCAGGAACTGGTCGACAAGATCCTGTTTGGCTATGGCGAGGTCGGAAACGACCATCCGATCAGCAAGTCAAACCGCTTCCATGCTGATCTGGAGCAGACCAGCTACGATCCCGACAAGGCCAAACACTATCTCAAGCAGGCCGGTCTCGACAGTCTGGACGTGTCGCTTTCGGCCGCCGATGCGGCCTATGGCGGCGCCGTCGATGCGGCACTGCTCTATTCGCAGAAAGCCGCGGCAGCCGGCATAAAGCTCAATGTCGTACGCGAACCGAACGACGGCTATTGGTCGGATGTCTGGATGAAAAAACCGTGGTCGGCGGTCTATTGGGGCGGCCGCCCGACAGAGGACTGGATGTTCACCACCGCCTATGCGTCTGGCGCATCCTGGAACGATACATTCTGGGAAAACGAGCGTTTCAACAAACTGCTCGTCGAAGCGCGGTCCGAACTCGATGAGGCAAAACGCTCCGAGATGTACGGTGAAATGCAGGAAATCGTCCGTACCGACGGCGGCGTCGTCGTCCCAATGTTTGCCAGCTATGTGATGGGATTGACTGACAAGGTCATGCACCCCGAAGTGGTGGGTGCCAACTGGACGCTGGACGGCTTCCGGGCCATCGAACGCTGGTGGTTCGCCTGATACCACGATTGATCCCGGCCCGGACCGACAGGTTTGGGCCGGCCACCCGCCGCGCGATGATCGTCGTCGCCGCGGCGGCACTGCTATTTTTAGGTCAAACGGCCCTCGCCGACGAGGGCCATGAACCCATCGGCGATGCGATCCGCTCGGTACCGATCTTCGACGCGCATATCCATTACAAACAGGAAGCCTGGCAGACCTATTCGACGTCATCAGTCATCAAACTGATGGATCGATCCGGCGTCGCCATGGCACTGGTATCGTCGACGCCCGATGAAGGCACGATCAGGCTGTTTGAATACGCCCCGAACCGTATCGTACCGGAACTGCGGCCCTATCACGGCGCTGCCCGCTCATCCAACTGGACCGAAATCGCCGGCATGGCCGACTACCTGCGCAAACGGCTGGAGACATATCCACATCGTGGCATCGGTGAATTCCATCTGCACAATCTCGACACCGTCAACCGGCCGCTTTTGCGGCAGGTTACCGCAATGGCCAAGACGCACGACATTCCGCTTCATGTTCACTCCGGCGCCGCACCGGTGCATCTGCTTTACGAGTTGGAACCCTCTCTAACCATCATCTGGGCCCATGCCGGCCTGTCGGAACCGGTGGCCGTTGTTGAAGCCACATTGGCGGCCCATCCGAGCCTGCACGCCGATACCTCCTATCGCGAGAACGACATTCTGGCATCGGATGGTATGATTGACCCAGCCTGGCGAAAGGTCATCGAGCGCTTTGCAGATCGTCTCATGGTCGGCTCCGATACCTGGATGAATTTCCAGTGGGACAATTATGCAGAACTGATATCGACCAACCGGCGGTGGCTCTCCCGTTTTCCGCGCGACATCGCCGAAAAAATCGCCTTCCGCAATGCGGAAAAACTGTTCGGACGCAAGGTCGACATGGACCTCATCGGCAAGCGGTAGGCATTTGTCCATTCTCGGCTTAATGATCGATCGGGCCGGACATGGCGCCGGTTCGTTCGACACGGGATCAAGTCATCATGTCTCTTTACCGCCAACTTCTCAAACGACAGGAAACTTCATCCCCGATCCGCATCGGCCTGATCGGAGCGGGCAAGTTCGGTTCGATGTTCCTGTCGCAGGCCGGGCGATCGCCAGGCGTTCACATCGTCGGTATCGCGGACCTGTCACCGCAAACCGCCAAAGCCAATCTCAAGCTGGTTGGCTGGATGGAGGAGCAATTCGGTGCTCCATCCCTGGACCAGGCCCTGACAGGCGGGACGACCCATGTCGGTGACGATGCCACTGGGTTGATCACCTGTCCCGGCATCGACATCATTGTCGAATGCACGGGCAATCCGGTTGTCGCTGTTGACCATCTTCTGGCGGCTTTCCACGCCGGCAAACACGTCGTCAGCGCAACGGTCGAAGCCGATGCAGTCTGTGGCGCCGCTCTTGCCCGCGCAGCGCGCGACAATGGCGTGATCTATTCCATGGCCTATGGCGACCAGCCCGCCATGGTCTGTGAACTGGTCGATTGGGCCCGTACCTGCGGCTTCAAAGTCACCGCTGCCGGACGCGGCCACAAATGGTTGCCGGAATTTCGCAAATCGACACCCGAAACGATCTGGGACTATTGGGGCCTGACAAAGGAGCAGGCCGAACGCGGACGGCTGAATCCGAAAATGTTTAATTCGTTCCTCGACGGGACCAAACCGGCCATCGAGTCAGCCGCCATTGCCAATGCCTGCGGTCTGGACGTACCGTCCGGCGGCCTCACCTATCCGCCCGGTGCAATTTCCGACATTCCCAACCTGATGCGGCCGGCCTCACAAGGCGGCGTTCTGGAGCACCGCGGCATGGTCGAGGTGATTTCAAGCCTGCGGCCCGACGGCAGCACCATCGAGTACGACATCCGCAACGGCGTCTGGGTCTGCATCGAGGCGGCGGACGATTACCAGTGCAACTGTTTTGAGGAATACAAGGTGGCGACCGACACTTCCGGCCGCTTCATGTGCCTCTACAAACGCTGGCACATGATCGGGCTGGAACTCGCAATGTCTGTCGCCAGCGTTGCCCTTCGCGGCGAATCGACCGGCACGGCAGATCAATTCCGGGCAGATGTCGTTGCAGTGGCAAAACGCGATCTTGCCGCCGGGGAGATTCTTGACGGGGAAGGCGGATACACCGTTGCCGGACAGTTGCGGCCGACATCCGTTTCAGTGCCGGCAGGACACCTGCCGCTTGGCCTAACCGGCGACATCAGACTCAAACGCCCTGTGGCCGCGGATGCAGTGCTGACCTACGGCGATGTCGATCTGAATGAGGAATTGACCGCCGTCAAGCTGCGGCGAAGCCTGGAATCCGGGGGTTTCAAATAAAAAACCCAACTGTCCGCACCCCCCGGTAACGAACAATTGGGTTTTTCAAGCAGTTCATGACACCGCCGGAAGGGAATTCCGGCGATGCTGATTTCTGCCTATTTGGCGCGAACGTCTTCGGGCAGGAAGAGCATGAAGTCGTTGTCTTCCGCCCCTTCATGGCATTCGTGACAGAAGCCCATGGCGCCTGAATTGGCGCCCCCGGTCAGACCGACCGTGGTGCCACCCGGCATCACCATGGCATAGCGCCAGTCAGCCGTTCCTTCGTTGAAGCCCTTGGTCATCTTCTCCATGACGAAGAGCGGTCCGATCGAGGCCTGGCCCTTTGCGCTCACCACGAAGCTCGGTTTGGCGATGGTCGCTCCGATCGGCATGGCTGTCACTTCATCATATTTGGCGTAGGTCGCCGAACCGATGCTGTTGACGTGGTTCAGGACATATCTGTTGCCGTGTGTAGCGCTCGGGTAGGCATGCTTGGTGAAATTGTCGAAGCTTTCCCACTTGTTGACCGCCCAATGCCCGCCGCCCTTGTAGGCCGCGGCCATCTTGGTTTGCAGGCAACCATACAGCGCCGTCAGCTCTTCAGCCGTCAGAGCAAGATCATCTGGATCTGCGGCACCGGAACCGGCTGCACACGGATTGCAGGGGTTGCACGGATTACACGCCGATGCGGCGCATGGGTTGCACTTGGCAGCGCACGGGTTCTTGGCTGCACAGGGGTTGCACGCTGCCGCGACTTTCTTGGCTGCGCAGGGATTACAGGCTTTTGCCGCGCAAGGGTTGCACTTTGCGGCGCAGGGATTGCAAGCCGCACAGGCCGATTTGGCTGCGCAGGGATTGCAGGCTTTTGCCGCACATGGGTTGCATTTGGCCGCGCAAGGATTGCAAGCTTTGGCGGCACATGGGTTGCAAGCCTTCGCTGCGCACGGATTGCACTTAGCCGCGCAGGGGTTGCAGGTTTTCGCCGCACAAGGATTGCAGGCACCGCAGGCGGTGTTCCACAGCCGCGGAACATAACACTCCGTAGCGGCCAATCCGGCACCAGCCGCACACGGATTGCAGGGGTTGCACGGATTGCATGCCGATGCGGCACATGGGTTACACGGATTGCAGGGATTTTTGGCCGCGCAAGGGTTGCAGGCCTTGGCGGCACATGGATTGCAGTTTGCCGCACATGGATTGCACGCTTTGGCCGCGCAGGGGTTGCAGGCTTTCGCTGCACAGGGATTGCACTTGGCGGCACAGGGATTGCATTTTGCAGCGCACGGATTGCACGATGCCGCAACCAGCACTTCTGCCGGCTTTTTCGCCGCAACAGGATTTCCTTCGGCACTGACGGCGTTTGGCGTAGATACGCTCGCCGCCTGCAGAAGCGACACGCCGCCAACCGCGCCCAGTGCCAACGGCACAGAGGCGACCGTTGTCAGTAATTTCGTTTTGAGTGTCGCCATGAATCTCTCCCTCCAGGCAAAAACGTCCATTTTCCGATGCAACCACACTAATCGGTTGCAAAAGGAACTGGCATCACGTTTTGCCGAGCCGCGGGTCACATATCGGTGAGGAGAAATTTATTGGCGCGGCCTGTTAGCGCACTGAAAAACCACGAATTCCTTGCGATCGGCGAATGCAGTTGGCGGCAGCGGCGGTCCCGTCTTGCCACGCATCTCATTTTGCGCTGCGCTGCGCCTTTTTGATCGCCGCCAGTTGCTGATTGACATTGATGTCGATGATCGAAGTGATCTCCAGTTCGCGGTCCTCGTAAACATCACGATCCGGATAGGATTGCGACCAAGCTTCAATCGTCCTGTCCCGTTGATCCAGCAGCGCAATCACCTGCGGTTTGAACAGATTCAGAGCTGCGGTCAGGGCTCGGTTCGTCGCCAAACAGGGATAGCTCTGCTCGATGGAGAACCGGTCGAGCATCTTGATCACATCCGCCGCCGGATAGAAGGTTTCGTCCGTGACCCAGCGGTTTGTCGTGAACAGGCCGACCGGCATGCCTGGCCGGTTCATCGATACAGCGACAATGTGTGACAACGCGTCCTTTCCCGAAGGTCGCTTGGCCTTGCCGGAATATGCGACCGGTTTGACCATGCGCGGCATGCCGGCAGCCCTCAGGAATGTATGGAAATGCCCGTGTTCGCCGCTCTCGGGCCGGTGAGCATGATAGTAGTATTGAGCGTGGGATTCTGAATCATAGACATCCCCTTTCGGGTAGTGCTCGTCCTCAAAGAAAGTACCTTGGTTGGCCAGGCACTGGCCAACCATGTTCTGACTCGATTTCTTCAGCAATCGCAGGTTCTCGGTAATGAGGGCACCGGATTGTTGCATACGGTCGAGTTCCTCGCCGGAAAGAGCGGCAAGTGCCGCGGCTAGATCGATCTTTACGAGCGTGCTGTCCATTTTGTGTCCGTGATATTCAGGTCCGATGACGGGGGTAATGTCACTTGTGACTTAGATAGGATGTATTTTCCACGCCCAAACAAAAATTTGAACGACTGGCGCCAGGGTGGTTGCTGCATTTCAGCGATTGCAGGTTTCCGCGACCAGGCGAAACCCGACCAGAATATGCTTGATGCCATCGGGTCGGCCATGCCGGGCGGCTGCACGGCAGACGCCGCAGCCGCTGTCATCCCATGATCCGCCGCGTACGTGGTGCCGGCCGTTTCCGGCAGGCTCGGATGTCCATTCGAACACCTGACCGGCACCATCCAGCAAACCGAAGGGGCCCTTGCCAGCCTTGAAGCGACCGACCGGCACGGTGTCGAACGGTCCCTTGTCGTGACTGTTCAGTCGATCCGGGTCGTATGTATTGCCCCACGGGAACCAGCGACCATCGGTTCCGCGCACAGCCTTCTCCCACTCGTCACTGGTCGGCAGGCGCAGGCTGAGACCGGTCTTATTTGACGCCCACGACGCGAAGGAACTTGCATCGGCATATGACACCATGACGACCGGATGATTGTCACGATCTTTCGGCGGCACACCTTTCGACCATGCATGACGCCGGGTCCGCTCAAAAGGGTGGATCAGTTTGTACCCGCGCCACTCTTTGGGGGAGACGTCCGGCACCGCGTGTCCGGTCGCTTCGACAAATTGCCGGTATTGCGCGTTGGTGACGGGCGTTTGCATGATGCAATAGGTCGGAAGCTTCCCCGTATGGCGCGGCTGCTCGCGATCGTACCAGCCCCATTGCCGGGTCTTTGAGTGACCATAGGCTTTTTCATCAAGCCGGTACGCGGCTTCACGCTCGGTCGCGTCGGAACCGGCAATGAAGTCGCCGGCCGGAATCTTCATCAGCTTCGGAAGATCGATCGTCTCTGCCCGGGACGATTCTGTTGCAAACAGCAGCGCAAGCAACAGGGCCGTGCAGCAAGGCAGAATCGGCCAACAGGTTTTCAGCTTACTTCTCGCCATGTACAATCGGCAGGCCGCTGCTGATCCAGCCCGGTCCGGCCTGCGAACCCATCATGCCTTCCGGCACATCGATCACGTCCTGGTAGCCGCGAGTCAAAAGCAGATTGCGCAAGTATTTGGAGCGCACGCCCGCGGCACAGATCAAAGCGACCGGCTTGCCGGGATTTTCCGAAATTGCCTTGTCGAGTTTTCCAATAAAGCTGCTCTCATGCATGCTGATCGGCAGCGCCGTCTCGGCAACACCGGTGTCCAGCCACTCGCGGCGAGAGCGGATATCGACCAGCAAAATGTCACCCTGCTTTGATGCGGCATGCGCTTCGGCCACTGACATTCGGGGTGAGAGCTTGGCCTCCGGCGCCGCAACCTCAACGGCATTTTCAGCCGCAAAACTGATCTGATGTCCGGCGCCCATGCACAGGACGGTGATTGCGATCGCCTTCAGCAATTTTTGCATGTTCATCGGATTACCCGTGCAGCAATCATGGATGGGCTTACAGCTTTGGCCACTTATTGTCGGCTGTATTGATGTAACCGGGAATGTCCTTTTTCCACGTCGACTGCACGCGGGCATCGTAGTTCAGATAGAGCGTTCCATCGACGATCTTGAACTGGTCCGGTTCGATTTTCACCTTGTAGCCCTGGGCAACGCCATAAGCGCAGTATCCGCCATAGGCCGGCGCATATTTGGCCGGGTTGGCGTCAAACAAGGCTTTGTGCTTCGCCGAGGCAAATCTGTAGGTCGCACCTTCGTGCTCGGAGGTGATATCATTCTTGCCACGCTGCGGCGCGCCTTTGGTGAAATAGGCCACCGGATCATATCCCTTGATCGCTATGCCACTGCCATCAACATTGATGCCGCCGGCAATGCCCTGAGCGACCATGAAAAAGGAACCGAAAACCGCCGCGACGACAAAAGTCCAGAATTTGCGTATATTCATTTTTTTTCTCACATTTTCCCCGAGCGCTTGGCGAATATCTCAGGGAAGCTACTAGGGGGAAACTCACGATTCGGTGAGTCTCAATTCAATTCACCTGGGTAATCTGCAAACCGGGTCCGTCATGATCCGTCGACGACAACCTTGTAGTCCGGGGTGGTGTTCAGCGGGCAGGAAAACAGATACTCGCCTTCTTTCAGTGTGATCGCATAATCCCGGCTCTTGCCTGTCGACAACCCGCCGCCCGATGTCGACGGAAGTGTCGCGCGGGAAAGCAAGGTAGCGCCCCTGATCCAGAAACCCAGATCATAGGGCACGTTCTTGTTTTTCACCCGGAAAACATACTTTCCAGGTTTCAGATTCAGCGTCTTCGATTTGGCCAGCCGGTCTTCGGCTGTTTCGCCGTTGATCGCGACACAATCAGCTTTTCGGGTTGAACTATAGCCATGGTCTTTTTCTTCCACCTCAAGAAACTGACAGGGCGTCTGGGTCAATTCGATAATTTGTGCGTCATCAGCAGTGGTGATTTGTGCGTCCTCGGCTGTGGCCGGGCCACCCATCGCCAATCCAGCAGCTCCAACAGCGCCAATTGCCGCAAGACGTATTGCTTCACGCATCATGGTTCCATTCCTTCACATCATCTCAAATATCGGAAAAGCAGCGCCGCATCTGCCGACGCACCATCAAGCTAGTCACGCCAGCCCCGGCTCTCAAATAACATCTCATGACAGCTGCTTGATCGGCGCTTGAGCAGTACCCGTCTGGATAAAGAAACCATACTCATACTCTCGATCATTATTGATTGCTGATCGTTTTTCCAGCGCAGCAGATGTAGTGTTCCTTTTTACAGACAATGTGAGATGGCCGCATGAAATTTGACAGAGAACTCATTTCCAACGGAAATCCAATGGAGGCCATTGTCGGCTTCAGCCGGGCCGTGCGCGTCGGTCCTTTTATTTCCATCGGCGGGACGGCTCCGGTGGATGCCAACGGTAAAACGGTTGGCGTTGGCGATGTTGCCGCGCAGACACGGCAATGTATAGAAATCATCAAAGCGGCACTTGAGCAGGCGGGGTCAGGACTGCGCGATGTGGTCCGCACCAGGGTCATACTGACCGACATCGAAAACTGGAAAGCCTCGATCGACGTGCGCAAGGAATATTTTCGCGATGTCCGGCCTGTCGATACCATCATGGCAATCGACCGGTTTGTGAATCCGGAATGGCTCGTCGAATATGAGGCCGACGCTATTATCGCCGATTGGGGCACCTAAGGCAGTTCATGCAAGATTGGCTGCCTGCCCTGCATCAACTCCTGTGAGACAGTATATTCAAAAGTCGTCCGGCAGGGTCACGCACGTAAAATCGCCTCACACCCCAGTCCTCGTCACACAGTTCATAGGGGATTTCACAGCCGGCCAGCTGCGCCTTCTCATAGACGGAGTCGACATCATCTACCTCTATGGAAATGTCAGGCACCGGTGTCCCCGACCCGCCCTGACTGGCTATGCTCAGCTGCGGTGTTGTCGCGGCTTCCGAGGCGAAAGTGACGATCCAGCCAAGATCCATGACAAGCTGCAGGCCTAGCACATCCTGATAAAATTCCTTGGCTTCCGCCGGATTGGGCAACTCAATATTGGGAACGATACGCTTCACGGTCATTGGTATATGATATCAGAAAAGACAGCGTGATCGACTCATTCACAGGATCCGATGCGAACACTCGCCGTTCCGACCGACAACATCAAAACTGGCATCCTGCTGGTCATTGGCTTTACTGCGCTGATCCCCTTCGTCGAAGGCGCCGTCAAGGCGCTGGGTCAGGGTGGCATGGCGTCGCCGGAAATTACGTTCGGCCGCTTCGTCACTCAGATCGTTGTGATCGGCACTGCGATTCTGGTCATCAATCGCGGCCGGTTCGGGCATCTGCCGACGCCGCTCTGGCCTTTCATCCTGCGCGGCCTGCTGATTACCGCCGGGTCGGGCCTGCTCTACGCCGGCCTGGCATTTCTGCCGCTCGCCGACAGTTCGGCCATTCTGTTTGTCATGCCGCTGATGATCACGGCACTTTCTGCGCTATTGCTGCGCGAATCCGTCGGCCCATGGCGATGGAGTGCTGCGCTTGCAGGATTTGCCGGTGCGATGCTGGTTGCAAGCCCCAACATCGGTTCGGTCGGCTGGTCGGCGCTGCTGCCGGCTATGGCGGCGCTGTGTTACGCAGGAGCGGTCATGCTGACACGGCGATTTGCGGCACACGGATCTGCCATCACTTTCCAGTTCACCACGGCGCTGACGGCCTGCGTGGTCCTGTCGATTGTGTTGATCACCGGCACCGTCACGGACATTACGGCAATCAGGCCGAGCTGGCCGACGACAGCTGAACTCCAGCTGCTTCTGACCGTCGGACTGTTCGCAACGGTCACCAATATGATGATGACTCAGGCCGCACGAATCGCCCCGTCTTCGGTTCTGGCACCCTTTCTCTATCTCGAGATCATCGGCGCGATGATGATGGGCTATTTTGTTTTCAATCACGTACCGGGCTGGGAAATGCTTCTCGGCGGCTCCATCGTCGTTGCCGCCGGGCTCCTCGTCTGGTGGCGGGAGACGACTGTCGCCGCATCGATCAAAGCCGAGTAGGCGGTTTACATCACCGAGCAATCACTTACTTTCTCTCTGCCCATCCATGTGCGGATAGGTCATAGACTCATAAACAGGGTCGAAATGGCGTTGAAACTGCAAGAATATGCGAGGAAAAGC
>JAJFHT010000304.1 GCA_021775495.1 Hyphomicrobiales bacterium | reverse complement strand
GACCGGCGGCGTCACATCCGCCATGATGCCGAAATAGAACACGAACAAATGAACCGCGATCAGCGGCACAATCAGTCCGTTCTGCTGTCCCAGCGTGACAATAACCGGCGCCAGCAGCGCCGACACGACAATGTAGTTGGCCGTGGTTGGCAGTCCCATTCCGAGAATCAACGACAGGATCGCCGTCAGGAACAAAATCGCCATGATATTGCCGCCCGAAAGCACCTCAACCACTTCTGCCAGGGCCGATCCGACACCGGTCTGGCTAACCGAACCAACGATGATGCCGGCGGTTGCCGTCGCGATACCAATGCCGATCATGTTGCGGGCGCCGGTAATCAGGCCGTCGATCAGATCGGCGAAACCGCGACGCAGTTCCCCGCCAAAATCGCCAATGCCGCGGAAGAAAGCGAACAATGGCCGCTGAGTCAGCAGAATGAAGATCATGAATGCGGACGCCCAGAACGCCGACAGTCCGGGTGACAGCCGGTCAACCATCAGCGCCCAGACCAGCACTACGACGGGAAGGATAAAATGCAGACCCGACTTGATGGTCGGTCCCGGCACCGGCAGTTTTTGCACCGGTGCGTTGGGATCATCCATTTTCAGTTCCGGATATCTGGCGCCGAAAGCCACCAGCCCGACATAGACGGCAACCAGCAGAACAAAGACAATCCAGCTTGCCGCATCGCCAAATGCGGGGCGCATCCAGCCCATGCCGTAGTAGACTCCGAACGACACGGCACAAAGCACAACGACGCCAAAAGCAAAACCGATCAGCCGCTGCACCCAGGGTTTTGGCGCAACAGCCCGTTCCAGCCCTTCCATTCCGGCTTTCATCGCCTCTAGGTGGACGATGTAGACCAGCGCGATGTAGGAAATCAGCGCCGGCAGGAAGGCATGCGTCACGACATCGAAATAGGGAATACCGACATATTCCACCATCAGGAAGGCCGCCGCTCCCATGACGGGCGGCATGATCTGACCATTGACCGACGAAGCGACTTCAACGGCTCCCGCCTTTTCGGCAGAGAATCCGACCCGCTTCATCAACGGTATGGTGAAGGTTCCGGTCGTGACGACATTGGCGATGGATGAACCGGAAATCAGGCCAGTCATTGCGGAAGAAACAACCGCAGCCTTGGCCGGACCACCGCGCATGTGCCCCATCAGCGAAAACGCCACCTGGATGAAATAATTGCCTGCACCGGCACGGTCAAGCAGCGCGCCAAACAGTACGAACAGGAATACAAAACTTGTCGAGACACCCAACGCAATGCCGAAAACGCCTTCGGTTGTCACCCAGTGATGGTTGATCACCTCGGAGAGCGAATTGCCCTTATGGGCGATGATCGACGGCATGTAAGCACCAAGAAACGTGTAAATCAGGAAGACCGATGCAACGATCATTAAAGCCGGCCCCAATGAGCGCCGAGTGGCTTCAAGCAGCAGCATGATGCCGATCATGCCGATCACCAGATCCTGGAAAACCGGCGCGCCGGGCCGCTGCGACAGGTTGATGTAATTGGCATAAAGATAGACCGCACAGAGCGCGCCGACGATCGCCAGCGCCCATTCCCAGATCGGAATCCGGTCCTTTGGCGAGCCGAGAACGACCGCACCGGCGACGGCAATAACGATCAGCGCGCAAAGCCAGATCGGTACGGCGCCCCGGCCGCCAACAAAGAACAGGGTTCCCAGCAAAACCGGTATGCCGATACCAAGAAACAGTTGGAACCTGGAACGCGCCGCGGGATAGGCAAGGAACGCCAGCAGCACCGCGAAGGCCAGATGGATCGATCGGGCTTCGGTATCATTGAAGACACCGACGCCGATGATGAACGGAATAGGAGAGGCGATCCACAGCTGGAACAATGACCAGATCAGCGCAACGCCAAGCAGGAACTTTTCCGTCACGCCACCGGGAGTTCGTCCCCCTGTATCGGATGAAGCAACAAGTTCATCGAGTTCACCTTGATCAAGTCCGCCGCGTCCGGCAGCTTCCTGCTCGACACGAGCCGCCTGTTGCTGGTTTTTGTCGTCCATCCCCGTCGTTCCCTCGTTTTCGGGCCTGTCACCCTGCTTCTGAAAACCTGCCGGTATCCGGTCTTGTTATTGCCGAACCGGCCCGCTGACAGCGGGCCGGACGGGGTCATTCAAAAGGCAATGGATCTTACATCCAGCCCTTTTCCTTGTAGTAGCGGGCGGCGCCATCATGCAGCGGAGCCGACAGATTGTTCGTGATCATGTTCTCCGGCTTCAGATTGGCAAAGGCCGGATGAAGGCCCTTGAAACGGTCGAAATTGTCGAACACGGCCTTGACGATCTGATAGATGGTTTCTTCATCAACCTTGTTCGAGGAGACGAATGTCGCGCCGACGCCAAAGGTCTGTGTGTCGGCATCGGTGCCATTGTACATGCCACCAGGAATGGTCGCAGCAGCATAATAGGCATTGTCGCCGATCAGCTTATCGACCTCGGCGCCTGTCACCGGAATCACCTTGGCATCGCAGGATGTGGTGGCTTCCTTGATCGAACCGTTCGGATGACCAACGGTAAAGACGATCGCATCAACCTTGTTGTCACAAAGCGCCTGCGACTGTTCGGCCGATTTCAGCTCCGACGCAAGAGCGAAGTCGCCATTGCTCCAGCCCTTGGCATTCATCAGCACTTCCATAGTGCCGCGTTGGCCGGATCCGGGATTGCCGATATTGACGCGCTTGCCTTTCAGATCATCAAAAGTCGCGACGCCACTGTCGGAACGCGCAACCACTGTGAAGGGCTCCGGATGAACCGAAAATACGGCGCGCAGATCCTTGTTGGCGCCCTGCTCTTCGAATTTCGACGTACCGTTATAGGCATGATACTGCCAGTCTGACTGGGCGACGCCCATGTCCATATCGCCAGCCTTGATCGCGTTGAGATTTGCGACCGATCCACCGGTCGACGGCGCGGTGCACTTGATGTTGTGCTTGGACTGGCCGCGATTGACCAGCTTGCAGATCGACTGACCGACGACGAAGTAAACGCCCGTCTGTCCACCGGTTCCAACCGTGACAAATGTTTCGGCAAAGGCTGCGGGCGAAAATGCCAGCGAGGCAACCAGCGCCAAGCCTTTGATGGTCCTGTATTTCGACATACTGTTTCTCCCTTGTTGTCGATTACCTACAACGCCCAGTATTCTTCCAGACGATGATTGTTGTGTTCCACCTCCTGTATCCGGGCGCTGGCCTTTTCCCCCGCTCTGCTGACCAACATACCCATCATTGATTCAATAAGAACCACAGTCGATACGTAAGATGAAAAAAATTGCGGGCTCTCCGTCGGCACTATAAATCCCGCATTTGCTTGTTTCAGTACCGGACAGGAGTGCCTGTCTGTAATAACAATCAGGAAAACGCCCTTTTCCGCCGCTATTCGTGCGGCGTTCATTGAGCGTTTGCCGAATGGCGACATTGTGATGACGATCATGACATCTTCCGAAGTCGCTTGTGCAAGCGCCGGTCCAAGCGAGATATCGTTTCGGCCGACCATCAGCCATCGCTCGGAAATCCAGCGTCCGAGATAGGCGAAATACTCAGCAATGCCTGCCGAAGCCAGGGCACCGACAAGGATCACCCGCCGTGCACGGAGGATCGCATCCACGGCTGCGTCGAGTTTATCTGCATCCAGTGAATTTGCCTGTTTTTCGATGCTGCTTACGCTCGCGGCCGACTGGCGCAACAGAAACGTGTCTCGGACGCCATCATTGGCCTCTTCCGATTGCAGGCGCTGAACCCGCTCGGAAAAAGAAACGGTCTGGCGGCTGATGGTATCGCGGCAGAGCTCGCGTATTTCCTCGTAGGACTCGAAATCAAGCGCCCTGACCAGGCGCGAGAAGGTCGGTGGAGTAAGGCCGCTTGACGCGGCAACCGAACGCAGGCTCCTCATGGCGATGTCCATGGGGTTCTCGACGACATAGTCCGCCGCAGCACGCAATTGGCCGCTCAAAGACTCGTAACGCGCCGACACCCGGTCCTCGATCGTGACCTTCTCGTCCATCAATCCTCCCGATTGAACGAAACATAATGTTACATACGTTTTCCCCCTGTTCAATCCCCAATACATATGTTTCAAAGCTAATCTATTGAATTCGGTCAGCCAGGATGACCGGTCACCCGGTTGGTCATCCACACAGAAGGGATCATATCCATGCCGCACGTCTTTCCACGACACACCAGACAATCGCCGCCCGTCGTGGTCGGCGGAGATGGGTGTTATCTGATCGACGCTGCAGGCAAACACTATTTCGACGGTTCCGGCGGCGCGGCCGTTTCCTGTCTCGGCCATGGCGATCCGGATGTCACCGCCGCCATCAAAGTTCAGCTCGACAAGGTCGCCTTCGCCCACACCAGTTTCTTTACATCCGAACCGGCGGAACAACTGGCCGATTTGTTGATCAGCCATGCGCCCGGGTCGCTTGACCGAGCCTATTTTGTGTCAGGCGGATCGGAGGCTGTTGAAGCTTCCATCAAACTTGCCCGGCAGTATTTCGTCGAAAAAGGCGAGCGCAGCCGCCATCGCGTCATAGCCCGGCATCAAAGTTATCACGGCAATACGCTTGGCGCTCTTGCAACGGGCGGAAGCACGATGCGGCGCAAACCGTTCTCTCCATTGATGATCGACACATCCCACATTTCGCCCTGTTATGAATATCGCGGCCGCCAGGACGAGGAATCTCCCTTTGATTTTGGTCAGCGTGTCGCCAACGAACTGGAAGAGGAAATCCGCCGGCAGGGCTCGGAAAACGTCATGGCGTTTGTCGCCGAACCGGTGGTCGGCGCGACTGCCGGCGCGGTTCCACCGGTCGAGGGGTATTTCAAGCGGATCAGGGAAATATGCGACAGGCACGGGGTCTTGCTGATCCTTGATGAAGTGATGTGCGGAATGGGCCGCACCGGAACGCTGTTTGCCTGCGAACAGGACAATGTCGCTCCGGATATCCTGTGCACCGCTAAGGGACTTGGCGCCGGTTATCAGCCGATCGGAGTCATGTTCTGCACTGCGGAGATCTATAACGCGATCGAAACCGGCTCCGGCTTCTTCCAGCACGGACATACCTATATGGCGCACCCTGTCGCCTGCGCCGCATCGTTGGCTGTCGTGACCAAGCTCACCGGACAGGGACTGGTTCAACGTTCCCGAGATCAGGGTGAAAAACTGCAGCTGGCGCTACAACAGGCATTCGGACAACACCCGCATATCGGCGACATCAGGGGACGCGGTCTGTTCCGTGGTCTTGAAATCGTCGAGGACCGCGATAGCAAAAAGCCATTCGACAGGGATAAATCCATCCACAGCAAGGTCAAGAAAGCAGCCTTCGAAGCCGGATTGATCTGCTACCCGGCGGGCGGCACCGCCAATGGTGTCAATGGCGATCATGTCCTCCTGGCGCCACCATTCATTATTACCGACGATCAGATCGGCGAGATCGTCGACAAACTTGGAACGGCGTTCGACGCAGCAATTTAAAGCGTATTCACCGGCACCTTCAGAAAGGTCTTTCCGTCCTTGTCAGCCGGCGGCATCTTGCCGGCGCGCATATTGACCTGCAGTGAGGGAATGATCAGCCGTGGCATCGCCAAAGTGGCGTCGCGCGCCTCGCGCATCTTTACAAACTCGTCCTCGGTCGTGCCGTCTTTAACGTGGATATTGTGGGCGGACTCTTCCTGGACGCTGGTCTCCCAGGCGATATCACGCCCATTGGGCCCGTAATCGTGACACATGAACAGCCGCATCTGGAACGGCAGCGACAACACACGTTTGATCGAGCGGTAAAGCGTACGGGCATCGCCGCCGGGGAAATCCGCACGTGCCGAACCGCCATCCGGCATAAACAATGTGTCGCCAACAAAGGCAGCGTCGCCGATTACATGGGTCATGCAGGCAGGCGTGTGGCCCGGCGTGTAAAGCGTATGCGCCGTCATGTTTCCGATCTGATAGGAATCGCCGTCTTTGAACAATTGGTCGAATTGCGATCCGTCACGCTGGAATTCCGTTCCTTCGTTGAATATCTTTCCAAACGTGTCCTGAATGACGATGATCTTCTCGCTGATACCCAGCTTGCCGCCCAACTGGCCTTGAATGTAAGGCGCGCCGGACAGGTGATCGGCATGCACATGGGTCTCTATGATCCACTCCAAGGACCATCCGTTGTCCGCGATGTGTTTGATGATGCGGTCCGCACCCTCGTGGGTGATGCGGCCGGCAGCAATGTCGATATCCATTACCGAATCGACGACAGCACAGGCATCCGATGACGGGTCTTTCACGATATAGGAGATCGTATTCGAGTCGGCGTCAAAGAAAGCATGGACGTCTGGCCGCACATGCATATCCGGTGTGAAGGGGATGACCTCGGGCATCTTGTTATCCTCATTTATGGCCGGCTTATGCTGAACGTGGTCGAAGCACGCTCATGTTCAATAGCCGCGCCAACAGGATTCCACCTATCATCGCTGCGGTAAAGAGCGCCGTTTGCGAATAGCCCAAGCCGAGTGCAGGTATCACACCGCCCGGGCAGAACCCGGATATGCCCCAGCCAATGCCAAATACCGCCGATCCGCCAACCAGCCGGGCATCGATGATCCGGCTTGACGGAATTTTGTAGTCGGCTTCGAAAACCGGACGTGGCCTGCCGGCAAAAACCAGACGATAGCCGATCAGGGTGGTAATCAGCCCGCCGCCCATGACAAAGATCAGGCTCGGATCCCAGGTCCCGGCGAGGTCGAAAAAGTTGAGAACTTTCGCTGGATTTGCCATGCCCGAAAGGGCAATTCCAATGCCGAATATCATGCCAGCGATGAGTGCGGAAAAAATCTTCATGACCTTACGCTCCAATCACATGGCGAACCACGAAAACCGTGATGAACGTGGCAATCATGAACACCACCGTTGCCACGATCGATCGCGGTGAAAACCGCGCCATGCCGCAAATGCCATGACCGCTGGTGCAGCCGGATCCGAAACTCACGCCGACCCCGACGATCAATCCGCCGACCACGAGTGCGGCGGTGGAGATCGGGACCGCAAAAGCGATCGTCCCGCCTGCCAATACGAAGAGCATTGGCGTCAGAATCGCACCGGCCAGAAATGCGGCGCGCCATTCCCAATCATGAGACAGCGGTGGTATGATGCCCGACAGTATGCCGGTCATGCCAGCAATGCGTCCATTGAGCGCCATCAACAACGTCGCCGACAGTCCGATCAGGACACCGCCAAGCAATGAAAGATACGGGGTAAATTCGGTCATCTTACGTCCTATGTTGTAAATTATTGCACGAAGCCGATTCGTGAATTCCTTGTGGTCGGAATTTCGATTAACATATTATGAAGTATTCATATGATCAATATGCAGATTGAGAACATGCAGGAGAGCGCCAGCGACGCGGCTGAGCTGCTGTTGGCAATGGCCAATCCACACCGGCTGATGATCCTGTGTCACCTGTTCAAAGGCGAAAACTCGGTTACCGAACTCATTGAGCAGGTCGGGCTGAGCCAGTCTGCCCTGTCGCAGCAACTGGCCAAACTGAGGGCAATGAAGCTCGTGCAGACCCGGCGTGACGGCCGGACGATCTATTATCGCCTTGCGTCGGGAGATATCGAGAAAGTGCTTGAAACGCTCTATGGCATTTATTGCGAACCGAAAGAGGCGCCGGATTCCGACACCCACGCATAGCAGGTGCGACCGTTTCGGATCATCATTTTGCTAAATTACCGCTCGGCCACCAGAGTGCCGTCCTCCAGCACATCGTTCGGATACAGAACGACCTTTTCGCCGGTTTTCAAACCTTCGATGATTTCCGCCGAATGACTGTTCATGTGACCGATCTTCAGGCGCGCGAGACTGATACGGTCTCCATCAAGCCGAAAGACGCTCCAATCACGACCGCTTCGAAACAACGCCCCGATCGGCACGGTCAGAACATTGTCCGCCTCCCATACGACCAGCCGCGCAAATATCCTGAACTCGTGGCCCAATTGCGGTTGTGGCTGTTTAAGGTCTAGCACCGCATTGACCCGCTGCTCCTCGATGCCCAATGCCGAGACCTTGGTAAAGGCGGCGGGATCGATCCGTCTGACCGTCGCCTCCAGATCATGGTCGCCACCCCAATTGGTTATCAGCACATCCGCTCCGATCGTGATGCGAACAGCATCTTCCGATAGTAGATCGACCGCGATTTCGAGTTCGTTCGGATTGCCGATTTCAGCAATTCCGGTTCCCTGGGCAACGGCCTGTTCGCTTTTTGTCAGGACCTTCAGGATGACACCGTCAACCGGCGCGCGCAGATGAAGGCAACAGCCGCTTTTGTCCGACTTTTCCAAAGTGTCGGGCTGGGTTATGCGCACTTCGGCGCTGGCCAATTGCGCCTTTTTCAGCCGGATATTTGCCCTGGCGCTGTTGACCTGCGCCTGCAGGATCGCAACTTCGTTCTGCGCTTTTTCAAAATCCCGGTCTGAGATGATATCGGTTTCGGAAAGGCGTGTTGCCCGATCGAGGTCGGAACGGGCCAGATTGAGTGCAGTCTGGGCTTTCTGGTAGTCGACCTGTGCGAGGGAAACCGCGGAGCGTGCCGCTTCGACCGCCGCGACCAATTCGGCTCGTGTCCGTTCGTCAAGGAATGACGAAACCATCGGATGGATCGACGCGATGACCGTCTCGTTGGCCTTGACCGGATCACCCTCCTCAAGTGTCATCCTGTCGAGCTGGCCGGCTATTGGAGAAGAGACTGTATAGACGTCACGAACCCGCGTGATCCCTTCCTGATTGATGGTTACCCGCATTGGTCCCTGCTGCACGGTCGCAGCGTCGATCAGCACCGGTTTTTCGCGCAAGGCCATGTAGAAGGCAGCAACCGCGGCAACAACAACTGCAAGCAGGCCGAGCCGTTTGATCCAGTCGGACGACATTCTTTACTCCCTTGTTTTCAGGACACGCACGAGATCGAGTCGGTCGACACGCCGGCGAACGATCAGCGCAGAGACGATCGCAGCCGCAATAACGATCAGACTGGCGGTTGCGAATGTTGCCGGATTGAGGATCAGTGGAATTCGGAACAGGTCGCTTTCAAATCCCTTGATGACCGACCAGGAAAACCCGAATCCGAGCAACCACCCCAATGGCTGCGCGATTGCCACTATGACGGCCAGTTCCACCAGCAATACGCGTGAAACTTCGGCTCGGGTAAATCCGAACACACGCAGACTGGCAAGTTCTCGCGCCCGTTCAGAAAGCTGGATACGCGCCGAATTGTAGATCACGCCAAATGTAATGATGACCGCCAACCCGATATAGACCGTCATCATGACCGTGATGTTCTGGGCGATGGTTTTGCGAAACTGGCCAAGCGAAACCCTCTGCAGCGCGATCGACGCCAGTCCGGGTGTCTGTTTCACCGCTTCGTAGAGCTCATTGAGCCGAGCCGGATCAATAGCGATCCGGACACCCGAATAGCGGGTGCCGTCGGCCATCAACCGGTCAACGACCTCATTGCGCGCATAGACGGCAAGCCCAACATAACTTTGCACAATCGCAGTCACAGGCACACCACCTGTAGCCATTCCTAACGCGGTCTGTCCGGGTTCAACCGGATCACCTGAGGACTTCATTCCCCGGACGACACCGCTCACCGGCAGGTATTCAACCCGCCGCCCGCTTTCGAGTAATTCGATCTCGACGGAATCACCCGGCTTCAGATGCAGCAGATTTGCCACCCGTTCCGAGATCAGCAGCCCGGCGTCTGGCGGCGGCACCGGATTGAGGTCGAGGTCAAGAATACGCGAGAGGTCGGCATCGTCGGGAACTCCGGCTATGGCAAGGCGGCGTTCACGGTGTCCGTTTCTCAAAATCACCTGGGTGGTGCGAAATGGTTCGGCCCGCAACACTCCCGGTAAGGCCGCGACGTCCTGCATCGAGGACGGAGCGCGCGCGGTGGTGAAACTCAGCGATGCATCCTGCCGGTCGGCACGAAAGAAGATCGTATCGATCATGTAATCGATGGAGTCGAAGGAAAACATCGCTGTGATCAGAAGCCCGACCGACATCGAGGTGCCGAGGGCGGTCAGGGCCGAGCGGACCGGCCATCGGATCATGTGCCGCAACGACATTGTTGTCAGCTGCGAGAAGAAGTTCAGTTTCTGCAGTCGGCCCGAAAAGAAACTGCGGTATCGCGGTGGCGCCGGAGGCCGCATTGCAACTGCCGGCGGTAAGGCCACGGTCACCCAGATCGCTTTGGCCCCACCGGCCAGAGCTGCGAGGACCGTGATCCCCCCGGCAATAATATAAAGATCGAAACTGCGACGGAAAATCAGGAACGGAAACGAAAAGAACTGCCCGTACAGGCGCGTCAATCCCTGCCCCATCCAGGTTCCGGCGATGGCACCGATGATCAATCCTATCGCGGAAATGGCGATAACCAGTTTCGCATAATGCCAGGCAATCGACAGGTCGCTGTAGCCGACAGCTTTCAAAAGCCCAATCTGCTCGCGTTCCAGTTGGATCAGCCGCGACAGGATCATGTTGACCAGAAAAGCCGAAACGAACAGGAAAATCGGCGGGATGACTGTGGCCATCGCCCGCAGTTGAACCAGTTCGCTGTCAAGAAATGCATGTGATATCTGATCCTTGCGGCTATATGCACCGGTTGCGCCGTAGGGCTTGAGGATACCGTCTATGGTGTCGATGATGCGCTCGCTGTTGGCATCACGCTGCAGGGTCGCCGCAAGATCATTAAATGCGCCATTCATGTCGGCAATATCTGCAAGCACCGAGTGCGACATGAAAAGCACGCCGAAACGACGCGGATCTGGAACCATTTCCCCCGGCCCCAGTGCGTATATATATTCCGGTGACAGCACGACGCCAACAATGTCGAGCAGACGCGATCGGCCATTGATGATTGCCTTGAACCGGTCCCCTGGCTGAAACCCGTGCGCTTCCGCGAATGTTTCGATCACCGCGATTTCGTCTGCGCGGCCCGGTTCGGGCAGTCGTCCGCGTCTCAGATAGAGCCGGTTGACATCCGGCTCACTGAAATCCGGCAAAGACACCGCGATGCCGGTGGCCGGCTCAGCCATGCCTTCGATATCCAGGAGGACGGGCTGGGATATCCGCGGCTGGACGGCGGCAATGCCGGGGATCTCAGCAATGCGGTCTGCCAGGTAGGCCGGAGCGCGGGTGGCAGTGACAAACACCGATCCGAAACGGTAGCGGTCGTAGAACGCCGAGCGGGTCTCCTCCAGGGACCGGGATGCGCCGACGGCGATGACAATGGTTGCCACACCGCAGGCCATGACCATTGCGATCGCCAGAACCTGCGCCCAAAGGCGCAGCAGATCTCGGGTGAGTTTCCGGTCGAGCATCACCATGGCGTTACCAGGTTACCTCCGCCGGTGCGATCCGCTCCTGATTGACCGTCATTTTGTCGATTTGGCCGTCGACAAAATGAAACACCCGGTGGGCAATCAGCCTGATGCCGGCGTTGTGGGTAATAATTGCGGTGGTTGTGCCAAGCTCGCTGTTGATGTGCGACAAGGCCTCCAGAACCAGAATACCGGTGGTCGAGTCCAGAGCCCCGGTCGGCTCGTCGCACAGCAGCACTTCCGGCCGTTTGGCAATCGCACGGGCAATCGCGACGCGCTGCTGCTCCCCGCCGGAAAGCTGTGAGGGAAAATGTGTCATCCGGTCAGTCAGGTCGACCATGGCGAGCGCCTCTTCCGGCAGCATCGGATCCTTCGAAACTTCCGTGACCAGCGCAACATTTTCCCAGGCAGTCAGGCTCGGAATGAGATTGTAGAACTGAAATACGAAACCGACATGGTCGCGGCGGAACCGTGTAAGCTGGCGTTCTGACACATTTGTAAGATCGCGATCGCGGAAGGAAACCGCGCCACTGGTCACCCGGTCGAGCCCGCCAATTATATTGAGCAATGTTGATTTGCCGCTACCTGACGGCCCCAGCAACACCGCCATCTCGCCTTCATAAAGATCGAGATCAACCCCGCGCAGGGCATGAACCTGCACCTCACCAGTGCCGTAGGTCTTGGTCACATTTCGCGCCGACAGGACTGGTTCAGCCATGATTTGCAAATCTCGAAAAAAGTCCGCAGGTGCGGAACAGACGATTCCGTTCCAGTTCAGCGTTTGCTATCGCCCGGTTCGGATCTGGTGCCATTGATTGATATCAACCCCGCATTCTTTTCATAGCCTATCATCGCGAAAGCCGACAATCGGAATCGCGAGCAAATGGACACATCAGGCACACCAGAACACGGCCACTCACACGAGGAAATCAGAGACAGGCTGGCAGCCGACAAGCGGCCAAATTACGTCCGGGACTGGGTTTACGGCGGCATCGACGGCGCCATCACCACCTTTGCCATCGTTGCCGGTGTGGCCGGCGCCGCGCTGTCGGCCAAAATCATCGTAATTCTCGGCGTTGCCAATCTTCTGGCCGACGGGTTCTCCATGGCGGCCAGCAATTTCAGCGGCACCAAGACGGAATTGGACGATCTGCGCAGACTGCGCGAAATCGAGGTCCGGCACATCCGGCTCGCGCCGGACGGTGAACGCGAGGAAGTGCGCCAAATCCTGCAGAGCAAGGGGTTGAGCGGTAAATCGCTAAACGACGCCGTTGCGGCCATAACCGCCGACGAGGAGGTATGGCTGGATACGATGTTGCGCGAGGAATACGGCGTATCGCAAATCATGCGCAAGCCATGGCTGTCCGGCCTGAGTACCTTCCTGGCGTTTTTATTGTGCGGCTCCATCCCCCTTCTGCCCTACCTGCTGTCGGCCGAGAACGCATTCTCGATATCAATTGCCATGACCCTGATCGTCTTTTTCGCCATCGGGTCGGCCAAGAGCCGGTGGGCGCTGGCATCATGGTGGGCCTCCGGAATAGAGACCCTGGTGATCGGCGTTGCGGCCGCCGGCTTGGCCTATGCCATTGGCTACCTGCTTGGCGGTATCATCGAATAGGCCGATCAGCGGGGTTGATTCAACACGCAGCAATTATGCAATTGCAAACGATTTGCAACTAAGCTATGTGGGAGACTGGATTCATCGGGTCTTCAGGTCACAGACCCACAGACAGGGTCAGGAACTCCCTCTTGAAAAATGCATTTCTCCGGATCGTCGTTGCCGGTCTGCTTGTCACCATTCTGCAAGCAATCGGCATCAGCGGCGCGGCGGCTGAGCGGCTGAAAGTCGTCACCACTTTCACCGTGCTGGCCGACATGGCGCGCAATGTCGCCGGTGACGCCGCCGATGTCGTCTCGATCACCAAGCCCGGTGCCGAAATCCACAATTACAGCCCGACCCCCCGTGACATCGTCAAGGCGCAGGGCTCAAAGCTGGTGCTCTGGAACGGGCTGGGCCTGGAGCTCTGGTTCGAGAAGTTTTTTCAAAATCTCAGAGACGTGAAGCAGGCGGTTGTGTCCGATGGCGTCGAGCCGATGGGCATTTCCGAAGGCCCCTATACCGGCAAGGCCAATCCGCATGCCTGGATGTCCCCCGACAGCGCCCTGATCTATGTCGACAACATGCAAAAAGCCTTTTCAGAAGCTGATCCGGACAATGCCGGTGTCTACGTGGAGAACGCCAAATCCTACAAACAGGCCATACTCGCCGCCGTCGCCCCCATTCGGGACAGACTTGCGGCAATCCCTGACGAAAGACGCTGGCTGGTGACCAGCGAAGGCGCATTCAGCTACCTCGCACGCGATTTCGGCCTGAAAGAACTCTATCTCTGGCCGATCAATGCCGATGCGCAAGGTACGCCGCAGCAGGTCCGCAAAGTGATCGACGTCATGCGATCGGAAAATATCGGTGTAATCTTCAGCGAAAGCACCGTCTCGGACCGTCCGGCTAAGCAGACAGCGCGTGAGACTGGTGCCAGGTATGGCGGCGTGCTCTATGTGGATTCATTGAGCGACGCCGACGGTCCGGTGCCAACCTATCTGGATCTGCTGCGCATCACATCCGAGACAATCGCCAAAGGTCTGACCGAATGAATCTTTCCCTGCGCAATCCGACTGGGACGGACCCAACCGCAGAAAAAACAGATAGTGGGCTTTGTGTCGAGGACGTCACCGTTACATATCGCAACGGCCACACCGCCCTTGTCGATGCCAGCTTCGAGATTCCGACCGGAACGATCTGCGCTCTTGTCGGCGTCAACGGCAGTGGAAAATCCACCCTTTTCAAGGCGATTATGGGCTTCGTGCCGCTGGCAAAGGGCAAGGTATCGATCCTCGGCACCCCGGCCGGTGGGGCCCTGAAACGCAATGTCGTCGCCTACGTTCCGCAGAACGAGGATGTCGACTGGAACTTTCCCGTGCTGGTGGAGGAAGTGGTCATGATGGGCCGCTACGGCCATATGGGCCTGCTGCGCACCGCGAGCCGAACGGATCGAGAGAAAGTCACCGAGGCGCTGGAGCGGGTCGGCATGAGTGACTACCGCGAGCGTCAGATCGGTGAGCTTTCCGGCGGACAGAAGAAACGCGTGTTCCTTGCCCGTGCCCTTGCCCAGGAGGGCCGGGTAATCCTCCTCGACGAGCCGTTTACCGGCGTCGATGTGAAAACCGAGGATGCCATCATTAGGCTGATGCGGGAGTTGCGCGACGAGGGTCGGGTGATGCTGGTCTCGACTCACAATCTCGGCAGCGTTCCGGAATTCTGCGACCGCGTCGTGCTGATCAACCAAACGGTGCTGGCTGCTGGCGAAACCGCCGAAACCTTCACCCAGGCCAACCTCGAAAAGGCCTTTGGCGGCGTCCTGCGCCACTTCGTGCTCGGCGGTGCCGAACTGCATGATGATGAAGATTCCCGGCAGGTCACCGTCATCACCGACGACGAACGACCTTTCGTCCTTTATGGCGACGGCGATCAGAACACTCCGGAAAACAAGCGTGGCAACGGTAATGATAGCTGAGTTGCTGGAACCTTTCGCCTACAACTACATGATCAACGCCATCTGGGTCAGTGGCCTGGTCGGCGGCGTCTGTGCCTTTCTGTCGGCCTATCTGATGCTGAAAGGCTGGTCGCTGATCGGCGACGCATTGTCCCATTCCATCGTACCCGGTGTCGCCGGAGCGTATATGCTTGGCCTGCCCTATTCACTCGGCGCGTTTTTCTCCGGCGGGCTTGCCGCTGCTGCCATGCTGTTCCTCAATCAACGCACGCGGCTGAAGGAAGACGCCATAATCGGACTGATCTTCACGTCGTTTTTCGGCCTCGGCCTGTTCATGGTCTCGCTGTCGCCGACCTCGATCGACATCCGCACCATCGTGCTTGGCAATATTCTGGCAATCACGCCCTACGATACCTTGCAGCTGATCATCATTGGCGGCGTGTCGCTATTGATTCTGCTGCTCAAGTGGAAAGACCTGATGGTGGTTTTCTTCGATGAATCCCACGCCCGTTCCATCGGCCTCAATCCGGATGCATTGAAGGTTCTGTTCTTCACCCTGCTCAGCGCTTCGACCGTCGCCGCCATGCAGACTGTCGGTGCATTCCTGGTCATTGCAATGGTAGTGACGCCCGGTGCGACCGCCTACCTGCTGACGGATCGTTTCCCCCGGCTGATTGCCATCAGCGTTGCGATCGGTGCACTCTGCAGCATTGTCGGCGCATATCTGAGCTTTTTTCTTGACGGCGCCACCGGCGGCATCATCGTCGTCCTGCAGACGATCGTGTTCCTGATAGCTTTCGTCTTTGCACCCAAACACGGAATGCTGGCGGCCCGTCGCCGACGCGTCGAAGCGCTGGAGGACGGGCAGTGAACGGTTTCTGGGCCCTCTTCAGCGAACCGCTGTCGTTCGAGTTCATGCGCCAGGCGCTGATCATTTCGATCCTCGTCGCCAGCGCCTCTGCCGTTCTGTCCTGTTTTCTGGTGCTGAAGGGCTGGTCGCTGATGGGCGATGCTATGTCCCATGCCGTGCTGCCGGGGGTGGTTCTGGCCTATGTTGCGGGGATCCCGCTTGTTGTCGGCGCCTTTGCCGCCGGCATGTTCTGCGCGCTGTCGACGGGTTTTTTGAAAGACAACAGCCGCATCAAGCAGGACACCATCATGGGCGTCGTGTTCTCCGGCATGTTTGCGCTCGGCATCGTGCTTTACACCAAGATCGAGACCGATGTGCATCTCGACCACATCCTGTTCGGCAACATGCTGGGTGTGAACTGGGCCGATATCGCCCAGACAGGGCTGATCGCACTGGTCACATTGACGGCGATCCTCACCCGACGCCGTGACCTGTTGCTTTATTGTTTCGACCCGCAGCACGCCCGTGCCGTTGGTTTGAAAACCGGCATTTTGCACTACGGCCTGCTGGCCATCCTGTCACTGACGATCGTCGGCTCACTGGTTGCGGTGGGCATCATCCTGGCCATCGGCATGCTGATCGCCCCGGGCGCGATCGCCTATCTGCTGACCGACCGGTTCGACCGCATGCTGCTTTTGTCGGTAGTGATTTCGGTCACGGCATCGGTGACCGGAGTGCTGGCCAGTTTCCACATCGACAGCGCCCCTGCCCCGACCATCATACTGGTGCTCACCGCTGCGTTCATCGCGGCCTTCCTGTTCGCGCCCAAACGCGGCGTCCTGGTCCGGTCGCAGGCCTGAACCTGCATCACTCCGACGGGCCGTACATGGCGAATATCTCCGCCCCCGTAAGGTCCTTGGTTTCATTCTCAAAACCATAGAAGGCTGGTTTTTCGTCGATAAACACCTGGCTTGTGAAAACCAGACCCTCGGCATCGTCAAAAAGCCCGACCGCCATCTGATATTCCCTTGTTTCCTTCAGACGGTAGAACAGATTGCTTCCGCATTTGTTACAGAAGCCACGCTCGGCCCAGGGCGAGGAATCAAATATGCTCACGTTCTCCTCACCTTCAATCTCAACGTCCGTGCCGCAATCGGTGGCCATAAAGGGGCCGCTGCTCCAGCGCCGGCACATCGCACAATGGCAGGCGCCCACCTCGTGGCTCACGTTTCGGGCGATGATTTTGACTGCACCACAAAGGCAGCGGCCACGTCTTTCTTTTGATTCCGGCATATTTGTCTCCTGTTCAATCGAATCCCGCCACAATCGTACATCCTTCTCATTTGAACGCGCGGATTCTGACAAAGCATTGATCTCAAACAACACCCGATCGATCGAGCTTGGATGTTTGCTCAAGGTGATGAACAGCGTTATGCATCTAAAAGTGAACCCACTTCACTTCAGAGAACTTCATGGCCCGAAGACACTACAATCTGCCACCACTGACCACACTGGCATGCTTCGAGGCCGCGGCGCGGCATTTGAGTTTCAAAGACGCCGCCTCCGAGCTCAACGTCACACCCGGCGCTGTCAGCCATCAGATCAAGGCGCTGGAAGGTGATTTGTCACTCGTGCTGTTCGAGCGCAAACATCGCGGGGTCGCACTGACCGACGATGGAGGCCGATTGTTCGCAACCTTGCAACGCAGCTTCGGCAGCATCTCCCGAACCCTTTCAGAACTGCGCAAATCAGGTCAGGACAATTCGGTCACCGTGGCCTCCAGCACATCGGTGTCGTCGCTCTGGCTCACGCCGCGACTGATCCGCTTTTGGAAAGAGCACGGATCCGTCCCGGTCAACCAACACGTCTCCGATAGTCCCGACCGGCCTGAACACCTGATTGACCTGACCATTCAGTACGGCGGCACCGTTCCATCACACAAGATTTCGGTGCCGCTTTATCGCGACGATCTTGTCCCGGTCTGCAGTCCGGATTTTGCTGATCAGCACCCCGAAACCGAGCTGGAATCGCTGGCCCGAATGCCGCTGATTCAGCTCGACAGCGATCCGGCCGGATGGACCACCTGGCGGACCTGGTTCCGAGAGCTGGGTTACACCGGAAACATTGCCACCGGCATGAGGGTGAACAACTACACCATCGCGCTGCAGGCCGCGCGGGACGATGCCGGCGTGGCGCTCGGCTGGCGGCGCCTGGTACAGCCATTGCTAGAGCGCGGAGCGCTTGTCCGCATCGGCGACCACAGCCTGCCCGAACCCGCCGAATTTCGCATCATTTCCGACCCGGAAGACATGCTTGGGCCGGAGGTTCAATTGTTGCGCAGCTGGCTGCTCGACAATATCTGACGATCTTCAGTTGAATTGAATTCAATTGAACGCGAAGTTTTCGGGCATTGTCTTGAAAACACCCGGCGTTAGTCTGGCTGCATGGATTGTGGTGCCGGAGGATCAGCCATGAATGCATTTAGCGAACTCGCGCCCGTCATGACCGGGCTCAGCAAGGCGCGTGGCCTGCCAAACGAACATTATGTCTCGAAGCAGGTGTTCGAGGAGGAAAAGCGCTCTGTGCTTTTTGCCAACTGGTCGGGCATCGGCTTCGGCAAGGACATTCCCCTGCCCGGCGATGCAAAGCCGATTGATTTCCTCGGCATGCCGCTGCTGATGGTGTGTGACCGCGACGGATTGATCAATGTGTTCCAGAACACCTGTCGCCATCGCGGCATGATTCTCGTTGACGAGCCGACCAGGATCACCGGCGCGATCCGCTGCCGCTACCACAGTTGGTGTTATGCGCTGAGCGGTGAATTGCGCGCCACACCGCATGTTGGCGGCCCCGGTCACAACACCCATGAAGACATCAATCGCGCCGAACTCGGCCTGTTCCGCATCCGATCTTACGTCTGGCACGACGTTGTCTTCGTCAACATTTCCGGCGACGCACCGGATTTCGAAGAGGACAAGTCCGACCTGATGGCGCGCTGGGCCGAATTCGAACAGCCGCTTCATCACGCCGGCGACGGATCGTCCCTCAAACTCGCGGTCAAATCGAACTGGAAACTGGCGGTCGAGAACTATTGCGAGAGTTACCACCTGCCGTGGATTCATCCCGGCCTCAACAGCTATTCACGGCTTGAGGATCACTACAATATCGAAAAACCCGACGCCTATTCCGGTCAGGGAACGCTGGTCTACCGCCAATTGAAGGCTGAAGACGGATCGGTGTTCCCGGATTTCACTGGCCTCGGCGACAAGTGGAATGAAGGCGCCGAATATATCGCCGTTTATCCCAACGTCCTGCTGGGTGTGCACCGCGACCACTTCTTCGCCATCGTGCTGGAGCCGGTAGATCTGGAAAACACCATCGAACATATCGAGCTCTATTACCCGCAGGATGTTGCGGCAAGTCCGGATCATGACGGTTTGCGTGCCGCCAACGCCACCCAGTGGAAGTCGGTTTTCGAAGAGGACATAATTGTGGTCGAGGGCATGCAGAAAGGCCGTCACGGTACGCTGTTCGACGGTGGCCGGTTTTCACCGGCAATGGACGGTCCGACCCACAATTTTCACCACTGGGTGGCCAGCCAGGTCGACAAGGCGCGCGCAGCCTGAAATCATGACAGCCGATCTGGACAGCCGCCTGCTCGAAGCGCATGCGGTAGGAGATTTGACAGCTCTCGTGGCGCTTTACACGGAAGCCGCCGATCTGCGCGAGACCGAGGGCGATATCGATGCGGCCTGTTTCTACCTGACCCACGCCTATGTCTTTGCCCTGCAAACCGGGGCAACGGAAGCTGATCAGCTTAGACAACGCCTTTGGCGGCATGGGCGCGAGGACTCCGCGCCTGCAAGACCAAATCCCCGACCGGAGTGACCCAAAAAATGCGCACCCACGCCCAGGCCGCCATCATCGGAGGTGGCGTTGTCGGCTGCTCGATCCTTTATCATCTGGCCAAACTCGGATGGACCGATGTCGTACTGCTCGAGCGCGACGAACTGACCTCAGGTTCAACCTGGCACGCGGCGGCAAATATTCACGGGCTGCACGACAGCACCAACATCAGCCGCATCCAGCACTATACAATGAACCTCTACAAAGAACTGGAAGCCGAAACCGGTCAGGGCTGCGGAGTATTCCAGCCCGGTAGCCTCTATCTGGCCCAGACCGAAGACCGGGAACACCAATTGCGGCTGCAGGCCGCGAAGGCGCTCTACTACGGCATGAACTTTTATGAGATCGACCGGCGGGAAGCCGAGCGTCTGCATCCGCTGGTCAATCTTGACGGCATCAGATGCATCATGTTCGAGCCCGATGGCGGCAATGTCGATCCGTCCGGTGTCACCAATGCGTATGCCGCCGGCGCCCGGCAAAAGGGCGCCGAAATCCATCGTTTTACCCCGGTCACCTCCACGGTGCAGCAACCAGACGGGAGTTGGATCGTTGAAACGCCGAAGGGCATCATCCGAACCGAATGGTTGGTCAATGCCGCCGGGTTGTGGGGACGCGAAGTTGCGGCTCTTGCCGGACTGGACCTGCCGCTGATACCGACCGAACATCAGTATTTTGTGACAGAGACAATTGCCGAGATTGCGGCAATGGACCGGCGCCTGCCCTCTGTCGCCGACCGTGACGGCGAATATTACCTGCGCCAGGAGGGCAATGGCCTGCTGGTTGGTGCCTACGAAAAAGATGTCCGCTTCTGGGCAGAACACGGAACGCCGCCAGGCTTCGGCCACGAGTTGTTTCCCGACGACCTGGAGCGCATCGAGGACAATATGATGCGCGCCATCGACCGTGTCCCGGCTCTGGGCGAGGCCGGTATCAGACGGGTGATCAATGGCCCGATGATCTGGTCACCGGATTCCAATGCGTTGTTCGGGCCGGTGCCGGAACTGAAAAACTATTTCTGCTGCAACGGTATCATTCCCGGCTTTTCACAGTCGGGTGGGCTCGGCCTGTTGGCGGCCGAATGGATGATCAGCGGCGAACCGCATCTCGACATGTTCGCCTGGGATCTGGCGCGTTTCGGCGCATGGACCGACAAGGCCTTCACCAGGGCACGGGTCGGCGATCAGTATGCTAACCGGTTCTCAATCCACTTCCCCAACGAGGAACGCGCTGCTGGCCGGCCGGCCCGTACACGTCCGGCTTATCAGCGGCAAAAGCAGATGGGTGCCGTGTTCGGGCTCAACTTTGGCTGGGAACACCCGTTGTGGTTCGCTGCCGATCCGGCGGACGCTAAGGAAACCAATGGTTTCACACGGCAGAACTGGTTCGAACCGGTTGGCGCCGAGTGCCACATGTTGCGTCAGCACGCTGGCATCATCGACATTTCGAATTTTGCCAAATATGCGATCAAAGGTTCCGGTGCCGCCGACTGGTTGAATTCGATCTTCGCCAACACCATGCCGAAAACGGTCGGGCGTTCCTGCCTCACGCCACTGATCGGCGTTCGCGGCGGCATCGCCGGTGATTTCACTGTCACGCGGCTGGCGGATGATGAGTTCATGATCATCGGTTCCGGCATGGCCGAACGCTATCATCAACGATTTTTCAGCGCCGTGCCTCTACCGTTTGGCACGACATTCGAAAGCCGCACCGAAACGCTGTGCGGATTCAACGTCGCCGGTCCGAAATCCCGCGCTATGCTGCAACAACTCACCAATGCCAGCCTGGCGACGGCTGAGTTTCCGTTCATGCGCTCACAACGCCTGATACTTGCCGGCATCGTAGTCGTCGCCCTGCGTGTGTCTTTCACTGGCGACCTTGGCTGGGAACTGCATTGCGCCACAGGTGATCAGCTTCGGCTTTACGACGCCCTTTTGGAGGCCGGCAAGGCATTCAATGCCGGACCTGTCGGAAGCCGCGCGCTGATGTCGCTGCGCATAGAGAAAGGTTACGGCAGTTGGGGTCGCGAATATTCGCCCGAATACTGGCCGCAGGAAGTCGGCCTGGAAAGGCTGGTCAAACTGGAAAAGGATTTCCTCAACAAGCCCGCCTACCTCGCGCTGAAGGACAATCCTCCACGCGAACGGCTCTCGCTCATCGAAGTGCATGATGTCACCAATGCTGACGCGTCGGGCGGAGAGCCGGTGTTTCTGCCTGACGGCACACCTGTCGGCCGAGTGACTTCAGGCACCTATGGCTATCACGTCGCAAAATCCCTGGCGCTGGCCTATCTGAAAGACGTCACGCCGGGCGCGGAAGTCGATGTGATGATCCTTGGAAAGCCGCACCGGGGAACAGTGCTGTCTGAACCACCGTTCGATCCGGCCGGAGAGCGATTGCGGGCGTAAGTTTACCGCCGCGTTTCCGGAATCAGTCCCTTCGGCGTGAAGCGCAGCACCAGCAGCAGTATCAATCCCATCATCATCAGTCGCATGTGTGCGGCGCTGTTGAGCAGATGCAGGCGCAGGGCGTTGTCTTCGGCCATGCCGGCAGTGATCACATCCATCACCCACAGGCCGAGCGGTTCGGCTTCGATCCAGAAAAACCAGATGACGAATCCTCCAAGCACCGAGCCCCAATTGTTGCCGGACCCTCCGACGATGACCATCACCCAGATCAGGAAGGTGAAACGCAGAGGCTGGTAGGCGGTCGGTGTGAACTGTCCATCAAGCGTTGTCAGCATAGCGCCGGCAATACCGATTACCGCAGAACCCAGCACAAAAACCTGCAAGTGGCGCGCGGTGACGTTCTTGCCCATCGCTGCGGCAGCAGTTTCGTTGTCGCGGATAGCACGCATCATCCGGCCCCAGGGTGAGCGCAACGCCCGCTCCGACAGCCACAAAATGGCCAGCAGTACAATGGCAAACAGACCGGCATAACAGAGTTTAACGGTGATCGACGACAGATCGATGATCGACATGTTCCAGTCAGCCGCCAGTTTCTGGAAATATTCCGACCGCTGCAGATTGACTTCATAGGGCACCGGCCGCGGAATGCCGTTGACGTTTTTCACGCCCCTGGTCAGCCAGTCCTCGTTTTTCAGCATTGCCACGATGATCTCGGAAATGCCAAGCGTCGCGATAGCCAGGTAATCCGAACGCAGGCCGAGCGCTATCTTGCCGACGATCCACGCCGCGCCGGCGGCGAACACCCCGCCCACGGCCCAGGAGATCAGGATCGGCAGGCCAAGCCCGCCGAGATAGCCCGTTTTGGCCGACTCCACCGCCTCGATCGCATCAACCGCAGGGTCCATGAACCAGCGCATGGCGAAATAGCCAACCACGACAATCGCACCCACTGTGAGAGCCTGATAGCTTCCGGTGCCACGCAATTTGTTATAGGTCCAAGCCGCCGCGACAATGGTGATCAATCCGACAACAAGCGCGATCAGTACGCCGATTCCGCCGGCTGCCCAGGCATTGGCCACCGGTGGCATCGAAACCAGCACACCGGCGACACCGCCAAGCGCGGCAAATCCCATCACCCCGACATTGAGCAAGCCGCCATATCCCCACTGGATGTTCACACCCAGCGCCATGATCGAGGAGATCAGGCAGAGATTGAGAATGGCCAGCGCCACCGACCAGCTCTGCGACACACCGACTATTGTGATCAGCAGCGCCATCAGCGCAAACATGCCGACATTTCTGCGATTGATCGTCATAACGATTTCCCGCTGAACAGGCCGGTCGGTTTGACCAGCAGAACCACCACAAGAATGGCAAACGAGACGGCGAATTTGTAGTCCGTCGACAGCAATTGCAGCAATGTGTCCGGCGCCCAGGCCTCTGGCACCAGATAGGTGACGAATTTCTTGAAGGCGAACGTAACAGTCACCTCCGAAAAGGCGATGACAAATCCACCGGCGATGGCGCCAATTGGACTGCCGAGCCCGCCAACGATTGCAGAGGCGAATATCGGCAAGAGGATCTGCAGATAGGTAAAGGGTTTGAAACTCTTGTCGAGGCCGTAGAGCGTACCGGCGATGGTTGCCAGCGCCGCGGTCAGCAGCCAGGCAATCATCACCACCCGGTCGGGATTGATGCCCGACAGAAGCGCCAGATCCTCATTGTCGGAATAGGCTCGCATCGATTTACCGGAACGGGTCTTGTTCAGGAACCAGAACAGCGCTGCAACAATGACAACCGCTGCCACTACCGTTATGCCCTGGGTCGTCTTGATCGCCAGCCCTTCGTTCAAGCCGGTGTACTTCTTGAACTCGCGCGCGGTGACGATGAAACGCGATCCGTCGGTGAAAATCTGGTCATTCGGCCCGATGACGAATCTCACCAGCCCATTGTAGAAGAACATCACCCCAAGTGAGGCGATCAGGAAGATCACCGGGCTGGACTTCTGTTTTCGGTAAAACCGATAGACCAGCCGATCGGTGGTCAGCACCAGAACCATCGCCGCCAGAATGCCCACCGGCAGCGCCAGCAGTGCCGTTGGCAACGGCCCGAGCGAAATCCCCAGAGACTGGAACCACCAAGTGGCCAGGATCGCCGCCATGGTACCGAATGCCATGGTCTCGCCATGGGCGAAATTGGAAAAGCGCAAAATGCCGTAAATCAGCGTGACACCCAGCGCGCCCAGCGCCAACTGGCTGCCATAAGCCAAGCCCGGCACCACAAGGAAGTTCGCCAACAGAACAAGTGCGTTGAGAATATTTTCCATCATCCCCCCAGAAACGCCTTGCGCACTTCAGGGTCCTGCATCAGCGCTTCGCCCGTGTCGGTATACCGGTTTTCGCCCTGCACCAGCACATAACCCTTGTCGGCGATGTTCAACGCCTGTTTGGCGTTTTGTTCCACCATCAGGATGGCGATGCCGTTTCTGGCAATCTCGATGATGCGGTCGAACAGCTCGTCCATGACGATCGGCGATACGCCGGCTGTCGGCTCGTCCAGCATCAGCACTTTCGGTTTGGTCATCAGCGCCCGTCCGACCGCCACCTGCTGACGCTGCCCGCCGGACAGTTCGCCGGCCGGCTGCCGGCGCTTGTCTTTCAGGATCGGAAACAGCTCGAACACCTGTTCCATGGTTTCCAAAATGTCATCCTCGCGGATAAAGGCACCCATTTCGAGGTTTTCCTCGACACTCATCGAAGTAAAGACATTGCTGTTCTGAGGCACGAAACCCATGCCCTTTTTCACCCGATCCTGCGGCGACAGTTTTGTGATGTCCTCGCCCTTCATGGTAACCCGGCCCTCGCGCAGGTTCAGCATGCCGAACACCGCTTTCATCGCGGTGGATTTGCCGGCACCGTTGGGTCCGACGACAACGGCGATTTCGCCCTCTTCGACACCGATGGTGCAATCGTGCAGAATATCCGCACCGCCATAGCCACCCGTCATGTTTTCGCCGAGCAGGAAGCTCATGAAGCTGCTCCGCTCTTCGATTTCGGCTTGTTTTTCAAGCCGGTTCCGAGATAGGCCTCGATCACCTCCTCATTGGATTTGACTTCTTCGGCGGTTCCCTCGGCCAGCACCGTACCTTCGGCCATGACGATGACCGGATCGCAAAGCCGCGAGATGAAATCCATGTCGTGCTCGATCATGCAGAAAGTGTACCCGCGCTCCTTGTTGAGCCGCAGAATGGCGTCACCAACCGTATTGAGCAGCGTCCGGTTCACCCCGGCGCCGACCTCATCCAGAAAAACGATCTTCGCGTCGACCATCATTGTACGGCCGAGTTCCAGCAGTTTTTTCTGGCCGCCGGAGAGGTTGCCGGCAAGTTCGTCGGCAACGTGGGAAATTTCCAGAAACTCGATCACCTCGTTCGCCTTGCGGCGGATTTCCGAGTCTTCTTCGCGGACTTTTGCCGGATGCAGCCATGCACCCAGCAGACTTTCACCCGACTGGTCGCCGGGAACCATCATCAGGTTTTCCCGCACCGTCAAAGTGGAAAACTCATGCGCCAGTTGAAACGTGCGCAGCATGCCCTTGCCAAACAACTCGTGCGGGGCAAGGCCGGTAATGTCCTCGCCGTCGAGATACACCTTGCCCGAAGTCGGCTTGTAGACGCCGGCCACGACATTGAACAAAGTGGTTTTGCCCGCGCCATTGGGGCCGATCAGGCCGGTGATCGAACCGCCCTCAATCGTCAGTGAGGCACCATCCACCGCGCGGATGCCGCCGAAATGCATATGGATGTCGTCAACGACTATCATGGCATCTGAGCCGCATGCAAAAACGGCCCGGGTTCTGCCCGGGCCGTTTTCACGTGTGCGGTTCTAGCGGTATTTCACCGTCGTATTCTTACCGCCTTCAACCTTGATCTGGCGGAAATTGCCGGAGCTTTCACCAGCGCCGATCAGCTCAACCGCGGTTGCACCGACATAGTCGATATCGCCGCCATTGCTGAGAATTTCCAGCGCCTTTTTCAGCTCGCCCGGGAAGATCTTTTCACCCGGTGCGTTGGCAACCATTTCAACCTTGTCCTTCAGCTTGCTGCTTTCGGACGATCCGGCTGCCTGCATTGCCAGCATCAGCAGAGCTGCTGCATCGTAGGACTCGCCGGTATAGGGACCAACCTTGAACCCGGCGGCTTTCGCCATGTCGGCGAACTTGGCCGCACCGGGGCTGTCTGTACCCGGGATGAGACCATAGGAGCCGTCAAGATCGGAGCCGATGGCAGCAGGCAGGCTTTCGCCAATCATGCCGTCAGGCAGAACGAAGGTGTCAAACGCACCTGAATCAAGCGCGCCCTGGATGATGCCCTTGCCGCCCTGGTCGAGATAACCGGCAACGATCAGAACGTCGCCGCCGGCCTGCGCCAATGCGCCAACCTCAGCGCTGTAGTCGCCCTTGCCGTCTTCATGCGCAGCCGAAATGGTGATCTTGCCGCCCATGCTTTCGACATTGGCCTTGATGCTTTCGGCCAGACCCTTGCCATAGTCGTTGTTTGTGTAGGTCAGAGCTGCCGATTTGACACCGTTTTCCTTCATCACCTCGGCCAGCACCCGGCCCTGACGGGCATCGGAAGGCGCGGTGCGGAAGAACAGGCCGTTGTCTTCGAGGTCAGACAGAGCCGGAGACGTCGCCGATGGCGAGATCATCACGATGCCATTGGCCATGGCGACATTCTGCAGGATTGCAGTGGTGACGCCCGAGCAATCCGAACCCAGGATGGCATTGACCTTGTCTGACGTGATCAGGCGCTCGGCCGCAGCCTGCGCAGCGGCAGCATCGACACAGGTGCCATCTGCACGAACCGGCATAACTTTCGATCCGCCAAGCAGCGCGCCGCTGTCGCTGACTTCCTTCATCGCCAGTTCACCGCCGGCGGCCATATCTGGCGTCAGCGATTCAATCGGCCCGGTGAAGCCAAGAATGACACCGATCTTGATGTCTTCGGCGAGTGCCGGACCGGCAAGCATCGTTGTGGCCGCGAGGGCTAGAAGCATTTTTTTCATGAATAGTCTCCCGTTTAGGTAGGTCGTTGTTATTTAGTTCCCGGTTCCGGAATTCGCGCCATCCGGGCAATGACAACCGTCAATGGGCGCATTGTGCCCATCAAAAACCATCCTCGCCCCGCTCCTCCCAGAACAGATTGCCTTTACTGTGGCAGATTTGCGGGTTCATAGGCTAGGAAAATCGAAAGATCAATTCCAACAATTCGTTCTATCATTAAGATTGCAACGCGCGGTCGGGCAGCGGCAAAGGCCTGCATACGCTTGCAATGAAATGCAACTTATAACGGGAAAGTGTGTCCTATCGCCTACGCGGCGGCCGGCCCCAGCGATTCCGAGCCGGTTTGGGTGGGGGTCGCCGAAGCACGAAATTAAACAAAGCGCATATCCCGCGCCAACAAGATCGGACGATCGCGAAAAAGCCTTTCAGAACAAGCTCGAACAACAGTTCCAATACTACGCTTGCCAATGAATCGGCCAATCTGCCAGCGTCTCCTTTTTCGAAGTTGTTTCAACCTTACATGTGGGGTCTCCCGCATTCGGCTTCAACCGGGATCACTGCCCCTCTGCGCAACGACGAACTGCATATCAATAATCTGACGAGTAAACTTGGAGACCGTGACATGAGCGAGCAACGCAAACCAATTATCTGGCATCCCGGAGAAGGCCGGCGCTATCATCTCGGCAAGGGCGACCGGATCGAAGTGCTGTTCAAGACCGACGGCGCCGAAGTTGATGATGGTTACACAGTCACGGAATGGTGGATGGAGCCCCGCGCACCGGGCCTGGACCCCCATGTCCACGACGTCAATGACGAGTTGATCTTCGTGTTGGACGGTACGGCCAGCATTTTGCTGGGCGAGGATTGGAAGCCATATGAGAAAGGAAGTTTTGTCACCATCCCGGCTGGAACGTCACACGGTTTTCGCAACGAGACCGAGCAGCGCATGGGCCTCCTGAACATCTTCCTGTCAGGTGCCTTTGAGGCCATGATGCCGCAGATTCAGGCGATGTTTGCAGCAAAGGGGTGATTACCGGCTTTGAGGATATTGATTCCCGCGAAATGCAGATGGCAACAGGACGATCAGCGCCAGCGAGACCACTATCGTTCGATGCGCGACAGGTAAAAAGCGATCAGGCCCGCCATAGCGGCTTGCCAACTGGTGATGACCAGCCATGTTCCGCCTATAGAAAATTGCTCAGTGCCAATTTGGAACGATCTCAGATTGGCAACATAAAGCAACATCCCGACAACACCGCCAACCAGAACTGCCGATACAACATTTTCAAAACTGAAGAGTTTCTTTGTCACGGCGCCAACACCAAGCATCGTTGCGAGTGCGCCAAAAGCACCTCCGGCGATTCCACCGGCCAACCAACCCAGAAGACTGGTTCTGGCGGACATTTCTTCAAGCCCCATGGAAGGATCTACCTCGAAGTTGCCGTTGAAGAATTCGATTATGATGCGGGCCAGATTTATTGCTGTAAGCCAACCCAGTGTCACCAGCAAAAGCAGATAGATCAGCCTGAAATATTGGATGATTGACCAACGGAACAGCAACCAGCCCACGACAACAGTAAACAACAATGGTGCCCAGAACGGCGAAACATCCGAATGATTGACAATGAATTCTCCGACAAAAACATCCCTCATTTGCGGCAGCAGCATGGAGAGAAAACCGGATGCCGCACCCAGTATAATAAAGAGAGGTACCACCAGGGATGCTTTTGGAGGTTGAAAAATCTCGGCCACCGCTGACGACACTTCTGCTGCTGCATTGCCTTTCGGCATCAAAATATCGACCGACTTCAGGAAGGCAGGGATGTCGGCCATGTTGGTCGGCCTGATCATCACCGGAAGCACCTTGCCATCGGCCTTGCGCCATTTCCTTTTGGCAAACTCCAGTTCTGAAAGTGTGTAACGGCCCGAATCGACCGAGTCCGGACTTATCAGAAAGATGAAATAGTCCGCGCTTTCAATTGCCGCTTCGATTTGAACATTGTAATCGCGGCCCGGCGGCAAATCGTCATCATCAAGGAAGACCTCGAACCCTCTGGCCCGCAAAGCCAGGGCGATTGGCTCAGCTTGGTCCTTTTCATTTTTCGGGTAGCAAAGGAAAATCTTCATCAGCAGGTTTCGCCAGCGACATTCAAAATACGAACCGCAACAGCTTACACTATCCCGATCATCTCAAGAACTTGGCGAACCACTTCGACCACCAATCCCATTTGAACCTGCATCGGACGCCCCTACTTACAAGGTCGATGACGAACCGAACTTCGTGCTCAAAGGCACCTGCGGCATCGGTCCGGCGACGATCGGACGCCTATGAACCGGAAGTTTCATCTCCCAGCATGAAACCGGGTTGCGCTGCCGGGGAAGCTGCGTTAGCACACGCGCCCCTCCATTCAGGTCGCATCAATGCCCCCCGATACGCTCGCAATTGATTTCGGAACGTCCAATTCTGCCGCCGCGATTCTATCGGATACCGGGATACGCCGTATCTCGATCGAACGAGGCGCCGATACGCTTCCGACTGCGGTCTTCTTCCCGTCTGGAGGTGGCGAAATGCGAATCGGCGAAGCGTCCAGACAAGCTCTGATAAATGGCGAGGATGGCCGCTACATGCGGGCTTTGAAAAGTGTCCTTGGCTTACAGCTGTTGCATGAGACACGTCTGATCAGTGGCCGAAGACGCACAATCGGCGACGTCATAACGGATTTCCTTGTTGCCTTGCGAGAACGCTCCGAGCAGACAACAGGCCTGCGCTTTCGCAAAGCCTTGTCTGGCCGCCCCGTCCATTTTCATTCCGCCGACGAAAACAAGGACAGGCAGGCGGAGAATGATCTGCGTACTTGTTATCTTGCCGCCGGGTTTGAAGAGGTTTCGTTTCTCGCGGAGCCGGAAGCTGCTGCAATGGTCAGTCATGGAATAGGTAGTGGTGGCCAAATCGGACTGATTGTCGATATCGGAGGCGGCACATCGGATTTCTCGGTATTTCGCAGTCGCGCAGCAAAACCGGAAATTCTTGCAAGTCACGGCATCAGGCTTGGAGGTACCGATTTTGACCGATCGATCTCGATCGCCAATGCCATGCCTGCGCTTGGCTTGGGCGGGCAGCTACGCCGGGCAATGGGGGCCGGTCTTTTACCTGTGCCGCGAGGGCCCTATGTCGACCTCGCAACCTGGTCGCTCATCCCTTTTCTGTACACGGCACAAACACGGCGCATGATCGCTGAGATGGCCCGGCTCGCTGTTGAACCGGAGAAAATCTCGCGATTTGACAAGGTGATAGAGTATGAGCTGGGTCATGAACTGGCGTTTGCCGTTGAGCGCTGCAAAATAAGCGTGAATGATAAGGGCAAGTCAGACGCCATCGACATGGGCTTCATAGAAGCCGAATTGTCTCAGACAGTCTCGCCAGAAAGCCTTGCAGCGGCGATCTCCGGCAACAGAACCCACCTTCGTGAAGCGGCCGCGGAGACCCTTGAGATTGCGGAAATCAGTCCGGATGCGGTCGAGCAGGTGATCCTTGTAGGGGGATCAAGTCTCATGGGCTTCGTTTCCGACGAGATACGTGAACTTTGCCCGCACGCACAAATCCTCCGTTCCGAGGCATTTACGGCTGTGGTTGACGGATTGGCTCTTGCAACGAGCCACTGATGTCTGTCGCCAAAAATGCCCGATAAAATTACCTGCTTTTGCCAACCATCGGCATCCGCTCCGTGCGGCAAGTCCACCTGAATGAACAATTGCGTCGAAAAGGCATGGCAGCAACAAAGACAGGACACTTTGTACGCCCAGTGATTTACCCCGTCCCCAGCACCTTCTTCATCACATCGCCCAATTCAGCCGTCGGGAAGGCGCTCAACTCTCGTTGCCGCCAGCACACATGACCATCGGGGCGCACCAGCACCAGGCCGCTGTCTGACACCTCGCTTTCCATCGCCCAGTCGCCAAAAGTGTCGTTCACCTCGCAGCCCGGGCCGATCTGGATGGCGCGGATCTCGACGCCGGTCTCCGCCTGCACCCTTGCCGCCGCTTCGACCCAGCCGGCGCCCGAGACGCCGGTGATCAGTGTGAAGCGGCCTCTGCCAACGAGGTCGAGCGTGGAAAGCTTTTGCTGGTCGCGATCGACCCAGACATGAGGAACGCGCGCGCCGGGCCAGGTGGTCGAGTGAAAGTAGAGCTCGCGGTCTCTTGTGTATTCAGGTTCCGGAGAACCGTCCGGGACAATTGCGTCAGAGTGGTAGCGCTGACCCAGTTCAACCCCGTGGCAATTGAACTCGTAACTCTTCTGGCGAATATATTTATTCAACGCCTTGCGCCTGGCTTCCGCTTCAACAGTCGGTTGCTTGCGTGCGTCCATGCGGCGCCTGATATCGTCCGGGTTGCCGGGCTGAGTCAGGCCGAGTGTCTCGAAGATCGGCGCATAGTCCTCGATCGACTTGTTGGCCCGTGTGACGATCTGCTTGCCGATCGGCTGTCGCTCGGCCGTATAGGTGTCAAGCAGGCTCGGGGCCGCATTGCCTTCCAGCACCAGCTTCAGTTTCCAGCACAGGTTATAGGCGTCCTGTATCGAGGTGTTTGAGCCGAGGCCGTTTGACGGCGGATGCCGATGCACCGCATCGCCCATGCAGAACACCCGGCCTTTCGAGTAACGCCGCGCCACCACGTTGTTCACGGTCCAGTAGCTGAGCTTGTCGATCTTGATCGGGATGTCGTCATCACCGATCAGCTGCCGCACGATCTTTTCCGCCTCGGCATGCGAGACATCCGGCGGACCGTCCTTGATGTCATAACCGTAGATCGACAACCATTTGTGCCATGGCCGCACCATGCGCACCACACCGGCGCCAATGCCGCCAATGTCAGAACCCGGTTGGAAAATCCAGTAGAGCACCGATGGCCGGTGCGCGACATATTTCGACAGATCGGCCTCGAACTCGATATTCATCGAGCCTTCCAGCCCCATCTTGCCGTCCATCGGCAGGCCGAGCTGTTCGGCAATGATCGAACGCGCACCATCAGCGCCGATCATGTATTTGGCCCTGATGCGATAGGTCTGGTTGGCCACCCTGTCGCGCACGGTGGCCACCACGCCGTTTTCGTCCTGCATGAGGGACAGGAATTCGGTCTTGAACCGGGCAATGGTGCCGGTCTCCATCGCCTTGCCGACGATGATTGGCTCGAGCAATGTCTGCGGAATGTCGCAGATGCGCGACGGGCTGGCGAGATCGTAGTCAGCCTGGCGGTTCGGATGGTTGCCCCAGGTCAGAAGCCTGCCGATCTCCTCGCCGGCAAGGCTGGTGCAAAAGACATTGTTGCCCATCAACTCCTGCGGCACGGATTTTTCGATCGCGTCTTCTTCGATGCCGAGCTCCCGCAGCACCTCCATGGTGCGCTGATTGGTGATGTGGGCGCGCGGCGTATTGGCCAGCCAGCTGTATTTCTCGATCATCACATTGGCGATGCCGTAGCTGGACAGAAGCGCCGCCGAGGCGCCGCCCGCCGGGCCGGATCCGACGATCAGCACGTCGGTTTCGATGTCGAACATGGGTTCCTCCACTCGAATGTCCTGCCCGCTGACACCGACCGGTTCCGTCTTGGCGATCTCGCGCGCGGGACGGGTGTAGTCCGGAACAGGCGTATCGGGCCCGAGCAGGCGCCGCCTGGTCGGAAATATTGAAAAATCATATTTCTGCAGCACGTAGCCCCAGATGCCCCGTGGCCAGACGATCATCGTCACCACGGCAATGGCGCCGAGCAGCATCAGATACCAGGTGCCGTAGTCCGAAAGCCAGTTCTGCAGAACAAACAGGATGATGGCGCCGATAATCGGGCCTTCCAGCGTGCCGATGCCGCCGATGATTACTATGAACAGCACGAAGGCCGTCCAGTTGACCAGGCTGAATGCTGATTCCGG
>JAJFHT010000303.1 GCA_021775495.1 Hyphomicrobiales bacterium | reverse complement strand
CAAAAACTCATAGCGGCCGGAAAACCCTCAAAGGTCGCTCTGACCGCGATCATGCGAAAACTCATCATCCTCGCAAACGCTCTCATTAGGGATGATCGAATGTGGAACGAAAAACTGCCTTGATCAATACGGATACTCTAGCGCGCTCTTTGGCCAAACAGCACGGCCTGGGCTTCCTTGTCGTCGGCAATATTGGATTTTTCCCGCTCTTCCTTACCGATCTCGGTGCCCTTCTTGACGGCAGGCCTGGTCATCATTGTATCGAACCAGCGTTTCAGACGGGGAAAATCGTTGAGATCCTGCCCCTGGCGTTCATAGGGAATGACCCACCCGATACAGGCCATGTCGGCAATTGAGTAGTCACCGGCCAGGTAGTCGCGATCGGCAAGGCGGGTGTTCATGACACCGTAGAGCCGGTTCACCTCATTGGTGTAGCGGTCAATTGCGTAGGGAATTTTTTCGGGCGCATAGCCGCGAAAATGGTGCGCTTGCCCAGCCATCGGCCCAAGCCCGCCCATTTGCCAAAACAGCCACTGGTCGACTTCCACCCGCTGGCGCTCGTCGCTTGGATAGAACCGGCCGAATTTGCGGCCGAGATATTGCAGGATCGCGCCCGATTCGAACACCGAGACCGGCTCACCACCCGGCCCTTCCGGATCGACAATCGCCGGCATCCGGTTGTTGGGCGCGATCTTGAGGAATTCCGGGGTGAACTGTTCGCCGCGGCTGATATTGATGTATCTCATATCATAGGGAACGCCGAGTTCCTCAAGCATGATGGTGATCTTCCAGCCATTCGGCGTTGGCCAGTAGTAAAGGTCGATCGGTTTCGATTGCTGGGTCATTCGGCCTCTCCGCTTTAGCGTGCTTCCCTACATAAAGAACATACACCACGACGCAAACTGCATTCAGATTAACGTGTTTGAACGCCACATGAACGGTGATCTCAGCACCGGTTCAGCGGCGCTGCTGCAAAGTCTGTTTCACCAACAAGGAACAGTCCATTGCTTGCACGCCGCTTCACCATTGTCTGCCTCCTTTCCATGCTCTTCGGCATCCTCTTCGCCGTTCTGGTGGAGAATTCCAGCCGTCCCGAACGGACATGGCAGATCGGACAGGTAATGCTCTGCGATGCCGACAACGGACGCTGCACCCCTTCGCAACATCAATAGGCCCGTCAGCGGTCAATCCCTCAATTCGGAGTACTTCAAAATGTCATTCGCCGCTGCCGCCATCACAAAGTCCGCTGGCCTGTTCATGAGAGTTGCCCTGGTCTCGCTGTTTTTCGGCGGTCCGGTTTTTGCCGTCTCCAACCTGCAGGCAGGTGGAAACGGCTTCAGCAAGAACAGCGGTGCCGGTCTTGTTCTGCTGGTAAGCCTGCAGCGCAACCGCTGAGACCGCCCTGGCCCGTCACCATTGCGCCGAGACGGCAAGCAGGGTTTTATGCGCCGGGTAAGATAATCTGGGGCATATCGGTCATATGGGAGAGCAGTCCATAAAAGGATCCGAAGATCAACGTAGCGCCGACATATGGGCAAATTGGTGGGATCCGTCATTTTTCAAATCCTTGCCGGAATTCGATGACCTCTACCGTAGGATCGGATTGAGCGCACGGGCCGGCGTTTCGCCGGACCAGTTGATGCAGGAAATCAAATTGGCAAACTTGGACCGGGTCGTGCTTTCGGCGACGGCCTTTCCCGGATCACCGGCAACCAATGACCATGTCGCGGAAATCGTTGCGCGCCTTCCGGAGACGCTGGTCGGATGCGCCAGCGTCGATCCCCGAACCGGCATGGATGCGGTGCGCGAGTTGCGGCGTGCGGTCGAAACCCATCACTTCCGCGGCCTCAAGCTTTTGCCGTTTCTCTATGACCGGCCACCCAACGACGCCATTTACTATCCGCTCTATGCGGCTTGCATCGACCTCGGCATTCCGGCGCTGATCCTCACGGGCCATACGGCAACCATGCGGCCATCGGAATACGGCCGTCCGCTCTATCTCGACGATGTCGCGCTGCACTTTCCCGAACTTACCATCATCGCCGGCCACGCCGGTTATCCGTGGACGGACGAACTGATCTCGCTGGCCTGGAAACACCCCAATCTCCACATCGACACGTCGGGCCACCGACCGCAATATTTTCCGCCGACGCTGCGCCACTATCTGAATAGTTATGGCCGGGACAAGGTGCTGTTCGGCACCGGCTATCCGCTGACGGATTTTGCTTCGCCCGTCGAGGAAGCCCGGGGTCTGGGCCTGAAACCGGAGTCATTGAACATGTTTCTCTGGGGTAATGCCGCTCGCATATGGGGTTGGGCATGAACTTGGAAAACCCGACAGCCGGTCTGCTTGAAGGCATTGTGGTCCTCGACCTGTCGATGTTTGTCGCCGGACCTTTCGCCACGATGAACCTCGCCGATATGGGCGCAGATGTGCTCAAGATCGAACCGATTGGCGGTGACCCGGTGCGCTCCAGCGGGATCGGGCCGCAAATCCGCGGCGAAAGTGCGCAATTCCAGAGCTATAACCGCAACAAGCGCAGCCTCTGCATCAATCTGAAATCTGAACCTGGCCGTGCCGTTTTTCTCGATCTGGTACGTACGGCGGATATCGTCTTCGACAATTTCCGCCCCGGCGTGCTCGAACGGCTTGAAATCGACTATGATCGGCTGAAGGAAACCAACCCGGCTATCATCAGTGTTTCCCTCAGCGCATTCGGCCAGGATGGCCCGTGGGCGACCCGGCCCGGATACGACATCATCGTGCAGGCGCTCTCCGGCACGATGAGCCTGACCGGCCATGATCCCACTGAGCCGGCCCGCATACCACTTCATCTGGGAGACACCGTTGGTGGCCTCTATGCCGCGCTGGCCATGACTTCTGCCCTGACGAAGCGCGCACGCAGCGGACTGGGCAGCCGCGTCGATATCTCATTGCTGGATTGCCAGTTGGCCCTGCTCGGCGACGAGGTCACGCATTTTGGTGCATCCGGAACCGCGCCCGGCCCCTACGGTGCCGCATATCCTTATCTTGCCCCCTATGCTGCCTTTCAGACAGCCGACAGGCCGATCGTCATCGCCGCTGTCGGGGTGGAAAAATTCTTTGTCAATCTGGCCAGCGCAATCGGCAGACCGGATCTGGCAGACGATCCGCGCTTCAAGGGAAACCGTGCCCGCACGCAACACCGCAAGGAGCTTGAAGCGCTCCTGAGTGAAATTCTGGCAAGCGCACCGCGGCAACACTGGCTGGATCAGTTGGGTTCCCACGATGTGCCGATCGCGCCGGTTCTCGATGTCGGCGAGGCAATTCAGACGCCTCAGGCGCTTCACCGCCAGATGACGCAGGAAATCGCTCTGCGGTCCGGTGAAACGGCAATGCTGGCCCGTTCTCCGATCCGCACACCGGGTTCAGCGGTACACGCAGTTCACGAGGCGCCGGAAACGGGCGAGCACACCAGGGCCGTCCTTGCCGAAAGGCTCGGCTATGACGAGGAAGCCATCGAATCATTGCTTTCAAGCGGCGCCGTCGCCTGACGCCAGGCACAGACCACGCGGGCAAGACGATCGGGCCGGCATCCCCATTGGCGCCCGTGAACGAACATATTTATTTCACAATTACCCCTCTCCCCAGCGCCGATGGAAACGCCTATAAGGGCACATGAATGAGAGAACATATCCATCGGCGATTGACGCCGTATCCACACCGGAACCCTTTGAACCGAAAGATTTCAACGATGCCGGCGAAGCCGTCGCCGCGCTGAGGGCGCTTTACGACCGCAATACCGGCTTCCTTCGGGACGCCTTTGACCAGATTGCCGGCGACAAGCCGCCAACCACACGCTACCGCTCCTTCTATCCGCAGGTCAGCGTGTCCACGTCCAGCTATGCCCACATCGATTCACGGCTTGCTTTCGGCCACATGACCTCGCCGGGAGTCTACACAACCACGGTGACCCATCCGGCGCTATTTGCAAGCTATCTTGAAGACCAACTGCGCCTGATCATACGCAATCATGGGGTCTCGGTTACGGTTTCCGAATCAGACACGCCTATCCCGCTGCATTTTGCCTTCAAGGAAGGGGCCCATGTCGAGGCCGCCTTTGCGGACCGGCTGTCGAGGCCGCTGCGCGATATTTTCGACGTACCCGACCTCGGCGCCACCGATGACCACATCGTCAATGGAACCCATGAACCCGTACCGGGCGAACCCTCGCCGCTGGCACCGTTTACGGCGCAACGCATCGACTACTCGCTGCACCGCCTGTCGCACTACACTGCAACGCGGCCAGAACATTTTCAGAACTACGTGCTGTTCACCAACTACCAGTTCTATATCGACGAATTCTGCAATATGGCGCGCAAACTGATGTCGGAAGGCGGCGGTGACTACGAAGCATTTGTCGAACCGGGCAACGTCACCACTCGAGCCGGAAACGACGAACCGGAAAGCGGCGTCGTGCCGGCGCGGTTGCCGCAGATGCCCGCCTATCATCTGGTCAAGTCCGGACATTGCGGCATCACCATGGTCAATATTGGCGTCGGACCGTCCAACGCGAAGACAATTACCGACCACATTGCCGTTCTGCGTCCGCATGCCTGGCTCATGCTTGGCCATTGCGCCGGGCTGCGCAACAGCCAGGCGCTGGGCGATTATGTCCTGGCCCATGCCTATGTCCGCGAGGATCATGTACTTGACGACGACCTGCCGATCTGGGTCCCGGTTCCAGCGCTGGCAGAGGTTCAAGTGGCGATGCAGGAAGCCGTTGCCGAAGTAACCGGGCTCCAAGGGTATGACCTGAAACAGATCATGCGCACCGGCACGGTTGCCACCATTGACAACCGCAATTGGGAACTGCGCGAACATCGCGGTCCGGTCCAGCGGCTGTCGCAGTCACGGGCCATCGCGCTGGATATGGAATCAGCCACCATCGCGGCAAATGGCTTTCGGTTCCGGGTGCCCTACGGCACCCTGCTGTGCGTCTCGGACAAACCGCTGCATGGCGAATTGAAATTGCCGGGCATGGCAACAGAATTTTACAAACGCCAGGTGGCGCAGCACCTGACAATCGGCATCACTGCGCTGGAAAAACTCGCCGCCATGCCTTCGGAACGGTTGCATAGTCGCAAATTGCGCAGCTTCTCGGAGACCGCGTTTCAGTAGAACCTCAGCCGGGATCGGGACCCCATAGAGCGCGTCTGGTTCACGCGGAATCATTTTTCCCTTCCAGCCGGGCGCGCAAGGTCGTTTTCAAAACCTTGCCGTAATTGTTTTTCGGCAGTGCTGTCTCGATGAAATAGGCTTTTGGGCGTTTGAATCGGGCGATCTGCTCGAGACAATGCGCATCGAGAACCGCCGTGTCGACCGTCCCACTTTCCGTCGGCACGACGAATGCTACGACCTCCTCGCCCCACTCAGGATGTATACGGCCAACAACAGCAACTTCATGTACCAATGGATGCAGTAGCAGGGCTTCCTCCACTTCGCGCGGATAGATGTTGCTCCCCCCGGAAATGATCACGTCCTTCGAACGATCGTGCAGCGTTACAAACCCATCCTCGTCCATCGCCCCCAAATCGCCGGTCCACAGCCATCCGTCCCTCAACGCAGTCCTGCTTGCTTCGCTGTTCTGCCAATATCCCAGCATGACAGGTGTCCCCTGAACCAGAATTTCGCCGACCTCGCCGTCCGGAAGCACCCGGCCCTGGTGATCAGTCACTTTGACCCGAACAGAGCTTTGCGCGGTTCCGACCGATGCAAGCCGCTGCTTCCAGCGCGGATGTTTCCGGTCGGCCACCAGATCGCGTGAAAGAGCGGTTATCGTCATCGGGCTTTCGCCCTGGCCATAGATCTGAACGAATTTCGGCCCGAAGACATCGACGGCGTCGATAATATCGGCGAGATACATCGGGCCGCCTCCATAAACGATTGTCCTGATCCCGGTCCCGTCCTTGCCATCCGTCTTTGCCTGATCGACAAGGCGCCGAACCATGGTCGGGGCGGCAAATAGGGAAACATTGTCGAGGCGCTGCGCAAGCGCCAGGATTTCAGCGGGATCAAACCCGCCGGAATCTGGTACGACATGCCGCGCGCTCCGCAGCACATGCATGAAATTGTAAAGCCCTGCGCCATGTGAAATCGGCGCCGCATAAAGCGCTGCGTCGCTCTGGTGCACATCGTCAACATCGATGAAATAGCTGAATGTCGCGGCTTGCAGATTGCCGCAGGACAACATCACGCCTTTCGGCTTGCCCGTCGTTCCGGACGTGTAAAACAGCCAGGCCAGATCGTTGGTGCTCAAGGACACCGGAGCCGGCAACCGCTCGGCACGGTAATACCCGTCGAATTCCGGGTCATCGACTTCGATCACCGTACCGACTCTTTCCGGAAGCACGGCGCTCAGGCCGGCGCCAACATCTTTGGAAGTAAAAACAATTTCGGCGCCGGCGTCTTCGATGATCCAGCCGCATTCCTTTGGGTGCAGTTTGGCGTTGATTGGAACTACAGCCGCGCCGGCGAACCAGGCGCCATAGAGCACTTCCAGATATTCGGTGCGGTTCGACATGAAGATCGCGACCCGGTTGCCGGGCTTCACTCCGTTCGCCGCAAGCGCGCCGCCGATCGCCGCTGAGCGATGGGCGAATTCGGAATAATCCGCTTTCACCATTAGGCCCTGGAGCAAAGCAGGCGCCTGCGGCGATCGCCGCGCTGCTCGGACAAGCCATTCCGCCGGATTCACGCCTCTTCCCCGTCTTGATCGATTACATTGCCCAAAGCGATCTTCTCCCGTTCCCCCATCATCATATGCTGACATTTGTGCGGTTCAATTCGTACAACTATGCAATCTTGATCATGAACACGAAATTGGCGGACATGGTCGAAATCGCCTTCAGCGCGCTTGATCAATCGGCTTGAAGCCCGCGATGCGACCAAGCTGGTCACTTGTCTTTCCGATCCGCTCTTTTGACCCACTACACCTGGCAGTAAAGATCAGCAGCGAAATTTCGCAAATGTGTGGAATCTGCATCGCCATTTTCACGTAAAAAGTTTAGCCTGCCGCTGTCCGGCCCTTCGAGTCGCTTATTGCCGTCGCCCGCCGGACTCCATGATCGACAGGTCAAAAAATGTACAACACCACAGCGACATCCGCCGGTTCCGGCTGGATTGAAGAAACCCGTGCCACCCTGGCGCTGGCGTGGCCGTTGATCATTGCGCAGCTGGCACAGATGTTGCTGACGACGACCGATGTCATCATGATGGGCTGGCTTGGACCGCAATCCCTCGCCGCCGGCACGCTGGCATCAGCCGTACTGTTCCCGTTCCAGATTTTCGGCTTCGGTATCGTCATGGCGACGGCTCCCCTGATAGCCCAGGCAATCGGCGCCAGGCAGTTTCGCTCGGTCCGCCGCACGACGCGCCAGGGGTTGTGGATGGCCATTGCCTTGTCGAGCCTGCTGATCCCGTTGCTGTGGCAGGCAGAAGCATTATTTCTGGCTGTCGGTCAGGATGCCGAGATCTCCCGGCTTGCCGAAGGGTACATGCACACCGCGATCTGGTTGTTTTATCCGGCAATGATGATGGTCGTCCTGCGCGGACTTGTCTCGGCCCACGGCCAGACATCAATCATTCTGGTCATTACGATTGCCGGCATATTCGTCAATGCGCTCGGAAACTATGCCCTGATGTTCGGCAATTTCGGATTCCCAAGGCTGGAACTTGTGGGCGCCGGAATCAGCACCAGCTTTGTCAACCTGGTGATGTTCGGTCTCATACTGATTTATGTGCTCAACCATCGCCGCTATGGGCGCTACGCCATACTGGTCCGGTTCTGGAAGCCCGACTGGCCGCGCTTTGGCCAGATCCTGCGACTTGGAGCGCCGATCGGTTTCATGATGGCGGCAGAAACAAGTCTGTTTGCCGCCGCGGCTGTGCTGATGGGCTGGCTCGGAACCGATGAACTTGCGGCTCATGCGATTGCCATTCAACTTGCTGCGCTTGCGTTCATGGTCCCGCTGGGATTGAGCTTTGCCACCACAATTCGCGTCGGACTGGCCCGGGGTCGAGGCAGAGCGGATGAAGTCGGATTGGCAGGCTGGGTCTCTATCGCCATGGCCATCGGCATCATGAGCATTACCTGCTTGGTGTTCTGGACGATGCCGGAACCGCTGGTGACGCTGTTTCTCGATCCGGGCAAACTGGAAAACAAGGTGCCAATTGCGCTTGCCGCCAGCTATCTCGTAGTGGCCGCTTTGTTTCAGCTGGTTGACGGAGCGCAGGTCGCTTCCGCCGCTGCGCTTCGTGGCATGAGCGATACCAAGGTTCCCATGTTCATTGCCATTTTCGGATATTGGGGTGTCGGTTTGCCAATCGCGTGGTTTCTCGGCTTTTATCTCGAATGGCGCGGTCTTGGCATCTGGTTCGGCCTGGCAGCCGGCCTGACATTTGCGGCGATAGTCCTGATGAGCAGGTTTGCCATGCGCGAACGCCTCGGATTTTGAGAGGACCAATTCACGTGCCGCACTGCTGAGAGTGAAACAATTCCATGATTTTCCGGCAAGCATGGGTATATTGCAATTTTGACGAGCAAGGAGACTTGAACAATGGCATTGCGCATCAACGACACAGCCCCCGACTTCACTGCACAGACGACTGCGGGTGAAATCAGTTTTCACGACTGGATCGGAGACGGATGGGCCATTCTGTTCAGCCATCCGAAGGATTTCACACCGGTCTGCACCACCGAACTCGGTTATATGGCCGGTCTGGCCGGCGAGTTCGAGAAACGTAATGCCAAAATCATCGGCATTTCAGTCGATCCGGTGGACAACCACCACAAATGGAAGGCCGATATCAAAGAGGCGACCGGCAATTCCGTCGCTTACCCTTTGATTGGCGATCCCGAACTGAAGGTGGCGAAACTTTACGATATGCTACCGGCCGATGCCGGCGACACGTCGGAGGGGCGCACCCCAGCCGACAACGCGACGGTGCGCTCGGTGTTCGTCATCGGACCAGACAAGAAGGTCAAGCTTTCACTGACCTATCCGATGACAACCGGCCGCAATTTCGATGAGATTCTGCGGGCAATCGACAGCATACAACTGACGGCGAAACACCAGGTGGCAACGCCGGCACAGTGGAAACAAGGTGAAGACGTCATCGTCACCGCGGCGGTTTCCGACGAAGACGCGAACGAGCGTTTTGGCGGATTTGTCCGGGTGCTGCCCTATCTGCGCACGACAAAACAACCAGGCACGTAAGCGCCGCCGTTTTCCCGGCGGTCCTGTTGGTTACCGCCGGGAGAACAGAAATTCTACATATTCGGGTAGACCGGCCCCTCGCCACCCTGCGGCGGCACCCAGGTGATGTTCTGGTTTGGATCCTTGACGTCACAGGTCTTGCAGTGCACGCAGTTCTGCGCGTTGATGACAAAACGCGGTTCGGAACCTTCCGTATCCCACTCATAGACCGCGGCCGGGCAGTAGCGCCCTGACGGTCCGGCAAACACCTTGTACTCGGAGCCAAGCTGGATATCCGGATTCGCCAGTTGCAGATGGACCGGCTGGTTTTCTTCATGGTTGGTGTTCGACAGGAAAACCGAAGACAGGCGATCAAAGGTCAACACACCATCCGGTTTGGGATAATCGATCTTCTTGTGCTTGTCCGCAGGCTCCAGACAAGCATAGTCAGGCTTTCCATGTTTCATCGTTCCGAAGGGAGAGAGACCGCCCAGCAATGTGTTGAACCACATGTCGACGCCGCCCAGTACGACACCGCCAATGGTGCCGAATTTCGACCAGAGCGGCTTGGTATTGCGCACCCGCTTCAAATCCTTGCCGATATCGGTGGAACGCCATTCGGCCTCGTAGCCGGTCAGTTCATCCTGAGCCCGTCCCTCCGCCAATGCTGCAATTGCATGTTCGGCGGCCAGCATGCCCGACAACATGGCGTTGTGACTGCCTTTGATGCGCGGCACGTTGACAAAGCCAGCTGAACATCCAAGCAGGGCGCCACCTGGAAAACACAATTTGGGAACCGATTGCCAGCCGCCCTCGGTAATGACACGGGCGCCGTAGGAAATCCGTTTTGCTCCCTCGAAAACCGGAGCGATGCTCGGATGGGTCTTGAAACGCTGGAACTCCTCGAACGGTGCGAGATAGGGATTCTTGTAGTTGAGATGCAGGACAAACCCGACTGCCACCAGATTGTCTTCCAGGTGATAGAGGAATGAACCGCCACCGGTCTTGCCATCGAGCGGCCAGCCGAAGGAGTGCTGCACCAGTCCCTGTTTGTGCTGCTCCGGTTTGACCTCCCAAAGCTCTTTCAGACCGATACCGAATTTCGGCGGCTCCTTGCCTTCTCCGAGTTTGAACTTGGCAATCAGCTGCTTGGCAAGCGACCCGCGTGCGCCTTCGCCAATAAGCACATATTTGCCGAGAAGCTCCATGCCCCGGGCAAATCCCGGTCCGTGTGTTCCGTCGCGCTCGACACCCATATCTCCGGTAGCCACGCCGATCACCGCGCCGTTGTCATCATAGAGCACCTCGGCGGCGGCGAACCCGGGATAGATCTCTACTCCCAGCGCCTCGGCCTTTTCCGCCAGCCAACGACAGACATTGCCAAGTGAGACGATGAAATTGCCGTGATTACTCATCAGCGGCGGCATCATGAAATTCGGCAACCGAATGGAACCTGCCGGTCCAAGCACCAGGAAACGATCATCGCTGACCGGCGTCTTGAACGGATGGTCGGCCTCGTCGCGCCAACCCGGCAACAAACGATCGACCGCAATCGGATCAACAACGGCACCGGACAGTATGTGCGCGCCTACTTCGGCGCCTTTTTCGAGCACAACCACGCTGATATCCGGGTTCAACTGCTTCAACCGGATGGATGCCGCAAGCCCCGCCGGGCCGGCGCCGACAATCACCACGTCAAATTCCATGCTTTCGCGTTCAGCGTCGCTCATCTTGTCCTCCGTGCCCAAGCGGATCAGTCTATTCCGGTCCGCGGCAAAGGTTGTAATGTCATGTTCCGCCGGCCACCCGTGTCGCCGTGCGGGACAGACCTCACGCCCTAATGGGTCCGGACGGCTTTCTCAAGCCCTCCAGTCACCTGAAACCAACGATTTCAAAGCGCACTTGGCTGCGTTATAGAATGCCCGGATGGCAAACGACGGCAGTTCACATACTGATACGCTGGAAGACCTGCTTCGGTTCTATTCCGAAGCCGGGGTCGATGCTGCCGTGCTGGATACTCCGGTCAACCATCTCGCCGAACCGGTTCCCACGCCCACTCAGGACGC
>JAJFHT010000302.1 GCA_021775495.1 Hyphomicrobiales bacterium | reverse complement strand
GGTCCGAACGGCGCACAACTGGTGGAAATTGCCCGCCAGCGCCGGGTCAGCAAACAGGCGGTGCACGAACAGGTGCACAGCCTGGTCAAGCGTGGATATCTGACGCTTGAAACCGATCCCAAGGACCGCCGCGCGCGTATCGTGCGTCACTCACAAAAGGGGCGGGCCCTTGTCGAAGCACTGAAAGGCATCAAATCCAGCCTGCACATTGAGGTCGCCGATGCGCTTGGTGACAAACGCCTGGCCGAATTCAAGGACATGCTGGATTTGATCAGGAATCAGCTACAAAATCAGCAACGTTGAGCGCTGCCGTGCAGTTGACGATCAGAATTCCTGCCAGTCATCCCCAGCCGTTGCGGCATTTACCGCTGCGGCACCGCCGCCGAATGCGCTAGCTACGGCCTTCACCATCCTGCGTGCCGGCGAAGGTACTTCCTGGGAGGTTTTTGCAATAGGCCTGGGTCCTTCGGCCCTAACGCCGGACAGCTGGAAGTTGCCAATCGAAGCTGTCAGGCTGCCAACTTCATCCGCCAGCCGATGGGTGACCGCCGTTGTCTCCTCGACCATCGCGGCATTCTTCTGAGTGACCTGGTCCATCTGGTCGACCGCCGAGCTGACTTCTTCGACTCCGGTCAATTGTTCCCGAGCTGCGGTTGCGATCGATCCGATCTTCCGGTTGATGTCGGTGACGTTCTCCGAAATCTGATCAAGCGCGGTTCCCGTTGCCTGGACCAGTTTGACGCCGTTACTCACTTGTGTACCGGATGTGTTGATCAATTCCTTGATTTCGTTCGCCGCTGTTGCCGCTCTTTGAGCAAGCTCCCGTACTTCTTGCGCTACGACGGCAAAGCCTTTTCCGGCATCGCCGGCGCGCGCTGCTTCAACTCCGGCATTCAGGGCCAGAAGATTGGTTTGAAACGCGATATCATCAATGACATTGATGATCTTCGATATTTCGCCAGAGGCTTTTTCAATACCGTTCATCGCATCGACTGCATCGGCGACGATCTTGCCCGACGTGTCGGTATCCGATTTGGCAGTGCTGGCGACTTTGGCTGCTTCCGCAGCGCGTTCTGATGTTTCCTTCACCGTTGCGGTGATTTCAACCAATGCCGCCGAGGTTTGCTGCAGGGCTGCGGCCTGCTGCTCAGTTCTTCCGGACAATTCGTCCGAAGCACTTCGAATCTCCCTGGAATCGCCATCGATCGAGATTGTGTTGTCGCGTATTTCGGTAAGGGTTTGATTGAGTTTTTGGACCGATGCGTTGAAGTCGGCACGCAGACCTTCAAGGCTCTCGATGAAAGGTTCTTTCAGCTTGACCGTCAGGTCTCCGGCAGAAAGACGTGCAAGTCCTTCCGCCAGGCTGGCGACAGCCAGTTGCATCTGTTTCGTTTCTTCCGCCTTGGCGGCTTCGCGGTCGGCCCGCTCCCGGTCGGACAATGATCTGTCGGCCTCAACCTTCTGTTCGATCGCTTTCTTTTCGATTGCAGCATCCCGAAAGACTATGACCGATTTCACCATTTCGCCGATTTCGTCTTTCCGTGCCTTACTTTCCAGATCGATATCGGTATGTCCTTCGGAAAGTTTGACCATGTCCGTGGCCAGCCTTGAAATCGGTGTCGAAATCGAACGAGAGAACCAGGTTGAAACGATAAGTGTTGCGGCGAGCAAGGCCAGTGCGATGACGATTATGGCGTTTCTCATATCGGTAACGCCCGCTAGCGCTTCGCTCTCTTCAATCAGGGCGGCGACAACCCAGTCGGCGTTTTTGAATGCGATGCGAACCGTTGCAACGTCGCTGACCATGTTGCGGTATCCGTCGAGTGTTCCAAACAGAATGTCATCCGGCCGCGCATTTTCGACAAGTGGTGAGTCCAGCTTCGTCTTGAGGCTGTCATTGCCCTCCGTCTTGTCTGAATCAATGATCAGATAGCCGTCATTGTTCAGCAGAATTGTTTCACCCGTCTGGCCCAGTCCGGTGTGATTCCACATGATGCTCTTGATCGCGTCGCTGGGCATCTGAAAGACCAGCACGCCGGCAATGCTGTTGCCCACCTTGATTGCCTTGCCGATAAATGACGCCGGCGCATCGTAAGAGGGGCCGTATGGTCTATAATCCTTGAATATGGTCTGGTCGGGATTCCCCGCTGCCATCACGTCTCTGAACACGTTGCCCAGGTCCGAATCCTTCCATTCGCCGGTCAAAATATTGGTGGCGTAGTCCAGCTCCTTGAACACCGAGTAGATTACGTTTCCGGATGGATCGATCAGAAAAATGTCGTAATATTCCTGGGCTTCGAGCATTGCCCTGAAGCGCGGATGATAACGTTGATGCAATGAGTCGTAAGCGTCTTTGCCCGCCGTATCGAGCAAGTGTTTCTTACCAAGCGGATTTGGATTGTCCTTGATGTACCTGCCCTGAAGCTCCATCAGTGGATCTGATTCCAGATTTCCCCAGGCGCGCTGAAAGTCAACGATTGCAGACTGAACATCGAACCGGTTCGATTTTGCGATCAGATCCTTTTCGATGTTGCCGAGATAGGCTTCGATCTGCTGGCGCCGGCTGTCCGCGCTGGTTTGCAGGGTTTCTTCCTCCTTGTGCAGGAGGCTTTGCGACCCGATCATCAGACTGGCGGTGCTGGCCACCGCAATGGACACCATCGTCAGAATTGCCGCGGCGATCGGAAGTTTTCTGGAAAGCAGCATTTTCGAATCCTCATCCCTAGTTCACAGGCGCATTGGCCGGTCGTTTCTTGCCAGCGCGATCCGTTGATCGCACGAGGTGCCGTCATTGGTGGAAATACGTCGCTTGCGATGCCCAAACGACCATTTGCACCAAGCGCCTAAGGGCGATCGCAAATGAAATTATTCGGCTCAAAGCTAGAAGTTTCGAATGCCCCCATGGCGGATGGCATATTAGTCGGAGAACTGTTAAAAAATGATTTCTCGTATATCAAAAGCATATACAACAAATGTTTCGCGACTGGCGCGTCGGCGCTAGGGCGGATAATCAGATGAACCCGGAAGCACCAAATTAGGCCTTCAGATTGCTAAATTACTCGCGATATATGAATGTCCTCGCCATGCAGATGAATGATATCAAATCTCATTTCGAAGATTGTTTCTTCTGGTGATACGGACTTTGTATACCTTAGGAATATATTTACGACTGCGCGTCAGTTTTATCCCGTGAAGGTTGCATCGCCGAATTGTGGAAGATAATTTGATGTGACCATCAATTGCCGGATCCCAGCAATTGTTGAGTGAATTCTGCGGGAATGCCTGGAAAGCAATGGACGCGATAGAAAGCCAGCGCAGATATGAGTTGCGGGATGTCATTGGACTGACCGGCTTGTCAAAGCAGGTATTGCATGCCTGGGAGCGCCGCTATGGTGTGGTGCAACCGGGGCGTACAGCAGATGGCGCCCGCCTTTACTCCGATGCCGAGGTGCATCACCTGCAATTGCTGAAAAGATGCATCGATGGAGGCAGCCGAATAGGGCAGCTTGCCGGTCGCGACCAACGTGAACTGAAACAGATTGTCCTTGGTGGCATAACGGGCAGTGAAATTGCAGTCGGGGATATCCTGACTGCCGTTCGCAGTTTTGATCCCGCATTGATCGAACAGCGGCTATCGGTTCACTTTGCCGGACTCGGTCCGGCCAGATTTGCTGAAAAAGTCGTGGTGCCGCTTATGACGGAAATTGGCCGGATGTGGGAGCAAGGCCAAGCCGGGATCGAAGCAGAGCACTATGTCACTGCCATTGTCCGCACTCTTCTGGGTCAGGGTCTCCGCCTGACACAGAATTTCGATTCTCGGGCGCTTATCGTCTTTGCCACCCCCGAAGGCGAACTGCACGAATTGGGCGCCTTGACGGCCGCCATTCTGGCGCAGTCATTCGGAATTCGAGCGCTTTATCTCGGTGCTCAGCTTCCGGCTGATTCAGTGATCCGCGTGGCCAATCAGATGGGGGCGGATGTCATCTGCCTGAGTTCGACCTGTTTGCCCAAAGCGGCTCTCGAAACCTGTGTTGGCGAAATTACCGCCGGTCTGGAAGCCAGTGCTGAATTGTGGCTTGGCGGCCGGGCATTTGAAACCGTCCGCCAGGATCTGGAACAAAGCGCGTTTTTCTTTGAAGACGTGTCGGATTACCAGGACGCGGTGCTGCGGTTTTGCGCCCGCATGAGGCGGACCTGACGGGTCAAAAAGTACCGAAACTACATGGTCCTCCGATCAGTGCTCGCCAAACCGTTGCCCAATATAATCAGCAACCATCTTCTGAAAATCGGCGGCAATATCAGGTCCGCGCAGGGTACTGGCCTTTTTACCGTCGATGAACACCGGGGCTGCCGGCGTTTCTCCGGTGCCGGGAAGTGAGATGCCGATATCGGCGTGTTTGGATTCACCGGGGCCGTTGACAATGCAGCCCATCACCGCGACCTGCAGCGTTTCGACACCGGGATATTTTTCACGCCAGACCGGCATGTTGCGGCGCAGATCGTCCTCGATGGTTTTGGCCAGCGACTGAAATACGGTTGAAGTGGTGCGGCCGCATCCCGGGCAGGCGGCGACGGCCGGGACGAACTGGCGAAAGCCCATGGTCTGAAGCAATTCCTGGGCGACCTGGACTTCGCGCGTGCGGTCGCCGCCGGGTTCGGGTGTCAGCGAGATGCGGATGGTATCGCCGATACCCTGCTGCAGCAGAATACCGAGTGCGGCAGACGATGCGACAATGCCCTTCGAACCCATGCCGGCTTCGGTCAGCCCGAGATGCAGGGCGTGATCGCAGCGCACGGCAAGCGCCGCGTAGACCGCAATCAGATCCTGCACCTGGCTGACCTTGGCCGACAATATGATGCGATCTCGCGGCAGGCCGATCTCCTCGGCAAGGTTCGCCGAAATCAGCGCCGACTGAATGATCGCTTCGCGCGTCACTTGCTGTGCCGTCAAAGGCGAGTTTTCGGCCTGGTTGCGGTCCATCAGCCGGGTCAGCAGTTCCTGATCGAGCGAGCCCCAATTGACGCCGATGCGGACCGGTTTGTCGTAACGGATCGCGGTTTCGATGATCTGGGTGAACTGCCGGTCCTTCTTTTCCTTGAAACCGACATTGCCCGGATTGATGCGGTATTTGGCCAGCGCCTCGGCGCATGCGGGATGGTCGGCCAGCAAAGTGTGGCCGATATAGTGAAAATCACCGATCAGCGGGATGTTCAGGCCAAGCCGCTCCAACCGCTCCCGAATCTTCGGCACGGCCGCCGCTGCCTCGTCGCGGTCGACGGTGATCCGCACAAGCTCGGAGCCGGCGCGGTGCAGCGCCGCCACCTGCGCCACTGTCCCGTCGACATCCGCCGTATCGGTGTTGGTCATCGACTGGACGATGATCGGCGATCCGCCGCCGACAGACACACCGCCGACATCGACACCAACCGAACTGCGTCGCTGCTGGAGGGAAGAGCTGGACATGTGGGTTCTCCGGTTGCTGTGCCTGGCCGCGATCAGGTGGCTGAGCCACACGCCGGTGTCAACCGCGATTTGCCGGCCAAAGCCTCGCGAAACTGTGACGACGGTATATATTGCATTGCATCATCCTATTGCCGCAATGCAATATGGCAAGATCATCATTTGCAAAGGACCGGTTCATGACCGATAGAAAAACAGCAATCATCACCGGCTCGACCTCGGGCATCGGTCTGGGAATCGCCAATTCCCTCGCCGCCGACGGCCATGCCGTCGTGCTCAATTCCTTTACCGACTCCTATGAGGATCGTGCGTTGGCGACAGAGCTTTCAAAGCGCCATGGAACGGAAGTGATCTATGTCAGTGCCGATATGTCGAAGGCGGATGCGTGCCGCGACCTGATTTCCCAGGCGATTGAAACATTCGGATCAGCCGATATTCTGGTCAACAATGCCGGTATCCAACACGTCGCGCCGATCGAGGATTTCCCGACCGAAAAATGGGACGCGATCATCGCCATCAACCTGTCGTCGGCATTCCACACCAGTGCCGCGGCAATTCCACTGATGAAGGAGCGCGGATGGGGGCGCATCGTCAACATCGCCTCGGCGCACGGATTGACGGCCTCTCCGTTCAAGTCCGCCTACATCTCTGCCAAACACGGCATGCTCGGCCTGACCAAGACCGCCGCGCTTGAACTGGCCGGACTGGGCGTGACCTGCAATGCGATCTGTCCGGGTTACGTACTGACACCGCTGGTCGAGGCGCAGATTCCCGACCAGATGAAAGCGCATGGCATGGACCGGGAGACCGTCGTCCGCGACGTCATGCTGGCACGCCAGCCGTCAAAACAGTTTGCCACGGTCGAACAGCTCGGCGGCACCGTGTCGTTTCTGTGCTCGGCGAGCGCGGATCAGATCACAGGAACATCGATCTCGGTTGATGGCGGCTGGACGGCGCTTTGAACAGGCCAAGACAATGAGCAAATCGAAGCCGATCAATATGGCACTTCAGGGCGGCGGGTCGCATGGCGCCTTCACCTGGGGTGTGCTGGACCGGCTGCTGGAAGACGGACGGCTGTCGTTCGAAGCCATCTCCGGAACAAGCGCCGGTGCAATGAATGCAGTGGCGCTGGCCGATGGCTGGATGCAGAACGGCGCCGATGGCGCGCGCGAAAAGCTTCACAATCTGTGGCAGGCGGTCGGCAAGATCGGGCGTTTCAGCCCGATCCAGCGGACACCATGGGATGTGTTGTGGGGCAACTGGTCGCTGCAGCATTCGCCCAGCTATCTGTTTTATGAATCGCTGTCGCGGATGGTGTCCCCCTACGCTGCCAATCCGTTCGATTTCAATCCGTTGCGCGACGCGGTCGAAGCCGTGATCGATTTCGACCGGGTAC
>JAJFHT010000301.1 GCA_021775495.1 Hyphomicrobiales bacterium | reverse complement strand
TGAGGGCGGTATCGCCAATATGAACTATTCGATCTCGAACACCGCCGAGTGGGGCGAATATGTTTCCGGTCCGCGGATCATCACCGACGAGACCAGGGCCGAGATGAAGCGGGTGCTGAACGACATCCAGACCGGCAAGTTTACCTCCGAGTGGATGCAGGAATACCGTGCCGGCGCGGCGCGATTCAAAGGCATTCGCCGGGTCAATGATGGCCACCAGATCGAGGAAGTTGGTGAGAAGCTGCGGGCGATGATGCCGTGGATTGCTTCCAATCAGCTGGTCGACAAAACCAAGAACTGATCTAAACTAAAAAAGCCCGCGAAATTCGCGGGCTTTTTTGTTGCCGAAACGGTCCGATCAAAAGAATGGTGAGCGGCAGGCGCGCCGACGACCGTGATAGGGCTGGAAGGTGTTGTCCCATGCCCTGTAGGACCGGAAGCGGTTGTAACACCAGCGCACATGCCGGTTGCTGCGATGCACACGGTGTACGCGGCGATGGGACCGGCGGTGCACCCTTCGCGGACGCTCATAAATGATGACGCGCTGCCGGTAGACACGCCGATGGCCTCGGTAAATCCGACGATCGCCATAATACGGATCGTACTGGCGGTATCGCTGCCGATAGCACCCGCGGCCATAACACCGGTGACGCGGTCTATGAATGCGATGCCCGCCAACTCCACCGCTGTAAATCCCGATGGAAAAGCCGCCATGGGAATGCCGCCAGCCAATGCCGTGTGCTGAGGCCGAATTGGTCATTGCCAGATAGCCGCTCGAGGCGAGTATCGCCGTGAACGCGAGTGCAAGGAACTTTTTCATGCCGATTCTCCTGTTCCGTCCGACTTCATGGTTGGACTAACCCCTGGCAGCTGCATGGGTCGAACGGATAGTACAGGCAAGCCGGTCCCTACAGGGGTCCTGTAAGAAGAGTATAACGCCAAATTTCCGCTGATCACAAGACAAAGCCCAACACGGTCCCGTGTTAGAGCGTATCTCGTTCATACGGAATCATTTGACTGGATTTACGTGTTTGCTGGCAAGGCGGTTTCCATGCCGTGGTCTCTGTGACCACAAATGGAGCGCAACGCAGTCCAGCGGGCACGTAAATCCAGCCTTCGGTGGGCCATATCGGCTTGTCGGCGTCGTTGCGCAGCTTGCCCGATGAACCACATCGCGCTGCGCTCCGCGCCTAGACGAGCAAACCGATCTGGCCCATCAGATGCTTCCGTATGAACGAGATACGCTCTATCGGTTTGGATGCCGGACAGCGTTTTCAAACCGGACGGAATCTGGTCTACAGGCAGCAGACGGGGAGAAATCGGTCAAAATGTCGTTGCGCCTTGCCACTTTCAATGTCGAGAACCTGATGAACAGGTTCGATTTTTCCGGTTACCGCAATGAATTGCGCCAGGATCGGGCAGTGTCGCTCTACCGGATCGAGGACGAGGACCAGTATCGCCAGCTCGAACAGGCGCGCATGGTCGCCCATACCGACGATACCAGGCAATTGACGGCGCTGGCGATCGCGCAGACCCATGCCGACATTGTCTGCCTTCAGGAGGTCGACAATCTCGATGCGCTGAATGCCTTCGAATATGGCTATCTCTTCAAGATGACCGGCAACGGTTACCGCCACAAATATCTCAGCTCCGGCAATGATAGCCGTGGCATCGATGTGGCTCTGATGTTGCGCGACGAAACCCGCGACGGCGAGCAGATCGAATTTGTCGAGATGACCAGCCATGCGCATCTGACCTATCGCGATCTCGACCTGCACAATCCGGAGCTGGAAGAAACCGGCAATGAACGGCACGAACGTATCTTCAGGCGCGACTGCCTGGAAATAGACGTGCGGGTCGGCGGGCGGCCGCTGACCCTTTACCTCGTGCATTTCAAGTCGATGGGCGGCTGGAGGGACGGAAAGCCCGGCCGTGAAGTCACCATGCCGGTCAGGGTTGCCGAAGCCAAGGCGGTGCGGCACATCATCGAGCAGCGCTTCGGCAGGGGCACGCCGGACAAACGCTGGGTGATTTGCGGCGACCTCAATGACTACCGCGAGCGCATCGCGATCACCGGCGACAGTCTGAACGGTTATAATTTCGCGCCTCACCGCGAGAAAACCTCCAGTGTCGATGTGCTGATGGCCGAGGGTTTTTGCGAGAACGTCGTGGAACGGCGGCCCGAAATGGACCGCTGGACGCTCTATCACACCAATGGCCGCGACGAGCGCCATCTCTGTCAGCTCGACTACATCCTGTTGTCGCCGTCGCTTGCCCGCCGCAATCCCAATACCGTTCCGGACATCATCCGCAGCGGCCAGCCGTTCAGGACGCTGTTCCCGGAAGGGCAGGAAGTGGATCGGTTCCCGCGCACCGGGTGGGACCGGCCCAAGGCGTCCGATCATTGTCCCGTCTGCATCAAGCTGGACATGACCTAGTGGCTGTTTCGTTTATCTGGTTGCCAGGGCGTACGCGCCGGAGCTTTTGAGGGGTCAAGATGAAAAGAAATTACGCGGTCTATGATGTCTTTACCGACAGAGCGCTGACCGGCAACCCACTGGCGGTGGTGTTCGATTCGGAAGGCCTCGACACTGCGCAGATGCAAAAGATTGCCGGGGAATTCAATCTTTCCGAAACCGTCTTCGTTTCGCCTCCGGCAAACGCCATGCACAGCGCGGCTTTGCGGATTTTCACGCCGCGGGCGGAACTGCCCTTTGCCGGGCATCCGACGGTCGGCTGCGCCATCGCTCTGGTCGAGAGCGGCCTTGCCGGCCCCGGAGAGCAGGCTGATGCAATCCTTGTGCTGGAAGAGCAGGTCGGGCCGGTACGCTGCGGCGTCAAGATGAAGGGCGGGGCGGCCTATGCGGAGTTCGATCTGCCGCGTGTCCCCGAACAGATCCGCAACGATGTCGGCAAGGAAACGATCGCGGCGGCGCTCGGGATCGGCGCCCACGAGATCGGCTTTTAAAACCATGTCTGCGGCATCTGGTCGGCAGGGCGTGCCTATCTGACGGTCCCCGTGCACGGGCTGGAGGTGGCCGGCCGGATCAGCATGGACCAGGCCAAGTGGCTTGAGGCAATTGCCCCGGTCGACGGCCATGTGCCGGCGCCCTATGTCTATTGCCGCGAGACCGTCAGCCATGATTGCGGTTTTCACGCCCGCATGTTCGCGCCGTTCGACGGCATCATCGAAGATCCGGCCACCGGATCGGCTGTCGCCGCCTTTGCAGGTGCGATGGTGCAACACGATCAGCCGGTCGACGGCCCCTCGGCAACCTGGATCGAGCAGGGCGTCGAAATGGGCCGGCCATCGAAAATCAGGATCGAAATCGACATTGACCACGGCGCCATCCGCACCGCCCGGATCGGCGGCCATGCCGTCTGCGTGGCGAAGGGCCACCTGGAGATCTGATTTTGTTTTCGTGGCGCTGACACAGGCTGGACAGCGTGCCCGGCGAGGTCTATATCGGCGGCATTGGTGAGGGTGTGTAGCTCAGTTGGTAGAGCAGCTGACTCTTAATCAGCGGGTCTGGGGTTCGAGCCCCCACTCACCCACCAATGTTTTCTCTCGGAAGCTAAGTGTTCAGCGCAGTCGCGGCTGCGGCGCGCCGGTTATTCTGTCTTCGCAGCGCTGTGCGCCGGAGGCTATTTCGGTCACCATCGTCTTGAGCAATTCATAGGATATAATCACCGAGACGGGTTCGCCTTCCGGAGGCAGGAAGCTGACGCCGAGCTGTGTCCCGTCAGTTGACGGCACAGCCTTCACATGCGTCACGTTCACCCCTGAAAATACCTCCGCCACAAAAGAGCCCTCTCGTTTCATTCCAGATGTCCTTTCAACTCCGATGGCCAATTGCCTGCCTGACCATAACGCCGACTTGTGATCTGATTCTGACGGTAAGGTGTCACGCCGCAGATTGGAAAGGAATTCGTGCAAATTATTGTTACTGTTCGAAAAACACTGTTCCAACGCTGTTTTTCCGGCGGATCGCGACTGTTGAAATGTGTCCGTGCCGGGGCAGTTTGCCCGACGAAGTGGGCTGGATGCATTCCGGATTTCGGCCCCGTAAAAACGCGTTGGGCCGGTTGATCCGCATCTGGCGTATCGCTTTGACGCGGGATAGACTGTTTTCATGTCACCACTGATCAGCAAACTTGCCCGCTATATGGCACAAAAGGCCGCTTCGGATCCCGAGGCACGGGAGAAAATGACACGGGTTGCGAAGCGGGTTGCCCGCGAAGCCGGGGAAGTCGCCAGGCAGGATAACCGCGCCTATGCGGCCGGCAAGGCGTTCCGCCGCATTCTGGGAGAAGTACGCGGCGATAAATAGCCGGCTGTTTGCTGCTCAGCCGGTGTTTGTTGCGCGTGTGAATGCTTCCAACTGATCGTTCATTGCCCGTGTCGCGATTGCGGACGGGATCAGAATATCGAACGCGTGGACGGTTCCGGCGTAATTTTTCAGTTCAACGGGAACGCCGGCGTTCATCAGGCGCATGGCGTAGAGGATCGCCTCATCGCGTAGCGGGTCGTGTTCGCAGGTGGTGATGAAGGCCGGCGGCAGGCCGGCAAGGTCGGTGGCGCGGGCCGGCGCGGCATAGGCAGACACTTCGCCTCGCTTCGCACCCAGATACTGATCCCACATGTCCAGATTGTTCTGATAATTCCAGATATGACAGTCGGAGGCTTGCGTCATCGATGCGGTCGAACAGCCGTCGTCGATGACGGGGTAAAACAGCATCTGACAGGCAATGGGCGGCCCGGATCGATCACGTGCCATCAGGGCAACGCTTGCTGAAAGATTGCCGCCCGCACTGCCGCCGCCGACAACGATCCTGTCGGCGTCGATGCCCAGTTCTTTTGCGTTGCGGGATACCCATTCGAGCGCTGCATAACAGTCCTCGGCGCCGGCTGGGAAGGGGTGTTCAGGGGCCAGGCGGTAGTCCACGGCAATCACGACGGCTCCGCAACCGCTGGAGATCGCCAGACAGCGCACATGCTCGGTCTCAAGGTTGCCGAGCGCAAATCCTCCGCCGTGAAAATTGACGAATGCCGGCCGCCCTTGCGCCGATTGCACCGGCGTATAGATGCGAACGGGAATGTCGTGGTTGCCGTCAGGCGCCGGAATGGTTCTGTCGATTTCCTTGACCCTCGGATCAGTGGGGCGCTCCAATCCGGCTTCAGCCAGGCCTTCGACAAATTCCGCTACGACCGCGCGGGCCGACGCGACGTCGGACATATCCAGCATGGGTATCAGCTTGGCGCCGTCTTCGACTTCAGGGTCATAGATCCTTTTCACCGCTGCCTGCTCCTCCCGTTGGACCGTCATGCACGAGTTTTTTCCAAACCTGCATAGAAATGTTTCTAGTTCCCGCGTCGGCCATTGTTCGGGCGCAACGGCGCCCGGCTGGATTCATTGTTTTCCTGGATCAGTTTTCCAAGCAGGGTCATCAACGTCTCATGCTCTTCATCATTCAGCGGTTTGACCAGGCGACGCTGGGCTTTGATCATTGCCGGCTGAACGGATTCGACGAATGCCCGGCCCTTGTCGGTGATGCGCGCGAGCTTGGCCCGTCTGTCCGCCACGCTTGCCGGACGTTCCAACACGCCACGCTTTTCCAGCCGGCGGATAACGTCGGCGACGGTGTTGCGGTCAACGCCGATCTGGTTGGCGATGGAAACCTGGTCCATCGTCTCGGAGTTGAAGAGTACTGTCAGGACGGCGAATTGCACCGGCGTGACATTGAACTCATTGCATTCCTCCAGAAACATCGCGACGTGAATCTGGTGCAGACGTCGGACAAGATATCCCGGTCTGCCCCACAGGCTGGTGAAATCGTCCCGGTCCGGTACCCCGTTGCTCATGATATTCTCTATCGCCCTGCAAGTTAGTGAAATCAATTAATGGAAGCGGTGACAAAAGCCAATGTTGCTCTTGCGGCACGTGAAGTGCGCCGTCGGCAAACTGGCGACTATTCCTGGGCCGCATATTCAATGCACCGAACATCAGCGTTTTACAGCCGCGGGAGAGGCGGACTGCTCGTCACGCTGAACGGAATCGGTATTCGCGTTGACT
>JAJFHT010000031.1 GCA_021775495.1 Hyphomicrobiales bacterium | reverse complement strand
CGCGTCCACCAAGCTGGATCTTCCGCAATCCGAACTGTGGGTGCGCGGCGGACAGGTGCGGTTGCAGCAGGTTCTGGTCAATCTGATTAGCAATGCGCTTGATGCCACCTCGGAAAACAAAAAGGCACCTGTGATTTTCCTTTCGGTTGTCGCTGCCGACAAACATGTGCGCATCAAAGTTCGAGACAATGGGCCGGGACTGCCGGAGGACGTGATCGAGCAGATGTTCGATCCGTTCTTCACGACCAAGGGAACAAGTAAGGGGCTTGGGCTGGGCTTGTCGATTTCCTACAATATTATCAAGGATTTCGGAGGCGATCTTTCAGCATCGAATCACCCCGATGGCGGCGCGGAATTCACCATCACGCTGGATGCCGCGGAGCCGATTGCGGAAGTCGCCGCCGAATGAAGAATGGCAAGGTCGTATTTGTCGATGACGAAGACCACCTGAGGCTGGCGGCCAAGCAGGCGCTCGATCTTGCCGATTTCGATGTTGAGTGTTTCGCCAATGCCGACCGGGTGTCCGATCTGATCAGCCGCAACTATACCGGTGTACTGGTCACAGACATCCGCATGCCGGGCATGGACGGAATGGAACTGATGCAACGGGTTCTGGAGATCGACCCGGAACAGCCCGTTGTGCTTGTCACCGGTCACGGCGATGTGCAACTGGCCGTGGAGGCCATGCGGCTGGGGGCATATGACTTTATCGAGAAGCCGTTTTCATCGAACCATCTGGTCGATGTTGTCAGCAGAGCAATAGACAAGCGACGGTTGACGCTGGAAAACCGCGCGCTGCGTTCAGCTGTTGCCGGGAGGGACCGGCTCGAAGCGCGGCTCATGGGACGGGCCGGTGTGATGGTCGAGTTGCGGCGGCAGATCAGGGCCGTCGCCGAGACCGATGCCGATATCCTGATTGTCGGAGAGACCGGAACCGGAAAGGAAGTCGCGGCGCGGGCGTTGCATGCGATCAGCGCGCGCGGCGAGCGGCCGTTCATCGCCCTGAACTGTGCTGCACTGCCGGCCCACATGATCGAGAGCGAGTTGTTCGGACATGAAGCCGGCGCCTTTCCGGGTGCGACACGCGCGCGTTACGGCAAATTGGAGCACGGGCAGGGCGGCACTGTATTTTTCGACGAAATCGAAAGCATGCCGACGGAATTGCAGGTCAAATTGTTGCGGGTAATCCAGGAGCGCAGCATCACCCGCCTTGGATCGAACGAGCCGATCGACCTCGATGTCCGCTTCATTGCCGCAAGCAAGGCCGATCTCGAAACGGAAGCCAGGCAGGGGCGGTTTCGAAGCGATCTGCTCTATCGTTTGAATGTCATCACATTGCGGATGCCAACGCTGGAACAGCGCAAGGAGGATATTCCGCGTCTGTTTATCCATCTGCTCAATGAAGCCTGCGCCCGCTATCGGCGCGATATGCCCGAGGTGCCATCGGCAATTCTGGCCGCCGTCGCAAGTCGGGACTGGCCTGGTAATGTGCGTGAATTGCGCAATGCGGCGGATCGGTTCGCACTTGGTCTCGGTCTGAATGACAGCGCCGCCGCGGTAGCGGTTCAAGACGAGCCTCTGGCCCAGAGAGTGTCGGAATTTGAACGAAGCGCTATCGCAGCTGAACTGACCGCAAACAGCGGACGGCTGAAAGACACCTATGATGCACTCGGCCTGTCGCGTAAATCGCTGTACGAGAAGATGCAGAAATACGGCCTCAACCGGGAAGATTTTGGTCCCGGCTCGGACTCTTCCTGAACGCCGTACGCGTTTCACGCGCAGCTTGGGTGGAAACCGACACGGGTTTGGCCAGTGATTGTCACCAAATCCACCCATGCCAGCGATTCATTTCGATTTGATGTATGATCAGTCATCGACGCCCCTTGAAACCGGTAAGATTGCCGGCTGAAAGGGACGTGGCGCGTTCCCGTTACGGAACGCAATCGCCTCAGTGTCATATATCAGGGAGGAATATCCTATGCGTTTTGTGAAGATCGCTGCCGCTGCAGCAAGCATTCTCGCCATTTCGGCAAGCGGTGCATTGGCCGCTTGCGATGACGGAGAACTCGTCATCAAATTCAGCCATGTGACGAATACCGACAAACATCCCAAGGGCATCGCCGCCACCTTGCTTGAAAAGCGGGTGAACGAGGAAATGGACGGCAAGGCCTGCATGGAGGTATTCCCGAATTCCAGCCTCTACGACGACAACAAAGTGCTTGAAGCCATGCTCAATGGCGATGTGCAGATGGCGGCACCTTCCCTTTCGAAGTTCGAAAAATTCACCAAGAAGTTTCGCCTCTTCGATCTGCCGTTCCTGTTTGAGGACATCAATGCCGTCGACCGTTTTCAAAACTCCGAAGATGGTGAAAAGCTGAAAAATGCGATGACCAGACGCGGTCTGAAGGGCATGGCCTTCTGGCACAACGGCATGAAGCAGATGTCAGCCTCCAAGCCGTTGAATTCGCCGGAGGATGCCAAGGGATTGAAGTTCCGCGTTCAGGCATCCGACGTTCTGGTCGCCCAGTTCGAGCAGCTTGGTGCCAGTCCGCAGAAAATGTCGTTCAAGGAGGTTTATGGAGGGCTCCAGACCAAGGTCATCGATGGTCAGGAAAACACCTGGTCCAACATCTACGGCAAGAAGTTCTTCGAGGTTCAGGACGGTGTGACCGAAACCAACCACGGCATAATCGACTATCTCGTCGTGGTCTCGGACGAGTGGTACGAGGGCTTGAAACCGGACGTTCGTGATCAGTTGACGCAGATCCTCAAGGAAGTCACCGAAGCCCGCAACAAGGAATCCTTTGCGGTTAACGAAGCCAACAAGCAGAAGATCATTGAATCAGGCGGTGTGGTCAGAACCCTGACTGCAGACCAGCGCAAGGCCTGGGTCGATACTTTGAAGCCGGTCTGGGGCAAATTCGAAGGTGACATCGGTGCTGACCTGATCAAGGCAGCGCAGTCAGCCAATCAGGGCAGCTGAGCTTTCGGCATTTCTGTGAGTTGAAATCATTGCGCGGCGGTCAGTGCCGCCGCGCAATCGCTGCAAGGGGATCACCGGGAGGGGAGGACGACCGGTCATGACAGGTAATTCCACACATCCGGAACGCAACCGGTCCGATGCGTTCGAGGAGACGCTGATCGCGGTTCTGCTGGGCTCGATGACCCTCATCACCTTCGCGAATGTGATTGCCCGCTACATCTTCAACAGCAACATCTTATGGGCGCTGGAAGCAACGGTATTCCTGTTTGCCTGGATGGTGCTTCTTGGCGTGCCCTTCGGTGTCAAGCACACGTTTCACATCGGTGTCGATGTACTGGTGCGGGCCGTGTCGCCCGGGACGCGCAAAGTGCTCAGCCTGATTGCCGTTGCCGCCTGTCTGGCATTCAGCATTCTGCTGTTAAAGGGGTCATGGGATTACTGGTCACCTTTCATCGGCAAACGCGCCTTCCTGGAAACCAATGACGTGCCAATGCCGGGTTTCCTTCAATTTCTGTCTGACTGGCTGAACGAGGGCGAGCGCTATGAAAAAATGCCGCGCTTCATTCCCTATGCGGTCCTGCCGTTGAGCATGGCTCTATTGACCTGGCGGTTTCTGCAGGTCGGCTGGCGAATCCTGACCGATCGGCAGGAGTTGATCATTGCCGGTCACGAAGCCGAAGACCTGCTGGAGGAGGTGACACAAGAGCCCGACCAGCCATCGAACAAGGGGGGCTGAGCCATGGAAGTCGTCCTCCTGTTCGTCCTTGTTATCGGCCTGATGATGATCGGCGTGCCGATCGCAATTTCGCTCGGCCTGTCGAGCATCGTCTTCCTGGTGACCTATTCCGATGGATCGCTGGCATCGATGGCCCAGACGCTGTTTTCCGCCTTTGACGGGCACTATACCCTGCTGGCAATTCCATTTTTCATCCTGGCATCGAGTTTCATGTCGACCGGCGGTGTCGCGCGCCGCATCATCCGCTTTGCGATCGCCGTTGTCGGCCATTTTCAGGGCGGGCTTGCGATCGCCTCGGTGTTTGCCTGCATGATGTTTGCTGCGCTCTCCGGCTCTTCTCCGGCAACCGTCGTGGCGATCGGAACGATCGTCATAGCCGGCATGCGGCAGGTCGGTTACACGAAGGAGTTTGCTGCCGGTGTGATCTGCAACGCCGGAACGCTGGGCATACTCATTCCACCGTCGATCGTCATGGTGGTCTATGCCGCCGCAACGGATGTTTCGGTCGGGCGGATGTTTCTGGCCGGAGTATTCCCCGGCCTGATCGCCGGTCTGATGTTGATGGCCGGGATCTATGCGGTTGCCAGATTTCGCGGATTGCCTTCGCAACCCTGGGCCGGCTGGGGCGAGGTGTTTGCATCTGCCCGTGATGCCATCTGGGGCCTGTTTCTCATCGTGATAATCCTCGGCGGCATTTATGGCGGCATTTTCACGCCGACCGAAGCCGCCGCGGTCGCCGCGGTCTATGCCTTCTTCATCGCGAATTTCGTCTACCGGGATATGGGGCCGTTGCGCGTCTCGGAGGGCGAAAACATCCCATTTCTGTCGAAACCGCAAAGCCTGCTGACGGTGTGGTTCCACGAGGATACCAAACAGACCCTATTCGAAGCTGGCCGGCTGACCATCATGCTGATGTTCATCATTGCCAATGCGCTGATCCTCAAACATGTACTGACCGAAGAAAGAATCCCGCAGGCGATCACGGAAGCCATGCTGGCGGCCGGATTCGGGCCGATCATGTTCCTGGTTATCGTCAATATCATCTTGCTGATCGGCGGTCAGTTCATGGAACCGTCGGGCCTGCTGGTGATCGTCGCGCCTCTGGTGTTCCCGATCGCCATCGAACTCGGCATCGATCCGATCCATCTCGGCATCATCATGGTCGTGAACATGGAAATCGGGATGATTACGCCGCCGGTCGGGCTCAATCTCTTCGTCACGGCGGGGGTGGCGCAAATGTCGGTGATGAATGTCGTGCGTGCCGCCCTGCCATGGGTCGGCATCATGTTCGTGTTCCTGATCCTGGTCACCTACGTGCCAATCATCTCGACATGGCTGCCAACGACGCTGATGGGTCCGGAGATCATCACCAACTGATCGGGAGAGCAGAGAGCCAGAGCATGTTGCTGCTACCTTTTTGCTGCTCAATCATTTCGAATCGATGGCCGTCTTTGATTGCCCGCCCCCGTCAATATGTGCAGCAATGGCGCTGACAATATTTGAGTAATCGTCGGTCCAGGGCCGAATGTATCGGTGCGGTTCAAAGGATTGCCATTCCTTGGCGTCCGCCAATATTCGATCGAGGTCGGGTTCGGCGCCGACCAAAACCGCAACGGTTGCAAATTTGTGCCGGGCAAATGGTGTATCGGAATCGGGTTTGTATTTGATCGTCCGGGCGTCGAATCCTGCATCCCTGGCAATGGAAACGGCAACCGAAGTAACATCAACCGCACGGTTGCTGGTGTGGAAGAAAACCAGGCCGCCTTCCTTCAGCTTGGTTTGGTAAAGCGCAAGCGCTTCGCGCGTGATGAGATGCGCCGGAATTGAATCCGATGAGAACGCATCGACCATTATGAGGTCAAAAAATCCGTCAGGCTCTTTTTCTATCAAAAGGCGGGCATCTCCGATTTTGACCTCGGCATCCGGCTGACAGGCGGACATGTAGGTGAAACTGGTTCCGGAGGTCGCCATATCGGCGATCAGGGGATCGATTTCATAATATGTCCATTGTTCACCAGCCGTGGCGTGACACGCCATTGCCCCGGCGCCGAGCCCTATGACACCGACATTCAACTTGCCGCGATCTGCTCTCAGGTAACTGACAGCCTGACCGAACGGGCCTTCTTTCGCGAAATAAGCCAGTGGTTCTCTGCTAGACTCCGCGTTGACGAGTTGAAGATTGTGCAATGTGCTTCCGTGAACGAACTTCCTCATACGACCTTGATCGCTCATGGTTTCAGCAACACGGACAACACCGAAGAAACTGCGCTCTTGAACCAGAGAGCGTTCATGGCCGGGTGCAAGCACAAGTTTTAAAACCATAACTGCGGCGGTCATTCCAGCTAGCCCGGCTGCAAAATTGTACGGGCGGTTTTTTTGACTTGAGACAGCAATGGCACCAATTCCGAAAATTATCATTCCGGCAAGTATCTGATGGGTTTCCATCAGTTGAAGGGTGACAATGAGCAGCGCAAGCATTGCTGCACAGATGGATGCTCCCCAGATCAGACCATTTTTAGCTTCGCGCCAGGTAGGCCATGCAACTGCCATTGCAAATGCACTGAGCACCAGGATCAGCGGGTATTCAACAATCTGATTGAACAGGAGCGGTGCTGCAAGGGCGTTGAATCCGCCGCCCAGTACCCCTCCAACTGAAATACATAGAAAATACTCAGTCAGGTGATGTGAGCCTGGTCGCCGCGCAGCGAGGCGATTGTGACAAAGCTGCGCAATCGCAAAAAAGACGGCCAGGTGCGCTGCGACGGTAAAGACGAAAGAGAATACTTCGAATTGAACGTAGATTACACCAATCAGGATCATCGGGACAAAGACGGCCTCAACCAATCGTGTCGGCAGAACGGGCCGGGTCGTGAAAGCAAAAATGAATGTGAGCAAATAGAGAGCAAGCGGTGCAACCCAGAGAAAAGGTGCTGCCGCAACATTTGCGGTTAGATGAGATGTGACTCCCAGCATCAGGCTTGACGGTATGAAGGCCAGTGCTACCCAGTACACCCTCTGATGCCAGGTCGGTTTGGCTTCGGACTTCGCAGGCCTGATTTTCTCGGCAATACTCTGGCTGTTTTCGGAACGATTGCGTCTCAGCCCGGCAATTCCAACGACTGCGATTGCACCGATCGTGAAAATGTACCCAGCCTTCCAATAGTGGCTCTGTTCCGCCAATCCGAAGCTAGGTTCTATGACAAGCGGATAGGCTGCCAGTGCCAGAAGGCTGCCCATGTTGCTGGCAGCGTAGAGAAAATACGGATCATGGGCCTGGTGATGATCGGTGTAGGAGAACCATTTTTGCAGCAAAGGCGCGCTGGCGGAAATGGCGAAAAACGGGATGCCGAGAGACAGTGCAAACAGGCCGATGAGCCAAAGCGCCGGGGTGTCAGTTGACGGCGTCCAGCCGCTCGCCACAGCAATTGGCAGGAACACCAGTCCAGCGGCGAGAACACAAACATGTGCGATGATCTGTATACCCAGTGGCGCGTAGCGCGACAGAAGATGGGCATACACGTAGCCAGCCAGCAACGTTGCCTGGAAGAAGACCATCGCCGTGTTCCAGACATTCGGCGCTCCGCCGAGAAGTGGGAGCGCCATCTTGGCGAACATTGGCTGAACGGCAAACAGCAGAAATGCACTGAGAAAGAGTGTGCATGAAAAAACTGCCGCAAGGCCGATATCGGGAAACGTGAATAAGCTTCGCTCGGCCTGCGCCGCAGTTCCATCGTTTGTTGCCATGTCACCTGATCCAAAAAAAATAGAAACGCAAAATAGCGTCACTATTCTTTAAGTTTAGTTTATTGATTGATTAATGTAGTCGGCTATTGGCATAATTCGCTTTTTTGCGAACCTTTGTCGATGATCTCGCAGTCTGCAATCGATACGCTCGTCGGGCAGATATATGCCGCCGGCTACAACCGTTCGAAATGGCAGGACGTTTGTGACGACCTGCGCCGGTTGAGCGGCGACTCTCAGATTGTCCTGCATGGGCACGATCTTATTCAGAATCGTCAGATGGGATTTGTCAGTTCGGGATATGACTGGAGCTTCGTCGCCTCCTATTTTTCCCGCTACGCGGCTGTCAATCCATGGCTTCCGGCAATGGGCGCCGTACCGGTTGGGCAGGTCAGGCGGTCGGAAGAGTGCATATCGCGCGAAGAACTGCTGCGTAGCGAATTCTACAATGACTGGTTGCGGCCCCAGGACAACATCACCGACGGAATGGGCGTATGCTCAATCTGTCCGTCAATATCCACAAACGTGATCGAGGCCGCTCGACCGAAACAGCGATCAGGCCGCATCTAACAAACGCACAGCAATATGCATTCGGGCAGCTTGCCGATGGAATCCCCAATTGGCTGAATTTTCTGGTAATCCGGCCGAAATCCGACGGCAGGCTTCTGATTGCTCAGCCATTTCCGTTGAAACCCAATCCAGATGATGTCTCGTTCTTTCAGGAGTTTTTCCATTTGTGCCGACGGCGGTGCTTGTTGTTCATGTTCCAGGCAGAGCGGCTCGAACTGACGAATTCGTGCTGCGGGATGCGTTCGAATTCACTCGCGCTGAGGCGCAATTGGCTCCTGCAATATTGAGTGATGTATCCATCAGGGAATATGCGGATGCCAACCGATTGAGCCAACACACCGTGCGCAATCAGATGCGTGCAGTCCTGCGCCCGGAAACAATCCGAATTGGTTCGACTGTTGTCGGGGATTTTCAACTCTCCCACGATGCTGAATTGAAACGACCTACCGGGGTGATCGCCTGCTTGCCTCAAAGCAGCGAATGACTTCGGCGAAAATGCTCCGACCTGTCTTCTCTTCAATATCCGTCGAAGTCACGCAAAATCTCACGCAAGACGCGTGCTGCTGTTTCTGCATCTTCAATCGTTATGGATTCGTCGGGGTTGTGGCTGATGCCGTCCTTACAGCGGACAAAAAGCATCGCAATATGTGTCAGAGTCGCCATTGCCGAAGCATCGTGGGTAGCTCCTGAAACGATCCTGGGAGCAATACATCCAACAGTTTCGGCGGTGTTGGCCAGGGTTTTGGACAATGAATTGTCGCAAACAACCGCGTCCTGGGCATATGTTCGCTCTGCGGTGGATTCCAGCCCGCGCCGAGTTGTGATCTCATCAATTTGAGTTGCAATGAACCGCCCTGCGCTGACGCGTATCGGGTCATCTCCGGAGCGCAGTTCGACCTGAAGCCGAACTTCTCCGGGAACAGCGTTGACCGCGTTGGGAACCACGTCGAGATGACCAACGACACCAACCAGTCCGTCGGTTTGCAGCGCAAAGCGTTCAACTTCGAGGACAACTTCAGCTGCAGCAGCCAGGGCGTCGTGCCGAAGGTCCATTGGGGTGGTGCCAGCGTGGGCGGCGCGCCCGAATATCGTGACCTGCCATCGTTCAATGCCGCAGATTGCTGAGACGATGCCGATTGGCACGTCCTTGTGCTGCAGCACGGGACCTTGCTCGATGTGCGTTTCGATGTAACCCAAAAGGTCCTTTGAGGCACGTTTCAGCGTCGGGATGTCGTCCGGCTTCAATTCGAACGACGACATGGCTTCACTGAGCGTGACCCCGTCGCTGTCCCTAACGTCGAGCAGGTTCTGATCGAATGTCCCGGCGAGTGCCCGCGGACCCATGAGTGCGGTGGGGAACCGGACACCTTCCTCATCCGCGAATGCCAGAAGTTCAATGGCATAGGGCAGGGGGTGGTCTTTCAGATCTTCAAGCGCGATCAATGGCAGCACCACTCCCAGAATGCCGTCATATCGTCCACCCTGTGGTACGCTATCTTGATGTGAGCCAAGCAGCAGCGTGCGGGAGGTTTTTGTCCCTTCTCTCCTGCCAATCAAAGTCCCGGCGGCATCGAGCGTGACATCAAGGCCGGCCTGTTCCATCCAGCAGCCGAGAATTTCGAGAGCCTGCCTGTGCTGGGCTGTAAAGGGCAACCGGGTGACGCCGTCCCCTCTGGAACTGCATCTCGACAGCCTTTCCAGTCGGGTCATGACTTTCCCGCCCAGTTCTAACATCGGCTGGCGTCAACCGCCGTGGGGAGCCGGTTGAGGAATGCCTGATACTCAGGTGATTTTGTCATTTTCCACAGGGCGACCAGGTCGCTGACGGGCGTTTTGCTGTGATCAATCCGGAGGTCGAGCGGCGGACTGTCTTTGCTGACTACCTTGATGGCGGCCGACATCATCCCGCGTGAGTCGCCGCCATCGCGGGATGCCGCTGATATGGCCTGCAGGAGCCGAGATGTCATGTCACCGGTTGCAGAAACATATTCATCCTTCAGCGTCTTCAATACTTGATCATTTGCAAGCCAGTTTCCCGCGACTGCGAGGCCGTGTTCGACATGATGGTCTTTGACGGCGTAGTTGTCTTTGCCGGACCACCCGGCAGACCGTCCCAGTCCGTCAATAACGATCAACTGCCTGAATCCGGCGCCGGCATCTTTTGTGGTCAGGTCGTCGACGATTGTTTCCGGGTCCGAGCCTTCTGAAAGCAGGCGCAAAGTTTCCTGGCCCCAAAGCGTGCTGACTGAAAATCCCTGTGTTGCCACAAGACCGGTATTGACCCGGGCAAACAAAACCCAGGCGCCAACGGCCAGGTTCCCGGTCACCGCCGCACCGCCAATTTCACCTGTATCCGGATCGTGAACGAGGATGGAATAGGTCATTTAACGCCTTCGCATTTTGTACTGGAAATTTAATTTATCATGATAAACTTGCATATCAAGAATTTTTCATGATAAATAGAAAATTCAATCTGAGAATTTGAGGGAGGATCTCATGAACAAGATTGTCGGCACTGTTGGCTTTGCCATGGCGATGGCGTTTGCAACGCCTGCCGCTTTGTCGCAAACACCGCCAGATGTCCTGGTTGTTGGTCAGATCGCGGAACCCAAATCACTGGATCCGGCTGCGGTCACGGCCGTCAACGACTTTCGCATTCTTATGAATGTCTATGACGGACTGGTCCGCTATCAGGACGGCGCGCTGGAGGTAGAACCCTCGCTCGCCAAAAGCTGGGCGATCAGCGGTGATGGTCTGACCTACACTTTTGAACTGCGGGAAGGCGTGACATTCCACGATGGGACGCCTTTTGATGCCAAAGCGGTCGAGTTCAATTTTGATCGGATGTTGGATGAAAACCATCCCTATCACGACACCGGGCCATTTCCACTTTCGTTCTTCTTCTCGGCAATCAAGGATGTTGAAGCGGTTGACGCGGACACGGTGAAATTCACCTTGAATGCGCCATATGCTCCATTCCTGTCGAACCTGGCCTATCCGACCGGGCTGATCGTATCTCCTGAAGCCGTCAAGAAACATGACAAGGATTTCGGCCGTAGCCCGTCCGGAACGGGACCGTTCAAATTTGCCGAGTGGGAATCCAATGCAAAGGTGGTCGTGACTCGCAACGACGACTACTGGGATGGTGCCTCAAAACTGCAGGCAATCGTCTTCCGCCCCATCACGGATGCCAATACGCGTGTTGCGGAGATGCTTTCGGGCGGTATCGACATGATGGTGGAAATTCCCCCGGACAGCGTGGCCCAATTTGATGGAAACGGATTTGCCCTGCACGAACAGGCGGGACCGCATGTGTGGTTTCTCATCTTGAACGCCAAGGAAGGGCCGTTTGCCGACAAACGTGTGCGCCAGGCCGTAAATTATGCCATCGACAAGAAGACCCTGGTGGAGAATGTGCTTCAGGGAACCGCTGAAATCGCAGCGGGCCCCACGCCGCCGGCATTTGCCTGGGCTTACAATGATGGTTTGCAGCCCTATCCATACGATCCGGAAAAGGCGATGTCTTTGATCAATGAAGCCGGCCACGACGGTGCGGAACTTACATTCTACGTGACCGAAGGCGGATCTGGGATGCTTGATCCCGTACCGATGGGTGCCGCCATACAAGCCGATCTGGCAAAGGTTGGTCTGAAGGTCAAGATTGAGACCTATGAATGGAATACGTTTCTGGGGAAGGTCAATCCTGGTCTTGAAGGCAAGGCGGACATGGCTGAAATGGCCTGGATGACAAACGATCCGGATACGCTCCCGTACCTGGCGCTGCGAACTGGCGCATGGCCAGACAAAAAGGGTTTCAATTCCGGCTATTATTCGAACCCGGAGGTCGACAAGCTGCTGGAAGCAGCCCGCAAGTCAACTGATCAGGACGAACGTGCGAAGCTGTACCGTAAGATGCAGGAAATCGTTCATGATGACGCACCCTGGGCGTTCATAGCGAACTGGAAACAGAATGCCGCGACCGGAGATCACGTCAAGGGTTTCAAACTTCAGCCTTCGTTTTTTCTTCTCCTGAAAGACGTGACAAAGGGCTAACATCAGAGATGAATATACTGGAGGCGTCTCTGACTGACAGGGCGCCTCCAGCTGCAAATAGCGGAAAATGACGGTATGAGAGGCTACATCCTAAAACGTCTATTTTCCATCATTCCGGTTCTGCTCGGCCTTACGATCATCGTTTTTCTGATTATGACTTTGATACCGGGTGATCCGGCGACCGCCATTCTGGGTTCCTATGCAACGCCTGAAAACGTCGCCAAACTCAATAGAGATCTTGGCCTCGATAAATCCATCGTCGAGCAGTACTTCATCTGGCTCTCGAACATGCTTCAGGGCGACTTCGGCCGGTCCTATTCTTTGAACCGACCCGTCCTGGATGAGGTTCTCGAGCGGTTTTCGGCAACTCTGATCCTGTCTGGAACCGCGTTGGTCCTGTGTACGCTCTGGGGCGTTCTGATCGGCATTTGGACCGCGGCACGCCAATATGGCTGGACCGACAAAATACTCACATTCATTGTGCTGATCGGTATCTCGATACCATCGTTTTGGCTGGGTCTCCTGCTGATCTTGCTGTTTGCGGTGCAACTGCGCTGGCTCCCTGCCAGCGGCATGTATGCGATTTACGGCGGTGGAGGCCTGCTTGATCTTGCAAAACATCTGCTGCTGCCGTCACTCACTCTGTCGGTGGTAGCGACCGGAGTTATTGCCCGGCTGACACGATCCGCCATGCTCGAAGTGCTGCGGCAGGATTTCATTCGAACCGGCCGAGCCAAAGGCGTGCCGGAACGCCAAATTCTATACCGACATGCTTTCAAGGCGGCACTGGTCACCATTATTCCGGTCATCGGGGTTCAGGCGGGATTCGTGCTTGGTGGAGCGGTCTATATTGAAACAGTATTTCAATGGCCTGGCGTCGGACGCATGCTGGTGCAGGCGATATCACAGCGGGACATTTTGTTGGTTCAGGGCGGCGTCGTCATCGTCGCTGCCTGTTATGTTCTGTTCAATCTGCTGGCCGATATTGCCCAGAGCTGGCTCGACCCCCGGGTAAAAACATGAACATGGAAGCGCTGAAGTCGGCGCTTGCCCTGCTGTTCCGCAACCGCCTTGCCGGATTTGGTGCCGTTGTTTTGTCCGTCGTCGTCCTTGTCGTACTGGCCGCACCATTGCTGCCGATCCATCATCCGGATTTGACGAACCCGGCAAACCGGCTTTTGCGCCCGTTTTCGACGAACCATCTGCTCGGTACGGATCATCTGGGCCGCGACTTGCTTTCGCGTTTGATCTGGGGAACGCGCCTGTCTCTGGTGGTGGGGATTTCGGCATCGATCATTGCCGCTGCGGTCGGAGCGTTCATCGGCATAGTCGCAGGTTTTTTTGGCGGCCGTACCGACAATCTCATCATGCGCGGTGTCGATATGCTGATGGCATTTCCCTATATCCTCCTTGCGCTGGCAATCGTGGCGGTCCTCGGCCCGGGACTGATCAATGCACTGTACGCGGTTGCGGTGGTCAATATCCCCTTTTTCGCACGCAACATCCGCGGGGTTACCGTTGGCATTGCGCATCGCGAGTTTGTTGACGCGGCCCGGCTGTCAGGGATGGGGAGCTGGCGCATTATCTGGAGCGAAATACTGCCCAATGTGCTTCCGGTGATTGTCATCGCCATTTCGACAACCGTCGGCTGGATGATCCTCGAGACTGCTGGGCTTTCGTTTCTGGGTCTTGGTTCACAGCCGCCCCAGGCGGATCTTGGCTCAATGTTGGGTGAAGGCCGCAAACTGCTGATCAATGCGCCCCACGCATCGGTGGTTCCAGGTGTGATGATCTTTGTCATCGTGATGAGCGTCAACCTGCTGGGTGACGGTGTTCGCGATGCGCTCGATCCGCGCCTGCGCTCGGGCGCGCTTGCCAGGCCTGCACCTGTCACGCGCATCGACAGAGAGACGGTTCCGGAAAAAATCGAGAGTAATGCGTTGCTGGATGTCCAAAATCTTCACACGCATTTCGAGGTGGGCGAGCGGGTCTACAAGGCTGCAGGCGGTGTCGACCTGCGAGTTGATCCGGGAGAATGCCTTGGCATTATCGGCGAGTCTGGATCCGGCAAATCGGTGACCGCGCTTTCCCTTCTTGGCCTAGTCGCGTCACCGCCAGGTGTCATCAAAGCGGGTTCCGTGCGGCTCGATGGCAAGGATCTGCTTTCAACGAATTTCGAGACCCTGCGTTCGATCCGCGGTTCGCGGATTTCCTATATTTTTCAAGACCCGCTGGCGACACTGCATCCGCTCTACACGATTGGCGATCAGATGATTGAGGCAATCCGTTGTCACCGGCCAGTGTCCAAAAAGGAGGCCATGACCAAAGCGATACAACTGCTGGAGAAGGTCCAGATCCCCAATCCGAAAGCGCGTATCGGCAGTTATCCGCACGAGATGTCGGGTGGGATGCGCCAGCGCGTTGGCATCGCGATGGCACTGGCGAACGAACCCGAGATCATCATTGCCGACGAACCAACGACGGCGCTTGATGTGACCGTGCAGGCTCAAATACTTGCGTTGTTGTCGGATCTTCGACGCCAACGCGATCTCGCCCTGATATTCATCACCCATGATTTCGGGGTTGTTGCCCAGCTCTGTGACCGGGTGGCCGTCATGTATGCCGGCAAGATTGTCGAAGTCGGTCCGACAGAAGAGATACTGGCCCACCCGGCACACCCATATACCATGAGGTTGATTGATTGCGTGCCGGAGCTGGGAGGTGGCAAACGGAAACTTTCGGCCATTGCCGGCCTGCCACCGGCGGTCGACCGGCTGCCGGACGGTTGCGCATTTGCTCCGCGTTGCGATCGCGCCGAAGAGGATTGCCGTTTGGGAACTCTGGCGACAACGCCGGCCGGAACGAGCCGATCGGTCCGATGCCTCCATCCTTCATTGGAGCAGATATGACACCCGCGCTTGATGTGCAGAACTTGTCAAAAACCTTTGGCGGCGGCACGTCATTCTTTGGAAAGGCGCAGCCTGCCGTTCATGCCGTCCGCTCGACAAGCTTTCAGGTGCTGAAGGGCGAGACCCTCGGCATTGTTGGTGAATCCGGCTGCGGAAAATCGACATTGGCGCGCATGCTGGTCGGGCTGTTGCCGCCCAGCGAGGGAAAGATTGTCATCAAGGGGCAGGACCTGTCAGGCATGGTCGGCAACGCGGCGGCATTTGGCCGGGTCATCCAATATGTTTTTCAGGACCCGATCAGTTCGCTCAATCCACGCAAAACAGTCCGTCAGATTATGGAAGCCCCGCTCATCCACCTGATGGGCATGGATGCGGCCGCCCGCAAGGCACGGATCGACGAGTTGTTTGATGCGGTCAACCTCAGACGCGAGTTTCTCGACCGTTACCCGCATGAATTCTCAGGCGGGCAAGCGCAAAGAATTGGTATTGCCCGGGCGCTGGCCGCCAGTCCGCAGATCATTGTGCTTGATGAGCCGGTCTCGGCGCTGGATGTCTCTGTTCAGGCCCAGGTGCTTAACCTGCTCGACGAACTTCGAACGGCTTTCGATCTTACCTATCTGTTTATCAGTCACGATCTTGCGGTCGTCGAAGCGGTCAGCGACCGGATAGCGGTCCTGTATTTCGGTGCGGTTGTTGAGGTTGGTATGGCCGATGAAGTCTTCGCCAATCCGCGCCATCCCTATACACAGTTGCTGGCATCGAGTGCGCCGGCTGTCGGCCGGCCTCTTATGCCCGCGACAGATGGTTCGGCAGAACTGCCTGATCCGTTCAATCCGCCGCCGGGATGTGCATTTGCAGATCGTTGCATAAGGGTGCAAAAAGAATGCAGAGGGACCGTACCGCAACTGGGACATGACGGACTTGAACATCAATCAGCTTGCTTCCACCCGATCGAAAACGGCCGCCGGGAAAGATAGCCCAAAGGTGAAGGGGCTGAATCGTCCCGGGGAAGTCTCTGAATCGATCAAGGAATGGATCGCCGAGCAGCGAAAAGCGCCGGGTGACCGACTCCCTCAGGAACCCGATCTCATCAAGACTTTCGGTGTCAGCAAGGGCACAATTCGCGAAGCGCTCAAGATACTTGAAACACAGGGGCTCGTGCAGACGCGAACCGGCCCGGGCGGCGGCGCATTCATCACTGAAATGCCGGCCGGGCGTGCCCGAGCGCTGTTGGCAACACATTTCTTTTTCAAGGATCTTTCGATTGGCGACATTTATGAGTTGCGGATGTCGCTGGAACCGGAACTTGCCGCGGAACTGGCAACACGGCTCGGCGAACCTGAAATTGCCGTTCTGAAACAAACCATGGTGGTCTACGATCACCCTCCCGCGACCATTGACGAAGAACAGCGGCAGCGCATTGCAGAGCTGGAGTTTCATGAGCGCCTTGCAGAATTTTCGACAAATAAACTGCTCGGATTTGTCTGTAGCTTTCTCGTGTCTCTGTTGAAAGATCTGGCTGTCTGTCGAAAGATCTACAGCCGTCCGAATCCGGAACTCCGCGAGCGAGGGCTTTCCTACCAGGCCCAGTTGATCGAGGCATTCCAATCCAATGATGCGGGTGCAGCAGCTTCAATAATGAAGGCGCATATGGCATCGGCAAAACGTCTGATGGAAGCACAGGAAGCGATCGTCACAAAAGGTTTCCTGAGTTGGGAAAACCATTCGCGCTGAGTTCGGTGTAATGCCTAAATCCATAGGATGTCCGGGTGAGAAGAACGGACGTGCCTGCCATATACCGCCTATGGTTCGGCGAGCGCGTCCGAATTGAGATGGAGCCACGCGCGATTGTCCCGCAGAACCGTGTTCACGAAACAGCCGTGTGTAAGATTACAATCCCGGGTTGTCGCCTGCCTGCTATGGAACGGCGTTTGACTCCGATGCGGCTGCCGTGCCGGCCGTCAGTTTCTCAAGTATCATCTCGCGGCGCACGATGAACAGCGATGCAGCAATGATCATCGTGGCACCGAGCCACATGCTGCCAACCGGGACAAATCCGAACACTATCCAGCCAAGCAGCACGTTGAACGGCAGTTTCAGGTGGTCGAACGGCTGCAGGTAAGCCGCATCTGCTGAACAGTAGGCGCGTGCAAGGACATATTGCGCGAGGAAGGTGAGGGCGCCGGCGGCAACTACGATGGCGAGAACCGGAGCCGCAGGTGCCTGGAATCCATCGATCAGCGCCACTGATGCGTTCACGGGTGTCAGCAGCAGCAAAAGATAAACCGTCACTGTGTCGGCAGTTTCGGTTCGTGTCAGCCTTTTGGTCATCAACGAGGCAGAGGCCCAGAACGCGGCGGCGGCCAGCGGATAAAGAGTGGCAATGCCGAATTCATCCGACCAAGGTGCGAGAATGATCATGCCACCAGCAAAGCCGACCGCGACCGCCAGCCAGCGGCCTGTGTCGACCCTCTCCTTCAGCAGCAATCCGGCACCCGCAACCACAAAAAACGGAGATGTCATTATGAGTGCGATCGCCTGCCAGATTGGGACATGGGCCAGGCCCAGAACCCACATCTGCACGCCGGCTGCGGCAAGCAGCACACGGACAATATGCAGACTTAATTGCTTGGTCTTCAAGCCGGTGGGGCCGTGACGCAGGAGCCAGGGCAGGGAAAACGCCAGGGCAATCAGATATTGCCAGAAGGCGACGGAGGAGGATGCCATTCCGTGGGTCATGGTAGACGCCTGGACGGCAACATTGACCACAGCGAAAATCAGACCGGCAGCAATCATGGCGACAGCGCCGGCAATGGCAGGTGAAAATCGGAGATTCGAAATAAACTGATTCATGGCGGGTCCTTTCAAAATCGCTCACAAATCAGGGCAAAAAAGGAAATTGCGCGCAGACCGGAACAGCCGGCAGCCACGCATTGATTCCATTCTCTTTCATCCGGACTGTAACCGTCGGCTCCGGAGTCGCACCGGATCTGCTGACCTTTTCCGGAAGGCTGGAAAAGCGCTCGCGGGCTTGCACTTTGTGCTTACCGCCGGTGGGGACTTTCACCCCGCCCTGAGAATATCGGCCCGCACGGAGAAACCGTACGGGCCGTCAATTTCCTATGATGACCTTGCGGGCAGGTCAACCACCCGGTTGCAGCAACGCCGCTATTTGAGCTTTCCGGGCAGGCTGAGATCGCCGGAGGCAATGTCGAAAACATCGGCGACACACAGCAGTGGTGCGTGAATATTGGCATTGACCCGCAACGCAGCCGTCACACCGTCATAGGACAGGCCTTCGCTTGTTACAGACGCTGCCATCGGAACGGTCAGCTTGATTTCCGGGCCATCAAACAGTGGCGTGTAACCGGGGCTGTCAATGTAGATCGGCAATCCGGGCCAGGTTGCCGGCATGGCCGGAGACTGTCCCTCGGGGATGTCCCGCACACCAAGGGCGCCCGAACCACAGGCTTCGGTGGGGGTCAGCACAACCCAGTGACTATGCCATCGATTGCCGTCATTGGCCGGATCGCCGTCGCCGTCCTCGTCAAACAGCGGGGTGTCGTCGAAATCGGGATGGCTGGTTGCCGAAAGGGCCAGAATTCCGGTTCCGGCTTCAAATCCGACACTCGATGGATCCAGGGAGGTTGGCCAGACATAGGCATATACCGGCGCGCCGGCCAGGTCGCCGACTGGGGAGGGGCGGTCCGCCCCCGCTGTCCCGTTGGTCGTCATGTGAAACGTGACGGTTCGTCCGGTCCGATGAACATGGGCAGCCAGAATATCAAAGGATGCCAGTTTGGCCGGATCAGCCGGCGAGCGGACAGCACCCTTTTGATGGGTTGCATGAGTACCATCGGCAGCCCCGGCCATGGAGGACAGCACCAGGGCACTCGCTGTCAGTGTGATTCTGTTCATTGTTCAATCTCCGTTTGTTGGCGGTGGCGATAATTAATAGTAGCGAGTCGCTATTATTGCAATAGTGATTTTGACTCGCTATTATATTGCCATGACCCGGGAACCGAAAAACGAGATTCGAGATCTGATGGAACGCCTCGGCCGCATCAATGCTGCGGATGATTGGGCCGGCGAGCTCAATCCGACGCAAATGGCCGCGCTTTCCTATCTTGCAAAGGCAAACCGGTTTTCCAGATCGCCCTCGCAAGTGTCTGAATTCCTTTCGGCGACCCGCGGTACCGTTTCGCAAACACTCAAGGCATTGGCGCGCAAAGGGCTGATCAGCGAGGTCCGGTCAGATACCGACAAGCGAAGTATCTCCTACGACGTCACCAATGATGGCCGCACTGCCCTCGTACCGGCAACGGTCATCGACCAGGCACTGGACAGGCTCGACGAGCCGATTCTTCAGAACCTCGCGACATCGCTGCGGGTGTTGATCAGGACCGCTCTTGCCGCGCGGGGGAAACGGTCATTCGGTGTATGTCGCGATTGCCGCCACCATCAAAAACAGGGCAGGGGCGGATATTGCATTCTACTGAAGGAACCTCTTGCTGCTGATGAAACCGGACAGATCTGCCATGAGCATCAGACGGCAGCCTGAGCAAGGGATGAGACAATGAGATCCCCTGCGACGATCATTGGCCTGTTTTCGGGGAAGCCGGAGCACCTCTGGCCGGGCAAAGCACCTTCGGCGATCCGCAAAAAGCCTGTTTCGGGGCCGGTTCGTATTGGAGCCGACGGGGTTGCCGGCGATGTGCAGGCCGACAGAACCGTCCACGGGGGAAAAGAAAAGGCAATTCATCACTATGCGGCAGATCATCTGGAAACCTGGCGCGCTGAGTTGCCGGACCTAACGGGGCTACTGCAGCCTGGCTGCTTTGGCGAAAACATCTCCACCTCCGGCGTGACTGAACGGGATCTTTGCCTCGGCGATGTGCTGACACTTGGAACCGCGAAGGTGCAGATCTGTCAGGGACGACAGCCCTGCTGGAAACTCAATCTGCATGTCGGCGATGGCCGAATGGCGGCCCGGTTCCAGAAAACCGGTCGGACCGGATGGTACTACCGGGTGCTTGAAGGTGGAGTAACCAAGGTCGGCGATCAAATGGATCTGTTGCTTCGGCCCAATCCGCAATGGCCGTTGGATGTTGTCATCGATGCCCGCTTCGATACCTCGCTGCTAACACAAACGGCTCAGGACCTGTCGGAACTGACGGAATTGTCTGAAAGCTGGCGGAGATCTTTTGCCCAAAAAGCCAATCCTTCGTACCAGGAAGATACCAGTAGGCGATTGCAGGGAACCTGACGCCAAGGGGAGGTGTGAAAACTACCGGTTGGCAATCCCGGTTTAGCCCAAACCCTGTAACACCGCGTTCCGGTCGAGCAGAAACCGTTCCGACAGCGGCAGGCTGGCGCCTCCCAATGCCCTGGCGTTCGGGCCAACGGTACCCTCGTTGATGCTTGGCACATCGATGCCGACCAGATTGAGCTCAAGCAGGCTGTTGCGGGTTGCATCGACAATCGACCGGCGGACTGCGGCCGGAATCCACCCGTCGATCAGCACGGCTTCGAAATCGATCAGCGACGCCGCTGCCACGATTGCCTGCGCAAGCCCGTCGGCAGTGTCATCTATCCACTTCGAAAGGATTTGCGGATCGGCATTCCAGCCGTCCGGATTCTCCCAGAGGGAATGGGAATCCATCCGGTTTTTCTCAAGCGCCTGCTCCAGCGTGACAATGGACGCAACGTCGATCAACTGCCGCGTCGAGCCGGATGAATCGCGCACCGGCATCGGTCCAAGAGCGCCGGCATTGCCGGTGTGTCCGGTATAAAGACTGCCGTTCAACACAACGCCGCCACCGATGAAGGTGCCGATGTAGAAATACAGGAAATCTGCCAGCGACTGTACCTCGCCAAAAACCAGTTCCGCTCCACAGGCTGCAGTCGCGTCATTTTGCAGATAAACCGGAAAATCATAGCGGGAAGCGATGTCGGCGCGGATATCACTTGTCCTCCAGGCATCCATCACGCTTGCCGGCGCGCCGATGGTTTCCGCCCAACTCCACAGCCTGAACGGCGTGGCGATTCCAAGACCGGCAATTCGGGATCTGAGATCGGGTGACAGGCCATCCATGATCTCAGCAATGGATGTGTGTGTGAATTCGACGACGGTATGAGGCGAGGGGTAATTGTAGGTCTTTCGCCGCTGCGCCAGTACATTCCCGACGAAATCGACCAGCACCAGATCGGCACTGCGCCGGCCGTTTTTCAAGCCAAAAAACAGCGCCCCTTCCGGAGCCAGCGACATCGGCACGGACGGCTGGCCGACCTTGCCGCGGACCGGGTCGCCGCGCAGCAGCAGTCCTTCCGCCTCAAGCTGCCGCATGATCACCGAAACCGTCTGTGTCGACAGGCTGGTCATTTTGGCGATATCGGTCTTCGACAGAGCGCCGTGACGCCGGACGAGAGATAGGACCAGACGCTCATTATAGGCGCGCATACCGCTCTGGCTTGAGCCACGTTGATTGCGCTCAAGCCGTGTCGCCGGTTGTGTATTCGATCCGGAATCCAAGCTCAGATTGTCCCCTGTCAGGCTTCTTAGCAGACCAACTGCTTTGGGTGGAACATGCGTGGGCAAAAAATCATTGTCAATAATAATTCAGAGTGATTTATTAATTGACAGCGTTCTCCAATTGGGATTTATCTCTGTCCAGAGCGGTTCAACCGGACATGGTGCGAACGCTCATCATTGCGCCGATTGGGCGCGCAGAAAGACCTGTTTTGTTGGGAGGTTCATCATGAAAAGATTATCTACTATTCGGACCATACTTATCGGTGCGACAGCGCTGGGGTTTATGGCGGTATCTCCCGCCGCGGCAGAAATCACCGCCTGTCTGATTACAAAGACGGACACAAATCCGTTCTTCGTCAAAATGAAGGAAGGCGCGACCGCCAAGGCCGAGGAACTCGGCATTACTCTTAAATCATATGCCGGCAAGGTGGATGGAGATTACGAGGCCCAGGTCTCGGCAATCGAAACCTGCATAGCTGATGGGGCAAAAGGCATCCTGCTGACGCCGTCGGATACCAAGGGTATCGTACCCGCGGTTCAGCAGGCGCGTGACGCGGGCATTCTGGTGATTGCGCTGGATACGCCTCTTGAGCCGATCACAGCCGCGGATGCCACTTTTGCGACTGACAATTTCCTTGCCGGCGAGTTGATCGGCAAATGGGCCGCGGCGGCCATGGGTGACAAGGCCAAGGATGCCAAAATCGCCATGCTCGACCTGGCTGTCAGTCAGCCGACCGTCGGTGTGTTGCGCGACCAGGGTTTTCTGAAGGGGTTTGGCATCGATCTCGGCGATCCGAACAAATGGGGCGATGAAACCGACCCGCGAATTGTCGGAAATGACATCACCTCCGGCAATGAAGAAGGCGGCCGCAAGGCCATGGAAAGCCTGCTTGCCAAAGACCCGATGATCAATGTTGTGTACACGATCAACGAGCCCGCCGCAGCCGGTGCCTATGAAGCGCTGAAGGCGCTTGGCCGCGAGAAGGATGTCTTGATCGTTTCGGTCGATGGCGGCTGCCCGGGCGTTCAGAACGTCAAGGAAGGCGTCATTGGTGCGACGTCGCAGCAATATCCGTTGCTGATGGCGTCAAAAGGCGTCGAGGCTATTGCTGCATGGGCCAAGGACGGCAGCAAGCCCGCCAACACGCCAGGTAAGGACTTCTTCGATACCGGCGTTTCACTGGTAACCGATAAACCGGCTCCAGGCGTCGATTCCATCGATACCAAAGAAGGTACCGATCGCTGCTGGGGCTGAATTGATCTGGTATGACTGGTCAATAAATGCTTGGATTTCGGGCGGTGTAAGAACCGCCCGAAATGTTTGAAATGACACTGGGAGCACATGATGGCCGAATCCGGACCATCCGGCGATTTTGAAACCGTGCTGGCAGACAGCGCAACAGATGTCGCCTCGTTTGAATCTGGCGAGAGGTCGCTGCTCAACAAAATCCAGCATGTCCTGCATTCCAATCCTGCAGCGGTGCCGCTGATTGTGCTGATTGCGTCACTTGCGGTTTTTGGCATCGTTCTTGGCGGAAAATTCTTCTCGCCCTTCGCCTTGACGCTGATTTTGCAGCAGGTCGCGATTGTCGGGTTTGTCGGCGCTGCCCAGACGCTGGTCATCCTTACCGCCGGTATCGATCTGTCTGTCGGCGCCATCATGGTGCTGTCTTCTGTCGTAATGGGCCAGTTCACATTCAGATACGGCCTGCCGCCAGAACTGTCGGTTATCTGCGGTCTGGCCTGTGGTGCACTGTGCGGTTTCATCAACGGAACGCTGGTTGCCAGGATGCGCCTGCCGCCCTTCATCGTAACTCTCGGCATGTGGCAGATCGTGCTGGCGGCCAATTATCTCTATTCGGCAAACGAAACCATTCGCAGCCAGGACATCGCAAATCAGGCGTCAATCCTGCAGTTCTTCGGCGAAAAGATAAAAATCGGCGGCGCCGTGTTCACCTATGGCGTGATCGCAATGGTGCTGCTTGTTCTGGTACTGAACTATATTCTCAACCACACCGCCTGGGGCCGGCACGTCTATGCCATCGGTGATGACTCCGAGGCGGCCGAGCTGTCGGGCGTGGAGGTCAAAAAGACACTGGTATCGGTCTATGTGCTGGCCGGGCTGATTTGCGGGCTGGCCGGCTGGGCGTTGATCGGGCGCATCGGTTCGGTTTCCCCGACGGCCGGTCAGTTTGCCAATATCGAATCCATCACAGCGGTGGTGATTGGCGGCATTTCGCTGTTTGGCGGTCGCGGGTCGATTCTGGGCATGCTGTTCGGCGCATTGATCGTCGGAGTTTTTTCGCTCGGGCTACGGCTGATCGGAACGGATCCGCAATGGACCTATCTGCTGATCGGACTGCTGATCATTTCCGCGGTTGCGGTCGATCAATGGATCAGAAAGGTTTCAGTATGAGCGGCACGCCAATCCTGACGGGACGCAATCTGGTCAAGCGTTATGGCCGTGTAACGGCACTCGACCACGCGGATTTCGATCTGTTCCCCGGAGAGATTCTCGCCGTTATCGGTGACAATGGCGCCGGCAAGTCCACCTTGATCAAGGCGGTCTCCGGTGCGGTTGCGCCAGATGAGGGGGAGATACGGCTTGAGGGGCAGGAAGTCCATTTCACTTCACCGCTGGCCGCCCGCGCGGCCGGGATCGAGACCGTGTACCAGAACCTGGCATTGTCACCGGCGCTGTCGATTGCCGACAACATGTTCATGGGGCGCGAAATTCGCCGCAGCGGTCCGCTCGGCAAATATTTCCGGATGCTGGATCGGGCCAAGATGGAAAAAACCGCGCGGGACAAACTGTCCGAATTGGGCCTACTGACCATCCAGAACATCAATCAGGCGGTGGAGACCCTGTCGGGCGGACAGCGGCAGGGGGTCGCGGTCGCAAGGGCGGCAGCGTTCGGATCCAAGGTGATCATTCTCGACGAGCCGACGGCGGCGCTCGGGGTCAAGGAATCGCGCAAGGTGCTGGAATTGATCCAGGACGTGCGGAGCCGCGGAGTGCCGATCGTGCTGATCTCGCACAACATGCCGCATGTCTTCGAAGTTGCCGACAGGATTCATATCCATCGTCTCGGCCGCAGGCTCTGTGTCATCGATCCGAAGGACTACACGATGTCTGACGCCGTGGCATTCATGACCGGGGCCAAGGAACCGCCACAAGAGATCGCTGCGTGAATTCGGACCGACTGGCGGATCACATCATCGAACGCGCCGCGGGAGAAGATCGCTTCATCGTCGCCATTGCAGGACCACCGGCCTCCGGGAAATCGACCCTGGCGGAGGAACTGTCTCATCGCATTGACGCGCACTGCGATGAGCCGACAAGTGCGGTGGTCGCGATGGATGGTTTTCATCTCGACAACTCGGTGCTGGACAGTCGTGGCCTTCGGCATCGCAAAGGCGCACCGGAGACCTTCGATGCAGACGGCTTTGTCGGCATGATGCGCCGAATTGCGGCCAACGAACAGCCCGTCAGCGTGCCGGGATTTGATCGAGAGGTTGATGCGGTTGTTGAAGATGTTCAACTCATTGGCCGGAACCATCGCATCGTCCTGGTTGAAGGCAACTATCTGCTCCTGGACTCGAAACCCTGGTTTGACCTGCTTCCGCTTTTCGATCTGACGGTTTGTCTCAATCCCGGAATCGCGGAAATCAACGATCGGCTTGTTCAACGTTGGATAACGCACGGCCATGACCCGGCCGGCGCACGGCAACGGGCGATGTCCAACGACATACCCAATGCGAAATATGTGCTGGAAAACTCTGTTCCGGCGGAACTGACGATCTCGTCATAATCGCCAGGTTGGCGCCGGTTGGCGGCTACCGGTGTTCCTCTACGCTGGCATCAATCAGCGCCTTGTTGAAATAGGCCAGCGCCCTTACCTGTGTCGCCCAGCCGATGATTTTGGTCGGGTCCTGCGGAGCAGTGACCGGCAACCGCACATGACCGCCGGCATCGAAGGTGCGCAATGCTGTTTCCAGCGTATCGGTTGGTTTGAGGGAAGGTGTTCCCAGTTCCGGGTCATAGGTCTCCGGCGGTTCATCGTCGCCGGGCAAATCCATGAAATCCATCACGGTTGTCGTGGCCGTCAATGTGCTGTGCGGGCCGTGGTGGACAAACAGCCCACGCATTTCCAACTGCCACTGGAAATAGGAATGGCCGTGAATGGCCTGGGTCACACCGTGCGCGATGGCAACGGTCAGCAGCAGCGCGATGGAGAGCGCATAACCGCCGGTCAGTTCAAAAACGATCATCGTCGTTGAAATCGGCGCGCCAAGCACCGCACCGGCGACGGCGCCCATGCCGAGAATGGCGTAGAGCCCATGACTGGAAGCGATTTCGGGAAAGACGGAGGCTGAAATGATTCCGAATGCACCCCCGGTGAGCGCGCCGAGATAGAGCGCGGGGGAAAAGATTCCACCACCAAAACGCGACGCAAGCGTAATGGCGGTCGCCGCGGTCTTTGCGACGATCAACAGGAGCATCAGGCCGAGCGGCAATTGATTGTGCAACGCCATGTCGGTGACCTCGTATCCGACACCCATGATATGGGGCAGAAACATTGCTATCAGCCCGACGGCCAGGCCGCCGATGACCGGCCGGGTCCAGAGCGGAACCTCTATCTTGCGGGCGACGTAATCGGCCGTGAAAAGGGAAAACTGAAACAGCACGGCGACAATCGCCGATGTCAGTCCCAGCAGCACAAAGGCGGGAAACTCCCAATAGGACGAAATCTGGTAGAGCGGCACCAGGAATGCCGCGGCATCCCCGAACCAAAGCCGCGACGCGACACCGCCGGCAGCCGATGCAATGACGATGGGAACAAAGGATCGCATGGCATAGTGACCGAGTATCACCTCGTGGGCGAACAGCACGCCGGCAATCGGTGCGTTGAACGATGCCGAAATGGCTGATGCCACGCCTGCACCGAGTAGGGTCTTGCGACACCATTCCGGCAAATCCATCCAGCGCGTGACGGCTGAAGCGAGGGTCCCGCCGAGATGAACAACCGGGCCTTCGCGCCCGGCACTGGCTCCGAAACCAAGCGAGACAGTTGTCGCCAATGCCGACCAGAGACCGTCACGCAATCCGAGTTTGCGGCCGGACATGGCACGAGTTTCGATGACGTCGGAAACATTTCCGGTGCGTTTCGTCTGGATGCGCTGCAGCAGGAAACCGACAATCAGACCGCCGGCCATCGGCGCCAACAGCAGCACCGGCCAGGAAATGCCGCGTGCCGCACTGAGGACCTGTTCCGATGCGGTTCCGAGCCACAGAAATTGGAACAGCCCAATCATTTCGCGGAACAGGATTGCGGCAATTGCCACTGCGATGCCGATCGACAGCGAAAGTGCCCAGATCAGTGGCTGACGCGTTGTCAGGAATTGGCTGATATTGGGCGAAATCCAGTTGGCCAGAAGTGTTCTCAAGCGCGCAAGGAACGCTAGCACAATTCAGCCCTTCCGCTTGATTCCGATGGATCTGCCCAGCCGCTCCGGAGCCGGTAATCCGGCATGCTCGGCATGCATGGCCTTCACCTTTGCCATCACGTCGTCAGGAAACGGCGCCACCTTCGGGCCGCCCATATCGATATGCAATGTCAGAACTTCGGCGGTCGCTGCCAGCCAACCGTCGAGGTGGACCAGTTCCTGATAGACGTGGATGCGTTTTTCGTCATGGTCCACCAGGTGAAAACTGCATTTCACCTCGTCACCCAGATGCAGTTCGCGTATGTAGCAGACATGGATTTCAGCGGTGTATATCGTCAGTGACCGCTGTTCGGCATAGGATGGTCCGATTCCGAATTTCTCAAAGGCCTGATCAGCACAACGATCAAACAAAACATTGTAATAGGCCATGTTCATGTGGCCGTTGTAGTCGATCCACTCTTTCTCGACAGCCATCGGCGTGGAAAGAAAAGGGAGGGGTGCTACCATTGGCCATCGCTCTTTGACGTTGCCGAGGTGGGGCGCTAAGTGCAAAGTGCGGCCCAACCGGCTTTTGCTGCCTTTGAATACCCATGCCACGCAGCGCTAAAAGACACAACCAGTTCCATTGGGGAGAAAATCATGGCTTTGGCCGACCTCAAACAGATCGATCGCAATGCCATAGGCATCGACACGGTGGTCGGCATTTTGCGGCAGCGCTTTGGCGACCGGTTTCAGACCGGGCAGTCGATCCGGGAACAGCATGCCCACACCACCACTTACATCCCGTCACAATTGCCCGATGGCGTGTTTTTTGCCGAATCCTCGGAAGATGTGTCGGAAGCTGTCCGGATCTGCGCCGATCATCGCGTTCCACTCATTCCGTTTGGCGTCGGCTCCTCCCTGGAGGGCCATGTCAATGCTCCGGCCGGCGGCATCAGCATCGATATGAGCCGTATGAACAAGATCGTCGAGGTCAACTCCGAAGATCTCGACTGTACCGTGGAACCGGGCGTGACGCGCGATCAGCTCAATCAGTATTTGCGTGATACCGGATTGTTTTTTCCGATCGATCCCGGCGCCAATGCGAGCCTCGGCGGAATGGCGTCGACCCGGGCATCCGGCACCAATGCCGTTCGTTACGGCACCATGCGCGAGAATGTCCTGGCGCTGAAAGCCGTCATGGCCGATGGACGGGAAATCACGACCGCCAGACGTGCCCGCAAGTCGTCGGCCGGGTACGACCTCACCCGGCTACTGATCGGATCTGAAGGGACACTCGGCATCATTACGTCGCTGACCTTGCGGTTGCAGGGAATTCCGCAGGCTATCTCGGGCGGGGTCTGTCCGTTTCCAAGTGTTGAAGCCGCCTGCAATGCGGTGATCATGACAATCCAGATGGGCATTCCGGTCGCGCGGATCGAACTGGTCAATGCCTTGCAGATGAAGGCGATGATCTCCTATTCGGATCTCGACTACGAGGAAAGTCCTTGCCTGTTTCTGGAGTTTCATGGCTCCGACGAAAGCGTCAAGGAGCAGGCCGGGTTGTTCGGCGACATCGCCGAGGAATTCGGTGGAGGACCGTTCCGCTGGACCAGCGTCACGGAAGAGCGGCAGAAGCTCTGGAAAGCCCGGCACGATGCCTACTGGGCGGCACTGACCTTGCGCCCGGGTGCAAAAGGCATTTCGACCGATGTCTGCGTTCCGATTTCACGGCTGGCCGAGTGCATCATGCAAACCGAGACCGATATTGCCGAGATGGGCCTGATCGCGCCGATTGTCGGTCATGTAGGCGATGGAAATTTCCATGTCCTGATCCTGCTCGATACCGATGATGGCGGTGAGATCGAACAGGCAGAGAAATTTGTCGACGGGCTCAATCGGCGCGCTCTGGAAATGGGCGGCACCTGTACCGGTGAGCACGGCATCGGACAGGGGAAGATGCGGTATCTGGAGATGGAATTGGGCATCGGAGTGGACTATATGCAAGCGATCAAACAGGCGCTTGACCCGCTTAACATCATGAACCCGGGCAAGGTCATAACGATAACGTAACCGGGAATATTGGTTTCCGGGGTTACAATCCGTGAAATGCCACTTTATCGACACTCGAATGCGGCTAAAATGACATAGGTCCATGACCTAAGCCGATCCGATAATTCTGGAGAGATTCGCTGGCGCGCTTATTCGTCTTTCTCGGTGGACTGGTTGTCCTGGCACTGACGGCGGCGCTTGTTGGTCCGTATTTTGTTGACTGGACCACCTATCGTGCCGAATTCGAACGGAGGGCCAGCCAGGTTCTGGGTCGGCAGGTGACGGTAAACGGAAGCGCCTATGCGCGTCTTCTGCCCTTTCCATCGGTCACATTCCGTGATGTCCGTGTTGCCGGCCGGACCGATGACGAACCAGTCATGACCATTGAAGAATTCTCAATGGACGCCGAACTTGCTCCCTTTCTGCGTGGTGAATTCCTGATCTTCGATATGCGGATGGAACGGCCGCATGCGCGGGTGTCAGTCGGGGCCGACGGGTCGCTCGACTGGGCTATCAGGCCGAAAGCCCCGGCAACGGTCAAGCAGATCACTCTTGAAAAACTGAGGGTGACGAATGGTTTGATCACCATCGATCATGCCACCAGCGGTCGCGAACATGTGATTTCCGAAATCACTGCCGAGATCTCTGCCCAGACGCTGGCGGGACCGTGGCGCGCCAGCGGCCGGATGGTGGTGGACGGTGAACAGACGGATCTGGCGATATCCAGTGGCAAGGTCGATGATGACGGCACGATGCGGGTGCGCACAAGGATATCGCCGGAGCGTTACCCGCTGTTATTGGAAAGCGACGGAGAGGCCCGCCTGGTCAATGGTTCGGCGACCTACTCAGGCAGTTTTTCGCTATCGCCACGTGCCGGTGAAGATAGTGCGAAGACAGCTGGTTCGGGATCGACTCCGGTCTCCAACTACGTGGTCTCCGGTTTGTTCAATGTCGATCACAAGCTGCTTGGCATAGATGAATTCCGATTTGAAACCGGGCCAAAGGACAACCCCTATTTTGCCGAGGGCACGGCATTTCTGGAGTTCGGAAACGAGCCGCGCTTTGCCATCCGGGCGGACGGACAGCAAATCAGCTTTGACGACGACAACGGAAAGAAAGAACAACAGTCCGGTCGGTCGTTCGAGGACCGTGTTTCTGCCTTCCGGTCGGTGGTGACTGCACTTCCGACACCGACAATTCCAGGCAGTGTCGAAGTGAAGCTGCCGGCGATCATTGCCGATGACACGACCATTCGAGATATTCGCATATCGGCCGAGCCGGAAGATGCCGGCTGGCGGCTCAAGCACCTTTCAGCAAAGCTGCCTGGTCGAACGACGCTGGAAGCAAGCGGTCTGTTGCAGACCAATGTCGATTTCGGGTTTTCCGGTTCATTGCTCGTCGCCGTGGCGCAGCCGTCCGGTTTTGCTTCGTGGCTGGCAAAGGATGTTGATGGCGCCATCCGACGTTTGCGGTCCGCCGGATTTTCGGCAGATGTGAATATCCGCTCCGAAAAGCAGGAGTTTCGCGATCTGGAGCTGGTTCTGGGGCCTTCGGTTTTTCGCGGCTCGGCGGAACGCCTGACGCCGGAAGGCGCTAAACCGTCGATGCGGCTGGCGCTCGATGGCGGTGCTCTCGACGTTGATGGCCTGACAGCCCTGGCCGCCCTGTTTGTCAGCGATGAAGGTGCCAACAGGTTTGCCGCCCACGATCTCGATCTGCAGATCAAGGCCGGTCCGGTCAGTTCGACCGGTGTCAGCGCGGAGTCGATCGATACGGCGCTGCGGCTGAAAAGCGGACAGTTGGACATCGACCGGCTGATCATCGGTGGCCTTGCCGGCGCAACCGTGAGTGCGACCGGCACTTTGAAGGATTTTCCAGCTGATCCGGCCGGCAATGTCGATGCAACGATTGTGGCCGTTGATCTGGCCGATTTTGTCCGGCTTCTGACCGAACGGTTTCCCGGCAACCCGCAGCTTGAAGAACTCGACGCTCGCGTAAGCGCTTTCCCCGGACTGCTGGGCGATGCCGAGATTGGCATGATTGCCAGCGCCGCCAAGAATGATGATGGCAGTTCCGGACTGGCGATCAGCGCAAACGGAAAAGCGGGTGGGACCGGCTTCACTTTGACGATGTCCGGCAAGGGCGACGTGTCGAACCTCCAAAGTAGCGAGGTCGATCTGCGGTTTTCCGCCCGTAATGATCAAGCCGGACCGGTGTTGGCGCTGATCGGACTGCCGGTGCTACCGCTGGATGTTGCCGGCCCCGCGGACGCGGAACTAATCGTTAGCGGCTCACTCGATCAGGGGTTGGAGACGGATTTCACTCTCAATGGCGATGGCAACAGTGCATCCTTTTCCGGCACTGTTATTTCAAGGAACGGCCTTATTTCGGCAGATGGCCAAGCCGATATCAGGGCCGGGGATATCGAACCCTATTTGATGATGGCGGGCGTTGCCATGCCTGGTGCCGGGATCGGTACGCCGGTGTTTCTGGCCTCACCGCTGAAATTGTCCGATGGTGTCCTTGCATTGCCGCAGGTCAAGGGATCGGTTCTCGGCAATCGGGTCAACGGCGATCTGAAAATGCAGATGCGCGACGGATTGCCGGCTTTTTCGGGATCGCTGGCGCTTGATTCCGTCGATTCCAGGTTCCTGAACGCTTTGGCGCTGGGTAATGCGCTGGATGATCCGGGTGATGGAAGCTGGCCGAATGCTCCATTTGCGTCGCAGGTCGCATCGCCGTTCTACGCCGATGTCGTACTGAAAACGAAACTATTTACACTGGGTCAGGCAAGCAGGGCGTCGGATGCCGGAATGACGCTGATCATCGATGAAGACGGTCTGCGGGTGGAGGACTTCACGGCAGCACTCCATGGCGGCCGGCTTTCGGGGACACTGGCGCTCAAAAACAATAATGGTACCGGCTTTCTGTCGAGCCAGTTCTCCCTCAGGAACGCCGATGTACAGTCGTTGCCGATCGACAGCCCGCTTGCCGGGCGGACGACGGTTTCCGGCAGCATCAATGCAAGCGGCAAGTCAATAGAAGGTCTCATGGCGTCCCTGTCCGGATCCGGAATTGCGCGGATGGAAAATGCCTATGTCAAAGGCATCGATCCAAACGCGCTGCCCGCCGTTTTGCGTGCTGCGGACAGGATTGGAAAAGACCTGGATGATGCCGCGATGCAATCCATTCTTCCGCTGCTTCGCAACGGAATATTCTATTTCAATGATATCGACGTTGCCTACACCCTGGCCGCCGGGGTCGTTCGCACGCAGCCGGTGCGGCTTGCGGGCCGCAACGCCAGCATGCAACTCGAGTTTCGCTCGGATCTGTCGGCCCCACAGTCGCGGGTGGAAGGTGAGATCGATTTTGACCCCGGTCCCGACGCGTTGGTCGGATCCCAGCCACAGGTTCGCTTCACCGCGATAAAGACGGCAACCTCGGCAAACGTCGAATTCGATAGCCAGCCCCTGTCGCAATTTCTCAATCAGCGGGCGCTCGAACGCGAACAGGCCCGTGTGGAGGCCTTGCAGGCAGGCCTGTTGGAAAAACAACGTTTGCGGCGGGAAATTCGCTATCAGCGCGCACTTGAAGAGGAGCGCATCCGCCGCAAGGATGAAGAGCGCCGGGTTCGTATCGAACGTGACCGGCAGAACCGTCAGGCGGCCGCCTTGAACGCTGCCCGATCGCGGGCCGCCGCCGAAGCTGAACGCCGCCGGCTTGAAGAGGCTGCACGGCTGGAAGTTGAACGTCGGGCCACCGAAGCTGCAGAACGTGCCGAGCGCGCGGTGCGTGAAGCTGCCAAGGCAGCAAGACGGCTGGCGGCCGAAGAAGAGCGCTTGGAGGCGGAGCGGATAAGGGCTGAAACCGAACGTCGTGCGGCTGCAGCCGAGCGAAGGCAGCAGAACGCGGAAGACCGGAAGCGCGCTGCCGAAGACGCTGAGCGCAGGTTCGAGGAAGCCGAGTTGTTGGCTGCCCAGGAGGAAGCCCGGCAACGCGCCTTGGAAGAAGAGCGCCGGGAGGCGGAACGCAAAGCGGAGCAAGATCGATTGCTGCTCCTGGAAGAGGCGCGTCTGGAAGCCCAGCGCAAGGCCGAAGAGGCCAAACGCCTGACAGCGGAGCAGGAAGCCGTGCGGCGGGCCGCCGAGGAGAAGCGGCAAGAGGAGCGCAAGGCTGAGGAATCAGAACGCCTGGCTGCCGAGGCGGCACGGCTGGAGGCTGAACGCTTGGCAGCGGAGCAGGAAGCCGCACGGCGGGCCGCCGAGGAAGCGCGGCAAGAGGAACAGCGCAAGGCTGAGGAATCCGAACGCCTGGCTGCCGAGGCGGCGCGGCTGGAGACTGAACGCCTGGCCGCGGAGGTTGCAGAAGAGGAAGCCCGGCGGCGGGCGGATGAGCAAGCGCGGCTTGAACGGGAACGTGCGGAAACGGAGCGCACCCGGTTGGAAGCCGAGGAAGCCGACAGGCGGCGGTTGAAAGCAAAAGCGGCCAATCAGACCGGTCAGTCGGGTTCAACGGGTCTGTCGCTTGAGGAGCGGCAGCGTATCGCCGACGAGGAAATTGCCAAGATCGATGCGGAACGCCGGGTTGGGCAGGGCGGCGTTGTCCGGCGCCCTCTCGCACCACTTCCCGGTGTTGAAAGTGGAATTACGGCCGATCGCTGACCGGTGCAAAGCCTGGATTTTTCTGCACCCAGTCGAGTATGAACAAGCGCAGTGCGGAAGACAGATTGGTCTGGCGCGGCCGCGCCTCGTCGACTTCGGCGACCAGTGTCGCAACAGGCAGTTCCCGATGCGCAGCGATGGCTTCCAGATGATCGAAAAAAATGTCTTCGAGCGAGAAGCTGGTGCGGTGGCCACGGATCGTTACCGAGCGCTTGCGAACGCCGCTCATGACGAACCCTATTTCTTGCGGAAAGAATCCAGTGAAACCACGTCAGCGCTGGGTTTGTCGGCCTCGTCACCGCTTTCGGTGTTGTCGGCCACGGGTTCAACGTCACTTTTTTCGCTGGCGGCCGGTTTGCGTTTGGCCGGCTTTTTTCGCTTTGCGGGCGTTTTCGGTTTCGCCTCGACGATCTTATCCTCGTCGGTTGTTTCCTGATCGGCCGGATCCTCGGCCTTGACGTCGAATTCCAGTTCGAAATTGACCGAGGGATCATAGAAACCGCGAACTGCGGCATAGGGGATTTCAAGTTTTTCCGGAATGTCGGCAAATGACAGGCCGATCTCGAATCCGATGTCCGTCACCTTCAGGTCCCAATACTGGTACTGAAGAACGATCGTCATCTGCTCGGGATATTTTTCCTTCAAACGGCTTGAAATCCGCACTCCCGGTGCGCCGGTGAGGAAGGTGATGAAAAAGTGGTGATTCCCGGGCAAGCCGGTGCGGGCAACTTCCACGAGAACTTTGCGCATGACGCCACGCATCGCGTCCTGGGCCAGAATGTCGTAGCGTATTTGGTCTTCGGCCATTTCTGAACCCGTTTCTGCAAGTCGCAGACTCTGGTTTAATCAAGCTTGGCGTCGGCGTAAACCGGCCAACGCTGCAGATTTGCCGAATAGGCAGCAGGTGTGGTCAGAATGCAATGGATTGCGTTCTGAAGTGGAGGCTTCTGTTGCCAGGTGCCTCCGAACCCCGCTGCGACCGGCGAAGGTCACAGACTAATGTGAAGCTGTCACACCGCAATTAAGCAGCGAGACGTGCCTCCGCATAGTTGTCGTTTGCAACTATAAAACAGCCCGATAACGGTGGTACCATGCCGAGCAAAAGTCCGATCTTTACACCCTCGTCGATCCTATTTCGCCCCCATCAAAAACCGTCCGCCGTTGCGAAAGGGACAGCTTTTGGTGGAGGCGCCGGGTACCGCCCCCGGGTCCGAATGGTTTATTGCATCGGCAGTTTATCGCCATAGCCGGACAAGCCGGCATTCCTAATATAGTGCACTTCGCAGCAAATTTGAAGAGCGGCATTGACTTGGAACGGCCGCTGGGGAAATCTTTAGCCGTGATGTGGTGACTGCCCGGAATGGGCCCCGGTCAGGCCGTTGCCAAAACGGATCGAACCGCAAAGGGAATGGATTTCGGAGAAAGTTCTCATGAGTGACCATCTTGCCGATGTTCAGCGCTATGATGCGGGTGCTGAAGCGGACGTAATTGCAAAAATAGTCAAACATCTTGGAATTGCCCTGCGCAATCGCGATTCTTCTCTGGTTTCGTGCTCGGATCAGAAGGAACTGGATCGCGTTCGCGAAAAATGGTGCGAGAAGAAATTCGGTATCAGCGATGCCAGACGTTGCAATATGATCATCCAGACCGTTTGCGAAACAATGGCTGCCGATCGCAACAAGAGCAGGGTAACGTTCTACTATCTCGTCGCCAAACATCTGGGAAAACTCGACGAGCTTTAAAATCCGATCCGGGCCGTGGTGACGGATGTCAAAGTCGCAGATTGCATCTTTGACCTTTGTTGCGGTGGGTTATGATCGCCGCAAAACGAATCGGCAGGCAGTGTCCGTATGCGGCAATATCTCGACCTTCTTGACCATGTGATCACGCACGGAACCGATCGCGGCGACCGCACCGGAACTGGCACGCGCTCGGTTTTCGGCCATCAGATGCGATTTGATCTTGCCGATGGCTTTCCGGTCCTCACCACCAAGAAACTTCATCTGAGGTCGATCATCCACGAATTGCTGTGGTTCCTGTCAGGTAGTACGAATATCGACTATCTGAAGCAGCACGGCGTTTCGATCTGGGATGATTGGGCCGATGAAAACGGCGATCTGGGACCGGTCTACGGCTATCAGTGGCGCTCCTGGCCGGCTGCCGATGGCGGTCAGATCGACCAGATCAGCAATGTCGTCGAGCAGATCAGAACCAATCCGAATTCACGCCGGTTGATCGTTTCGGCCTGGAACCCGGCGCAGGTCGATGCGATGGCGCTGCCGCCCTGCCATTGCCTGTTCCAGTTTTATGTCGCTGACGGGAAACTCTCCTGTCAGCTCTACCAGCGGTCGGCCGATATTTTCCTCGGCGTTCCTTTCAATATCGCCTCCTATGCATTGCTGACAATGATGGTTGCACAGGTGACCGACCTGAAACCCGGCTCGTTCATCCACACACTTGGTGATGCGCATCTCTATTCGAATCATTTTGAACAAGCGCGGGAGCAGCTGAAACGGTCTCCCCGGAAACTTCCGACCCTTGATATCAATCCGCAGATCACCGACCTCTTTGCTTTCAGCTATGAAGATTTCCGTCTGCAGGACTACCAGCCGGACGCGCATATAAAGGCCAAGGTCGCAGTATGAGCCTTACCATCGCCCTCGTCGTGGCGATCGGCAGCGACGGTGTCATCGGCAATGACGGGGGCCTGCCGTGGCGGCTTTCCAGCGACATGAAGCGGTTCAAGACCGATACGATGGGAAAGCCGGTCATCATGGGGCGCAAGACCTATGCCGGCATCGGCAAGCCGCTGCCGGGCCGGGACAATATCGTGATTTCAAGAGATCCTGATTTTAAGGCGCCCGGTTGCGACGTCGTCACCAGCCTTGAGCAGGCTTTTGAAGTTGCAGAATCCCGAGCCGGGGCATCGGGAGCGAGCGAGATATGTGTGATCGGCGGCGGCGAAATCTACCGGCAGAGCATTGACCGGGCGGATCGGCTTTATGTGACACATGTCGACGGCCGATTCGATGGAGACACGCATTTTCCAGAGATCGCGCCGGAAGAATGGGCCGTGCAATCGCGCCAATCCTTCCCGGTCGGTGAAAAGGACAGCCACGCAACCGTTTACACTGTTTATCAACGGATGCTGTCGGCGGATTGACGTGGCTGGTTCTCTGCGGTCTACAGGTGCCGACATTTTGTTGGGTCAAATCGCCTGGAATCGGCGCTGATCGGCGCTATTGCGTTGAAAGCCGGCAGTGGCGTGCCTATAAACAGTTAGACATATGCACAGGATCCGTGTGGTTTGGCACCGTGATCCCGAAATAAGAGGAAATATATGCCCTGGAGCAATCAGAACGGTGGCGGCGGTCCTTGGGGCGGCGGCGATGGCGGCGGCAGCGGTGGCGGTCCGTGGGGCCAAGGCCCACGGGGACCAAAAGGCCCGCAGGGAACTCCGCCCGACCTTGAGGAAATTATCCGACGCGGACAAGACCGGTTGAAGCAGGCGCTTCCAGGCGGTGGAGGGGCCAATCCGATATTTATCGGTCTGCTGGCCGTCGGTCTGCTGGCACTTTGGGCGTTCAAGGCTGTCTATACGGTGCAGCCGGATGAACTGGGAGTGGAACTACGCTTCGGCAAGCCGAAGCCTGAAATTTCAGAGCCCGGACTGCATTTTCATTTGTGGCCGATAGAAACAGTCGAATTGGCCAATATTCGTGAGCAATTGCTCAATATCGGCGGAGGTTCGCGCGCCAACGCATCCGCCGGGCTGATGCTGTCAGGCGATCAGAACATCGTTGATGTTCAGTTCTCCGTTGCCTACCAGGTCTCCGATCCCGGCTCCTATCTTTTCCGTGTGTCTGACCCCGATGATAGCCTGAGGCAGGTTGCTGAGAGTGCCATGCGTGAAGTGGTTGGACGGCGCCAGGCGCAGGATGTGTTCCGCGACGACCGAGCCGGGATTGCGGAAGATGTGCGCGAAATCATCCAGTCGACGATGACGGAATATGGAGCTGGTATCGAAGTGAATGCCGTTTCGGTCGAAGAAGCGGCACCACCGCGTGAAGTTGCCGATGCCTTTGATGAAGTGCAGCGGGCTGAACAGGATGAAGACCGTTTCGTCGAGGAAGCCAATCAGTATTCGAACCAGAAACTCGGGCAAGCGCGTGGTCAATCGGCACAGGTTCGCGAGGACGCCGCAGCCTACAAAAACCGGATTGTGCAGGAAGCGGACGGTGAAGCTCAGCGCTTCGTTTCGGTGTATGACGAATATGCCAAGGCGCCGGAGGTCACACGCAAGCGGCTGTTTCTTGAAACCATGGAGCGTGTTCTGAGGGATTCCAACAAAGTGATCATCGAACAAGGTGGCGGGCAAGGTGTTGTGCCTTATCTGCCGCTCCCGGAAATTGAAAAGCGTCGCCAGGGAGGCACAAACTGATGGCTAACCGTCTCCCCCTTTTCGGCATCATAGGTGCCGTGATCGTCTTCCTGGTTTACAGTTCCCTTTTTGTGGTGAACGAGCGTGAACAGGCCATCGTCTTGCGCTTCGGCGAAGTGGTTGAAGTCAAATCCGAGCCCGGTCTCTATTTCAAACTGCCGTTTGCGTTTATGGAAGCAGACAATGTGCAGATCATCGAAGATCGCCTGTTGCGTTTCGATATCGATGACATCCGCGTTCAGGTTTCGGGCGGTAAGTTCTACGAAGTGGATGCGTTTGTTGCATTTAGAATATCGGATCCACGCCGGTTCAGGGCGACCGTTTCGGGCAGCATCTTGCTGGCTGAACAACGGCTTCGCACCCGTTTGAATGCGGCATTGCGGTCTGTCTACGGTCTGCGCGGTTTTGAGGCGGCTCTGTCGAAGGAGCGCGCCGACATGATGCGCGAAGTGCGCGATCAGTTGAGGCCGGACGCCGCATCGCTGGGGCTGGAGATTGGGGATGTTCGTATTCGCCGGACCGATCTGACGGCTGAAGTGTCGCAGCAGACCTATGATCGCATGAAGGCCGAACGCCTAGCCGAAGCCGAGCGCCTGCGGGCTCGTGGCCGTGAGGCAGCGCAACGGATCAAGGCGCGGGCTGATCGTCAGGTTGTGGAGATCATCGCCGAGGCGCGCAAGGAATCGGAAATCATGCGTGGTGAGGGAGAGGCGGAACGCAACTCCCTATTTGCCAGTGCATTCAGCCGTGATCCGGAGTTCTTCGAATTCTACAGATCGATGATCGCCTATGCGACAGCCCTGGAAAATACCGGAACAACAATGGTTCTGTCACCAGATTCAGAATTCTTCCGCTTCTTCCAGGATTCCGAGGGCGCCAAACCTGCCGACGCTCCTGCTCCCGCCCAATAGGCGGGAGCAACCAACATGGCTGATTTCCTGGCCGCCATTGGCCTGTTGCTCGTCGTCGAGGGGCTGATTTATGGTGGCTTTCCCGTTCTGGCCAAGCAATTGGCCCAGACGATTCTGGAAATGCCTGAAAGCACTTTGCGGGTGATTGGACTGTGTTCCATCGCCGCAGGTGTCGGCGTGGTTTGGCTGGTCCGCGGATAACGCATGTGTTACGGGGGCGAACTGGGAAACGCCGTAAACAAGCCCTATTTTGCCTTGAAAGAAGACGTCGGCAGGCATCAAAGGCCGCCACGCGACAGGAACTGGAGACATTGCATGTGTTTTAGGAAAGCTCTTCTGGCAGCAAGACATGCCGGTTTTGCCGTATTTGTCGCGATTGCGATGTCCAGTGCGATTGCCGTGAATGCTGCGACCGCCCAATCCCAGGGACCGAATTCGGTCGCTGATCTGGCCGAGGGGTTGCTCGATGCTGTGGTGAACATCTCCACCTCGCAGACGGTCAAGGGCAACAATCGCGGACAGGGTCAGGTTCCCATTCCGCGGGCGCCCGAGGGCTCACCGTTCCAGGATTTTTTTGACGAGTTCTTCAAGCAGCGACCGGGAGGAAACGGCAATCGGCCGCGCAAGGTCCAATCGCTCGGCTCCGGCTTCGTCATTGATGCTTCAGAAGGAATTGTCGTTACTAACAATCACGTCATTGCCGAGGCCGACGAGATCGAGATCAATTTTTCCGACGGAACCAAACTGCCGGCCGAACTGATCGGCCGCGATCCGAAAACCGACATAGCCCTACTGAAGGTTGACGCCAGCAAGCACAAGCTGACGGCGGTTGAGTTTGGCGACTCCGACAAGATCAGGATCGGCGATTGGGTGATGGCCATCGGCAATCCCTTCGGCCTCGGTGGAACGGTGACAGTCGGCATTGTTTCGGCGCGGGACCGCGACATCAATTCCGGCCCTTATGACGATTTCATCCAGACCGATGCAGCCATCAACCGCGGTAATTCCGGTGGTCCGCTGTTCGACATGAATGGTCAGGTCATCGGCATCAACACGGCCATTATATCACCGAGCGGCGGATCTATCGGTATCGGCTTTTCAATCCCGTCGGATCTGGCAACCGGCGTTATTACGCAATTGCGCGAGTTCGGCGAAACGCGGCGTGGCTGGCTGGGTGTGCGGATTCAGCCGGTGACGGACGACATAGCTGAAAGCCTCGGCATGAAGGAGGCGCGGGGCGCCTTGGTTGCCGGCATCATCAAGGGTGGTCCGGTTGACAACGGATCGGTTCAGCCGGGTGATGTCATCATCCGATTTGACGGGCGGGATGTAGAGGAAATGCGCGACTTGCCACGCATAGTGGCCGACAGTCCGGTTGGAAAATCGGTTGAGGTCGTCATTGTCCGCAAAGGGCAGGAGCAGACGATCGGTGTGACGCTTGGACGGCTTGAAGATGGTGACAAGCTGATTTCCGCCGGCAGTAAAGATGAACCCCAGGAACCGGCTACCGAACCGGAAAAAGTCAAGGTACTGGGCATGGCGCTTGCCAAGCTCGACAAGGAGGCGCGGACGACTTTCGAGATCAAGGACGAAGTCCAGGGCGTGCTGGTCATGGAGGTCGAGGAGGGTTCGGCTGCATTTGAGAAGGGTATTCGTCCAGGCGATGTGATCACCGAAATCGCTCAGGAAACCGTCGCTGCACCGAAGGAGGTCTCCGACCGGATCGAAGGCCTGAAAAAATCCGGGCGAAAGAATGCCTTGCTGATGCTTGCCTCCAAAACCGGCGAGCTTCGCTTCGTTACAGTGCGGATGGAGTGACGGATTTTTGCCAATCAGCCTTGGTGAGGCGGAAAAGCACGTGCCGTTTCAGATGCGCATGGGTGTCCGGAACGCGTGGGTGATCGAAGTCGCCAGCAGGGTCGTGCCGCATGCCGAGGCGGCGCATGACCGCTGTTGAGCGATCATTGTTCCAAACGGCAAATGATACGATCTCATCCTTTTCAAGGTCTTCGAATCCGAAGCGCAGCATTTCCCTGGCTGCTTCGCTGGCAAATCCCTTACCCCAGAATTCCGGTGCCAGCCGCCAACCGATTTCAAAGTTTTCTGCCGGCAGTACGGGCTCGATATCTATTTCCTGAAGGCCGACGAAACCGAGGCACGCGCCGGTCTCGCTGCTTTCGACAGCCATGAAACCGTATCCCTTGCGGTCAATTTTCTTGCGAACCTCTTCCAGCATCTTGTCCGATGCGGCGCGATCCCGGCGGAACGGAAAAAACGCCATCACCTGCGGATCGGAATTGATCCGGAAAAAAAGATCCGCATCACGTGGCAACCAGTTCCGGATGATCAGGCGGTCGGTCTTCAGCGGTGTCATGTCACGAATTCGCTGCGCGTGTATCCCTGGATATAGAGTAGCGCCGTCAAGTCCCCATGATCAATCCGGAAATCCGCTTCGGCGGCGACGACGGGTTTGGCATGGAGTGCGACACCGGTGCCGGCCCGCGCAATCATTGCAAGGTCATTGGCGCCGTCACCGACCGCGATCGCGTCCTCCGGTCCCAATCCCATGCGGCTCGTTATCTCATCCAGTGCTACGACCTTGGCCGCGCGCCCGAGGATCGGTTCGCAGACCTCGCCTGTCAGTAAACCATCCTGCTGGCGAAGCCTGTTCGCCCGGTGTTCGTCAAATCCGATCAATTCGGCAACCCGGCCGGTGAAGGCGGTAAACCCGCCGGAAACCAGCGCCGTATGGCCGCCATAATGCTTCATGGTTTGCACCAGTTCCGGCCCGCCTTTTGCCAGTGTGATACGGGTGGCAACAACCTTGTCGATGATCGATACCGGCAGGCCCGACAGCAGGGCAACCCGTTCTCGCAGGGCCGGCTCAAAGGCAATTTCGCCATTCATCGCCCTTGCGGTGATCTCCGAGACCCTCTCCCCGAAACCGGCTTCGTCGGCCAGTTCGTCGATGCATTCCTGTCCGATCATGGTCGAGTCCATATCGGCGATCAGAACACGCTTTTTCCGACTGTGCGAATGCTGCACCACGATATCGATCGCTTCGCCCGTGAGAACGTCGCGCAATCCGGCTTCCGCTCCGGACGGATCCGCGCCATCCGGCAAAACAAGATCACAGGCGATGCCATCCGCAAGCCATATCAGACCGGTTGCATCTATTGACCGCATCGCAGTATCTGCAAGTGCGGAAGTCAGTGCTGCTTTTGCGGGATCTGACATCAAGGTGGCAATGAGGGACATGGCGGTTTCTGCGAAAGTTGGAAGGGGCGAACCGATACGGAACGCGATCCTGATAGCCGGGCCGACCGCAAGCGGCAAGTCGGCATATGCACTCGAACGTGCCGAAAATGAACACGGAGCCATCGTCAACTGCGACTCCATGCAGGTCTACAGCGTCCTGCATGTTCTGACGGCACGGCCCAGTGCTACGGAAACGCAGATCGTTCCGCATCATCTTTACGGCTATGTTCACCCGTCTCAGTCCTTTTCAACAGGGCAGTGGATGGCCGACGTTACCGAACTGCTTGAATCCGGTGCGCTTGAAGATCGTCGGCCGATATTTGTCGGTGGGACCGGACTTTATTTCCGGGCGCTGCTGGGTGGCCTGTCACAAATGCCGAAGATCCCGGATTCCCTGCGCACCCGGCTGCGGGCGGAATTGTCCGAGTCCGGATCTGTTCGCCTTCACAAGGAACTCAACGAAAAAGATCCGGCTGCGGCGGCTTCGATCAACCCGGGAGATCCGCAACGTGTCTTGCGGGCACTTGAAGTGTTCGAAGCGTCCGGGCGATCGATTCTGGAATGGCAAAAGGAACGAACGCCGCCACTGGTCGATGAGTTGAGTGCACAAAAATATCTGATCCTTCCCGATCGGGCAGTCCTGCACCGGCGGTTGGAGCAACGACTTGACCGGATGATCGATCTCGGTGCCCTGGCCGAAATTGCGGCGCTGGGTCAGCTTGGCATCGATCCGGCAATGCCGGCCATGAAGGCAATCGGTGTGCCGCAATTGTTGGCCGCTGCCGATGGTGCCGTCGATCTGGAGATCGCTTTGAAGGATGCGAAAACCGCAACACGGCAATATGCAAAGCGCCAGATGACCTGGTTCCGCAACCAACTGGACGACAATTGGGTTATTTTGACAGGACAACCGGAATAGTTGTTTCCAATATGGGGGATTTACCGGGAGTTGAGACCAGGATTGGCATATTTCGACAGACTAATCGAAATCAAACGACTGAATTAACGCGCACGTAAGTTTGATGTGAGAGTTTGGTTCTCAGCGTTCCCCGTGGGTTTGAGTTGATGCGTTTTCATAAAGCTGAAGTCGCTTTTTTCATCTTCATTTCGATGTTGCTTGCGGCACTTGCGTTTCAGGTTCAGGCCTACCGGCTGATCGATCCGGATGGACAGGTACTCAGCAAACTTCCGGATTTCCTGAAAAATATTTCCTTTTTCAAAAACGTATCCTTTCATCAACTGGCGATCGGTAGCGCCGTCTCGCTGACGATCACCGTGCTTTTTGGCGCAGGTTTTCTCTACCCGCTGATCCGCCGGCAGGGAAAGGAAGAAAACAAGCTGCGTGCTCTAACCCAATCATTGAGCGTCAGATCCGATACGCTGGAGCACGAAGCCCTGACCGACAGTCTGACGGGAATGCAGAACCGGCGATATTTCGATGGTGCGCTGGAAGAATACCTTCAGGAATTCGGGCGGATCGGCAAACCGGTCGGCCTGATGGTTCTCGACCTGGATTTCTTCAAACGGATCAATGACACGCATGGCCACGACGCCGGTGACGAAGTGTTGCGGGTTGTCGCGCGTTGCCTGCGCGACTGCACCAGGTATCACGATGTGGTTGCCCGCGTCGGTGGTGAGGAGTTTGGCATTATTGCACCAAATGTCGATGCTTCGCTGCTGGCCATTCTCGCCGAGCGCATCCGTAAGGCCATTGCAAAACTGAGCATTGAAAACGGAAACATCCACCTGAAGGTCACCACCAGCGTCGGGCTGGTGATATGGGACGGGCGCGAGAGTTCGGTGGAATTTTACCGGCGTGCCGATCAGTTGCTCTATGAGGCAAAGCGCGGTGGCCGCAACCGGGTGGTTGCCTGAACCAAAGCACCGATATGACGGTCAGGCAGTCTGTCGCGGCCGTTCCGCGAATTCCGGCATTGACGGGGAATCGTTGTGTCGTTAGTTTCCGAAACATGAACAGAAGAATTCTTGTCGTGGGAAAGCGCATGGGCAAGGCGGCGTAGCCGCCAGGCATATCCACCCATGCGCAAACAACAGGCTCCGAGAGGAGCCTTTTTTGTTGAAGAAATCGAAATTTTCGCAAAGACGATGCAAACGGGAAAAGAATGATGAGCGACGCACAGCGCGAAACCGGTCGGAACGGTTCGGGACGAGATGAGATGACCGGCGCGGAGATGGTTGTCAGGGCTTTGGCCGACAACGGAGTGGAGCATATGTTCGGATATCCGGGGGGCGCTGTTCTGCCGATTTATGACGAGCTTTTCCAGCAGGAAAAGGTCGAGCACATTCTGGTGCGCCACGAACAGGGCGCGGGCCATGCGGCCGAGGGATATGCGCGTTCGACCGGCAAGGCGGGCGTAATGCTGGTGACCTCCGGTCCGGGCGCCACCAACGCCGTGACGGCGCTTCAGGACGCGCTGATGGATTCCATTCCGCTGGTTTGCATCACCGGTCAGGTGCCGACATCACTGATAGGGTCGGACGGGTTTCAGGAATGCGATACGGTCGGCATCACGCGGCCCTGCACAAAACACAATTGGCTGGTCAAGGATGTCAACGATCTTGCCCGCGTGTTGCACGAGGCATTTCATGTCGCCACGACAGGCCGGCCGGGACCGGTCGTCGTCGACGTTCCCAAGGACGTGCAGTTTGCCACCGGAACTTACACACCTCCGGTAGACGCGCCGCGCGCCAGCTATCAGCCGGTGTTGCAGGGCGATCTGTCGGCGATCAAACAGGCCGTCGAGTTGATGGCAAGCGCCCGCAATCCGGTCATCTATTCAGGCGGCGGGGTCATCAATTCGGGGCGCGAAGCCAGCCATTTGCTGCGCGAACTGGTTGACCTGACCGGGTTTCCGATCACGTCGACACTGATGGGGCTTGGCGCCTATCCGGCTTCCGGAAAATCCTGGCTTGGCATGCTGGGCATGCATGGTACCTACGAGGCCAACATGGCGATGCACGATTGCGATGTCATGGTCTGTATCGGTGCCCGATTTGATGACCGCATCACCGGGCGGCTCGATGCGTTTTCACCAAACTCCAAACGTATCCACATCGACATCGATCCATCCTCGATCAACAAGAACGTCCATACGGATGTTCCGATACTGGGAGATGTCGGCCGGGTCCTGGAAGACATGATCCGCCTGTGGCGTGCCTCGTCTCCATCACCCGATAAAAAAGCTCTTGCGGGCTGGTGGGAACAGATTGCCAAGTGGCGGGCGCGCGACTCACTTGCCTACAAGCCCAACAAAGATGTGATCATGCCGCAATACGCCATCCAGCGGCTTTATGAACTGACCAAGGACCGCGACACCTATATCACCACGGAAGTCGGCCAACATCAGATGTGGGCGGCTCAGTTTTACGGTTTCGAAGAACCCAACCGGTGGATGACGTCGGGTGGGCTCGGTACGATGGGGTACGGCCTGCCGGCCGCGCTCGGTGTCCAGATCGCTCACCGGGACAGCCTGGTTATCGATATTGCCGGAGACGCGTCGGTGCAGATGACGATTCAGGAAATGTCTTCGGCGGTTCAGTACAACGCGCCGATCAAGATTTTCATCCTCAACAATCAATATATGGGCATGGTGCGCCAATGGCAGCAATTGTTGCACGGCAACCGGTTGTCGCATTCCTATTGCGAGGCGCTGCCGGATTTCGTCAAGCTTGCCGAAGCCTATGGCGGGGTTGGCCTTGCCTGCAGCAAACCCGGAGACCTGGATGACGCCATCATGGAAATGATAACCGTCGACAAGCCGGTTATTTTCGATTGCCGCGTCGCCAATCTGGCGAATTGTTTGCCGATGATCCCCTCCGGAAAGGCACACAATGAGATGCTGCTGCCGGATGAGGCGACCGACGAAGTGTTGGCGAACGCGATTGACGCAAAGGGCCGGGAACTGGTCTGACAGCCAATGCGCATCAACTCGACATTCAGATGGAAACCCAGATGAACGGTGCTGAGCCCCGACTATCAGACTACGGTCTGCTTGTGTTGCTCGCCTCGTTCTGGGGCGGATCCTTCATGCTGATCAAGCTGGCCGTTCATGAGATTCCGCCTGCGTCGCTCTCGGCAGCGCGTTTGATCATAGGCGGATTGATCCTCTTTGCGGTCGTGCTTTTTACCGGTGAGCGCGCACGTTACGGCAGAAAATCCCTCGGTTTGATCGTTCTTGCAGGCTTTGTCGGAAATGCCGTTCCCTTCGTTCTCATTTCCTGGGGCGAGAAGACCGTCGATGCGGGGCTGGCCTCCATCCTGATGGGAATTATGCCGATCGCCACATTGGTGCTGGCGCATTTCTTCACCGGCAACGAACCGATGACGATGCGCAAGATGTCCGGCGTGGTGATTGGTTTTGCCGGGCTTGTGATCCTCGTCGGACCGGCCGTTCTGTTGAGGCTGGGTGGCGAAGGGATCAGTCAGCTTGCCATTCTGGGCGCGGCGATCTGCTACAGCGTCAATGCGATCATGACAAAGGCGCTGCTTGGTTTCCCCCGTACCATCACCGGGGCGGCGATACTGCTTGCTGGAGGATTGACGACATTGCCGATCGCCCTTTTGTTCGAGCAGCCCTGGGCGCTTGATCCGGGCGTCATGAGCACCACTGCGCTTGTACTGCTTTCGGTTTTTCCGACGGCGATCGCGATGCTGCTGATTTTTGAAGTTCTTGACCGCCAGGGCGCCGGATTCTTTAGTCAGGTCAATCTGATGGTGCCGCTTTTCGGCGTGGCATGGGCGGCGCTGATTTTGGGAGAAATCCCCGACGTTGCAGCCATTTTTGCCCTGATGTTCATTCTCGCCGGCATCTATTTCGCACGCGGCGGCAAACAGGTCGCCGTGGCCGGCGGACCATCCACACCTAGTTGAGGACAGCATTTCATGAACGCACAATTGCAGCCGACCGGATCGGCCTATTTCATCGCCAAGGAAACCCAGAAACCGGAAGCGCGGACGCTGTCTGTGCTGGTCGACAATGAGCCGGGCGTCCTTGCCCGGGTGATTGGCCTGTTTTCCGGCCGCGGATATAATATCGAAAGCCTGACGGTTTCGGAAACAGAGCACGAAAAGCACCTGTCGCGCATCACCATTTGCACCAACGGAACACCGAATGTGCTGGAGCAGATCAAACATCAGCTTGAGCGCATCGTGCCGGTGCACCGGGTGGTTGATCTGAGCGCACTGGCAGCCGAACGCGGCTACGACAAACCGCTGGAGCGGGAACTGGCCATGGTGAAAGTGAACGGCACCGGCGAATCCCGCGTTGAGGCGCTGCGGCTTGCCGATGCCTTTCGCGCCCGGGTGATCGACGCCAACACCGAGCATTTCATCTTCGAGATCACCGGACGGATTTCCAAGATCGAACAGTTCATCGCGATCATGAAACCGCTCGGTCTGGTGGAGGTGTGCCGAACCGGCGTGGCGGCGGTGAGCCGTGGACCGGAAGGAATGTAGCCGACCGCACCTGAAGACGGTCTGTCTCCCGGCGGTTTCCGACTGACCGGAAACGACATAATGGCGCGGTCGATTGGCAAACGCCCGACTGGATTTTTTCAACAGTTGCTGGCGGCAGTCGATCGGGTTGAACATCGAGGCATCGTTCGAGGATCCGGGCGGCGGAGCCGGCCTCAAAGTCAGAATCCGGGTCGGGACGGCAACAGCCTGCGGTCGCCGCGGGTGCGCGGCGCAACGCTGCCACGGCGTAAAATCTCTCTAGGCCATGTGCTCATAAACGACGGTTAGCCAAACTCCGCTTTCGGCACTACTTTCAAGGTCGATCCATTCGACGCTGATGACGGCTATGCGGACAAAGCAGGCGTACCCATTGCTTGACTCCGTAAGAAAAATGACTGAAAAATTCTGGACAGCTTGGCCTCTGAATTATTAAGCGAAGCCAAGCATTGCGACGTCAGTTGTTGCAAAAAAATTGCCTGCAGGCAAACATCTCGAAATCACCCTACATTGATAATCAAAGGAACTTGAGTAAATGATCTCAGCGGAATACTGCCGACTCATGGCTCGTTACAATACCTGGCAGAATAACTCACTGGTAACTGCCGCCAATGAACTCACAAATGCGGATCGACGGAAGGATCGAGGTGCATTCTTCCAATCGATAGCTGCCACCTTTAACCACATTTATTGGGCTGATGCTTTGATTTTACAGCGATTGAAGGGAAACGAGCGCCCAGAGGAAACTATTGAGCACTCCCTTTCCGACCCATCAGATTGGAGCGAATTCAAATTACTCCGCTCGCAACGCAACGACGAAATCCAAGAGTGGGCGGCTCTGTTAGTCGATTCTGACTTAAGCGGAATTGTTGTCTGGTATCCAGGCGACGGCTCCACTCGAGTTGAGAAACTAAAGGCGCTTTGTGCCATAGAGCTATTCACTCATCAGACGCACCACAGAGGTCAGATTCATGCAATGCTAACAGCAGCAGGTGCTGAGCCGGAACCAACCAATCTTTCAATGTTGCCATAGCTAGTCCACTTAGGGCTCCTAGCGGCCAACCGGCCTCGCGGACAAGGTTACCGTGTCTTGGGACAAAACAGACGTTGAAGTTTGGTATGCC
>JAJFHT010000004.1 GCA_021775495.1 Hyphomicrobiales bacterium | reverse complement strand
CGTTGTTGCCGCAACCGGGTTTTGTCGACCGATGGAAGCGCTGACAAGCGCTCTTTCGCCTCCTCGATCTTCAAAAAGTCCACATTCACGAGAGGTTCGTCGCCCACTGTCGTCTCCATCATATTATTTGGCCGAACTTTGTCCGCGGATTTGGACGTGTTGGATCCGGTTTGAATCAGAGAACATCCATATTTGCTGAATATACTCCTCATGATCTGTTGTTGAAGGCAGAAACTACCGGCGCTTCAGAAATAGTACAGTTGCTTCAAAAATTGTCTCGCCCGTGGAATCGACATGACCATTGTGACTGCCCTAAGAAGCGGAGCGCCGTGGAAATTGAATCAACATCCGCAATGTCCCGATAGCCGACCTGCGCGGATTATTGATCGACCTCGGCGCCAATCTCAAAAGCGGTCACAGGCCATCCATCATTTCTTACGAGTGTACGCTTAGTTCGTCCGACCCGCCGTCGGGCAAATATTATCCAGACGAATAGGTTCCGCAGCTTCACCGCCGCCGCCGAGATACCCGCCATCGGCAAGGTTTTTTGATTGCAGCCGTTTGCACACCTGCTGTTTGAGTTCATCGAGGTCGCGGAAAACACGCCGTGCCAAAAGGGTTTTGTCTTCCGATGCCGAGAACAGTTTCGTCTCAACCCCTGGAACGACGGCGACGGAACGAACGGTGCCGCTGTGGCCGGGAAAAGAGACGATTTCCTGACCGGTCATCGGATTCCATATCCGGACCGTTTCATCTGCCGAGCCCGATACGAGGCGATTTCCTTCCTCGATCAGCGCCATGTCCTTGATGGTTCCCTGGTGCCCCGTCATCTCGCTGATCCGCCGGCCAGCCTCCAAGTCCCACGCCTCGATCACCCAATGCCATGAAGCGACGAACAGCTTGGTGCCTGAAGTGTCAAAGCGCACGCTGGTGATTGGACCTTTTTCGATCCGGATGGGATCGCCGGTGATCTGACCGGTTGCAAGATCAATGATCACAGCAACGCCGTTTTTCATTCCAGCGGCAAGAATCTGTTTGTCTTCGTTATAGTCGAGTGCCTCGATTGCGCCGAAGGTAAAATCGTCGGTGTTCGGCAGGTCATTGTAAAGTCCCAGGACATTGACCGGTTTTCCAGCTGGCTCACCGTCCCGCATCCGATGAAACGAAACACTGCCGAAATTGTTCCCGATCGCAACGACATTACGATCCGGCATGCCCGTCATGGATCTGAATTTACCGCGCTTGCCGGATACCGGTCCGGCGACCATCTGTCCCGATGAAATATCCCAGAACCTGAGGCTCTTGTCGGCGTATAGAGCAGCCAGTAGTTGACCGTCGGCTGAATATGCCAATCTCGAAACCGCGCACTGCGAATTCCAGTTGTAGACATCACAGTTCTGGTCTCCATCCTTGAGCGTTTGAAAGCGATCGGGCTCGTCGAGAGAACGTAGCTGGATCGTGCCGTTTTCACCGGCTGCGGCGAATTCGTCAGGCCTTGCCGGATTGGTCCGAACAACGGTGACCGCCGCATCGTGCGGCTGCAGTTTCAAGACAATATCATCGGCATTCAACGACCAGATACGTGCTGTCTTATCGGTTGCACCCGATGCCAGCCTGCCCGTGGTGGGATCATAGGCCAGAGTTCTGACCGGCCCTTGATGGCCGCGCAGGCGGGCCAGCAGACTATGGGTTTTACCATGCCAGATGCCGACCGAGCGATCCCAGGACGCCGTGAAGAGATATTTGCCTTTGTCGTCGTAGATCGCGCGCCAGGTATCTGCATTGTGCGCAGCAAGTGGCCTGCCGTCGGGCCGCTTGTTCCGGTAATCCCAGACGCGCACCGTATCGTCGTCGGAAGCGGTAACGATACGGCTGCCGTCCGGGCTGAAGGCAACAGATCCGACCCGATGTTCATGACCGCTGAACTCGGTATGGTGGAGGCTGTCATTGTTCAGGTTCCACACCCGCAATTTGCCGTCGTTTCCGACAGTCGCGGCAAGACCGTTATCGTATGGATGGAATGCCGCGTCATAGACATCGACGCCATAATCCTTGTCCCCGAGACGAACCTTGTGGCCGCGCAACGTGTGTTCCAATTCGCCGGTCGCAACGTTCCAGATGCGTGCGGTATCATCGTAGGAACTGCTGATCAGCCGCGTGCCGTCCTTGTTGAAACGGACGTTTCGAACCGGGCCGTCATGAGCGGTTTCCGCCAATGCGTCAGATTTGAACTCGGTTGCGAGATTTCCGGTTTTCGTGTCCCACAGGCGGACGCGTCCGGCCCGTTTTGTCTTGCCCGATCCTTTCGCCGGATCCTCGAATTCATGACCCCACGATCCCGTCGCCAATTGTGTCCCGTCCGGGCTGAATGCGAGGCCGAGAACCCGGCTCCATTTTGCATCACTGTCCGTCTGTTCCTTGATGTCTTTGATTGGCTTCCATGATCCGGTGTCATAGATCAGCGCATGGCCGTCATAGGAACCGGTGGCCATCATTTTTCCGTCGGAACTGAAGGCGACTGCGCGGATCTCCCTGTCGTGATCTTTGAGAACTTTCTGCAGTTGGATCTTCGTATGAGCCTGCCACAGGGCGCTTTCCAACGCCGGAAATGCGCCCGAATGATAGAATCCAGTTCCCTGCAAAGCCTGAAGGGAGATCAGTGCGCCTTTGACCGGATCGCCGAATTCCGTTTCCCGCAGCGAACGCGACGCCTCCGAGATTTTTTGCGCTGTGACCTTTTCAGTCCACACAACGAATGTGACCAGACCGGCAAATGCAATCAACCCGGCTGCCCCGGCAGCGTAAGCCTTCCGCCGCGATTTGCGGCGCCGTTCCGCCCGCTGTTCTTCATGCTCTTTGTTTTTTTG
>JAJFHT010000300.1 GCA_021775495.1 Hyphomicrobiales bacterium | reverse complement strand
CCGAGAGGCCGGCGGGCGCTTTGGTCACGTAACGCTGGTCAATGATCAGGGATTCCCCGCTGGCACCACGATTGCCATAAAAATACGGCAGGGTGCAGTACCGGTCACCAAGCGAGATACCGGATACATCCGGTCCAACCGCGTCGACTATCCCGGCCGCCTCTATTCCAATTCGTGCCGGAAACTCCGGAAAGCTGAACGAATACCGGTCATGCATGAGGTCCATGTCACCCCAGTTGAGCGCAAAGGCCTCGATCCGCAGTCGGATTTCACCTGGTCCGGGCTGCTCTTCGGCAAACTCCTCCAGAGACAGCCCTTCGTAACCGGAATAGTCGTGAATGACCCAAGCGCGCGGCATGCTACTCTCCTGTGAATTTTAGTATTACTAAAACTCACAGGCCTGCACATCTGAGTCAAGGCCGGCTTCGAACATCCGGCTGCAACCGGATGAGTTCAGTGCGTCGCCCGCCAAAGCAGGTCGGCAATATCGACATAGCGGCGCGCGGTCGCGTAGTGCAAAGGACTGGCACCCTTCTTGTCAGTGATTATCGGGTTTGCACCTGCATCAAGCAGTGCTTTGACCGTGGCGACATGGTTCGGACCGCCATCGCCGAGGATGACGGCCTCCATTAGCGCCGTCCAACCAAGATTATTGACGTGATCGAGTGGTGCGCCACCTGCTACAAGCCGGCGGACCACCTCATGATGACCGAGGTGTGAGGCGGCTATCAGTGCTGTCCCCTCAAATGGGCTGGTGATCAGATCGGCGCGATTGCCAAGCTTGATGGCAAGGCTGACCATTTCCGGGTCATTGGCGACCGCGGCGATGGTGACCACATCATAGTCCTGGAATTCAAAGGCATTCATGTCGGCGCCGGCTTCGGCAAGGGCGGTCAGTGCCGCATCATTCGAGGCAAATGCCGCCACGTGCGCCGCCGTGCGGCCGGTCCTGTCGCGTTTGTCCAGATTGGCGCCTTCGGCAACAAGAGCCTTGATAGCGGCGATATCATTCTCATGGGCCGCCCGGTGCAAACCGGAATAGCCGGCAATCTGAGAGGCTGACGGCGGTGATTGTGCCTGCGCAGCACAAACCATCGCCATCAACACTACAATCAGGTAACCGCAAAGTTTTCGCATCCGCTATCGTTACATAATTTGGCAAAAATCCAAACGAAACAACCGATAGACGGTATCCACGCGGCTCAGCGATTGATCCTATTCAGGAACCCTTCCATGTGCGCTGCGATCTCGGGGCCGTATTCCTCAAGCGCGAAATGGCCAGTGTCGAGCAGGTGAAACTCGAGATTGTTCAGATCGCGTTTGTAGGGATGCGCGCCATCGGCAGGGAAGATATGATCGTTCTTGCCCCACACCAGCAATGCCGGCGGCTGGTGCTGGCGGAACAGTGCCTGCCAATTCGGATATTCGGGGACATTGGTTCCGTAGTCGCGGAACAATTCCAGCTGAATCTCCTGATTGCCAGGACGGTCCAGTAGATATTGCACGTGCCAGAAATTGTCCGGGCTGATCTTTTCAGGCGCTTTGGTACCGTGGGTGTATTGCCATTTTGTGGCATCAAGGGTGAGGAAGCCGCGCAATTTGTCGCCATTCTCGGCGCTCGGCTCGGCCCAATAGGCCTTTATCGGATCCCAGAAATCACGCAGACCCTCCTCATAGGCATTGCCGTTCTGAATGATGAAACCCGTCACGCGCTCGGGATCGGCGGCAAACATGCGGTAGCCGACGGGTGCACCGTAGTCCATCAGGTAGACGGCGTACCGGTCGACCTTCTTGCGATCAAGCAGAGTCGTCATCATTTGCGCGATATTGGCGAAGCTGTAGTCGAACGCCTCGGCTGCCGGCATGCCGGACGCGCCAAACCCCGGATAATCGGGTGCAAGCACATGGTTGTCGCCAGCCAGAGCCGGGATGAGGTTGCGGAACATGTGCGATGAGGTTGGAAACCCATGCAGCAGCAGCACTGTTGGATTGGCCGGGTCGCCCGCCTCGCGATAGGCAATCTCAACGCCGCTAATTGTTTCGGTTCGATAACGGACCTGTGTCATTTCAATCGCCGCGGCCGCATCGACTGCCAATGCCGCAGACGGCATCGCCAATGGCGTTGCCAACGCAAGTGCAATTGCACCGGCCTGAACCAGTATTTTGAATGTACGTGTCATTTCATCGTCCTCTTTTAAGGGGTTGGAACCGGAGACAGCTTCATGCCGCCCCTGGAGAATGGTCATGGCCATTGGCCCGCCCAAGTTCCGTTTTGAGTGCCTTGTTTTCAGCCGTCAGCGCGGCCATTTGCTCGCGCAGCGGCGCGATCTGCTGCTCGAACTCCTCAACAGTGAAGCGCTGGGGAATGTGTTGCGGACAGTTCCAGTCGGTCGCGGTGATCGTGATGACCACAGCCCTTTCCGGTTTGGCCCGATAGGACGAGTCGTGAAGTTGCTCGATCAGGCCGGGGTCATCCTCTGCATCGACAAGCGCTGCATGTCCCCAAATCTTCAGCCGCCTGCGATTGGGATAGTCGACCAGGATAACGGCGACCCGGTCATTGCCGGTCAGGTTGCCGACGCTGAGATATTGGCGGTTTCCACGGAAATCGGCATAGGCGATGGTGCGGTGATCAAGCACTTTGACAAACCCGGCCGGCCCTCCGCGAAACTGCACATAGGGCCATCCGGTTTCAGACACCGTGGCCTGAAAAAACCCGTCGATCCCGGTTATGAATGCAGCCTCGTCAGGTCCTAACCGGTCGCCACGCTCGACATCATCGCCGAGAAATCCGGCATAGGCTTTTGCGGAACCGTATTGTTCCTGCATGGCTCTTACGTTGGGTGTAAAACTGATTTCTGCAAAAGCGCGCGGCATCTGAGTATTCCTTCAGTCTGAAAATTTGTTATCGGGCTCAAAGACCGAATTCGGAGAGTCCGGGATGATCATCGGGACGCCGGCCGAAGGGCCAGTGGAATTTGCGTTCCGGCTCGGTGATCGCCAGGTCGTTGATGCTGGCGATCCGGCGCTGCATCAGGCCCGCGGCGTTGAATTCCCAGTTTTCGTTGCCGTAGGAACGGAGCCAGTTGCCGGCGACATCGTGCCATTCATAGGCAAAGCGCACCGCAATGCGATTGCCGTCATGAACCCACAATTCCTTGATCAGCCGGTAATCCAGTTCGCGTTCCCATTTGTCAGTCTGGAATGCTTCGATCTGCGACCTACCGGT
>JAJFHT010000299.1 GCA_021775495.1 Hyphomicrobiales bacterium | reverse complement strand
GCCCGGCGGGCAAATCGAATTCACAGGTCGGTCGCCGGAGTAATTTCCTTTTAGCTGACCTGCCCCTTCACTCAACACGAAGTTTCGGTGACGGACTCCGGGTCGTCGCCGGCGTCTTTTCCGATCAACTTGTAAAAGGTATAATGGTACGCTAATACTTTAATTGGAGGCTGAGATCATGACGGTGCCGAGGGAGTACAATGCCGTTCGTGAATTCGTCGACAACAATGTCGCTGCGGGATTTGGAGCCAAGCCGGCTTTCATCGATCCGACCCGGACGCTGACCTATCAGGATCTTCAGACAGCCACCAACCGGATGGCCAATGTCCTGGCCGCGCTGCAGATAGAGCGCGAAACCAGAATCGCGCTGCTGCTGCATGATGATGTCGATTTCCCGACGACCTATTGGGGAGCTTTACGTGCGGGCGTGATCCCGGTGTGCCTGAACACTCTGTTGACCTCCGATCAGTACAGCTATCTGCTTTCCGACAGCCGGGCTGCCGCGCTGTTCGTGTCAGCCGAACTGCTGCCTGCGGTCACACCGGCGCTCGGCGGACTGGACCATCTGAAACACATTGTCGTCGTTGGCGACGGCGAACATGGCCACCAAGACTTCCAGGACCTGATGAACGATGCCGGCGCCGATTTCGCGACGGTCGAAACCTGTGCCGATGAAACGGCGTTCTGGCTCTATTCGTCCGGTTCAACCGGTGTCCCGAAAGGCGTCAGGCATGTGCATTCCAGCCTGATGTATGTTGCTTCGCATTATGGCATGGCGGTGCTGGGCATTGCCCATGACGATGTGTGTTTTTCGGCCGCCAAGTTGTTCTTTGCCTACGGCCTGGGTGTCGGCATGGCGATCCCGATGTCAGTGGGGGCGACCACGATCCTGCAACCCGGACGGCCGACACCGCAAACAGTGCTCGAAACACTGCACAGATATAATCCGACGCTGTTTTTCGGTGTGCCGACGCTCTATGCGTCCATGCTGGCAGAACCGGACTGCCGGCCGGAAAACGGCTCAAGCAAGTTGCGCCTTTGCGTATCGGCCGGCGAGGCCTTGCCGAAGGAGGTCGGTAAATCGTGGAAGCGGCGCATGGCGGTGGACATCATCGACGGTGTCGGGTCAACCGAAATGCTGAACATGTTTCTTTCCAACAGGCCAGACGATGTCCGCTACGGCACATCGGGCAGGGAATTTGCCGGCTACAGGCTGAAACTTGTCAGTGAGGAGGGCAATGAGGTGGCGGCCGATGAAATCGGCGAATTGCTGGTATCGGGCGGTTCGGCGGCAGACGGCTACTGGAATCAGCGGGAAAAATCGCGAAACACCTTCGTCGGCCCCTGGACGCGCACCGGCGACAAATATTTTCGTGACCGGGAGGGCTACTATCATTATTGCGGCCGCAAGGATGACATGTTCAAGGTGGCCGGACGCTGGGTCTCGCCGTTCGAGGTGGAGCAGGCGATGGTCTCGCATCCTGCTGTGCTGGAAGCGGCCGTTGTCGCCAAGGAAGACAGTGACGGCCTCATCAAACCCAAGGCGTTTGTAGTGCTTACCAAGCCGGCATGTGAAAAGGAACTGTTCGCCGTTTTGAAACAGCATGTGAAATCGACCGCCGGGGCCTGGAAGTATCCACGCTGGATCGAGTTTGTCAGCGACCTGCCGAAAACCGCAACCGGCAAGATACAACGGTACAAATTACGTTCTCCGGCCAGATGAATCACGATCAGGGACCATTGGAATCAAGATGCTGAAAAACCAGATGCAGGTTCGTGTTGAATGGGGTGACTGCGACCCGGCCAGGATCGTGTTTTATCCGCGCTATTTCGCCTGGGTCGACGCGTCCGGGCACCACATGCTGGGCGAAGCCGGCCTGCACCATGATCTTCTGATGGCAAAATACAAAGTGCGCGGGCTGGTGCTCGGGCGCGTCGGCATGGAGTTCAAAACAACAGCGCTGTTTGGAGACATTCTCGACATCGAGAGTTGTGTTTCCCGGATCGGTGGCGGGAGTTTTGACATTTCTCATACGATCCGGCGGAGCGGCGACACCATCCTTACTGGACAGGAGACCCGTATCTGGGCGGTCGAGGATCCCGAGAGCGCGGTCGGAATTTCCGCCAGGAGAATCCCCGATGAGGTCCGTTCAATACTCTCGGCAGAGTGAGATCCTAATTCTAATGACCGCGTAGTTTGAAGCGCTGGATCTTGCCGGTAGCGGTTTTCGGAAGATCGGGAACAATCTCGACCCATCTGGGGTATTTCCACTTGCCGATCTTTTCCTTCACGTGCTCCTTCAGCGCTTCCTGCAGACCTTCGGCAACGCCGTCCTGTTTGAGCACCACGAATGCTTTGGGTTTTTCCAGTCCTTGTTCGTCGGCGGCCGCCACGACCGCTGCTTCGAGAACCGCGGCATGAGACACCAGCGCCTGTTCGACCTCAAATGGCGAGACCCAGATCCCGCTGACCTTGAACATGTCATCGGTGCGCCCGCAGTAGATATACCGGCCGTCCTCGCGCTGCTCGTATTTGTCGCCGGTCCGGGTCCATATTCCCTCGAATGTCTCACGGCTCTTGTCGCGCTGGTTCCAATAGCCGTCGGCGGCTGATTCGCCATTGACGAGCAGTTCGCCGACCACTCCTGGTCCGACGTCGTCTCCGTTTTCATCAACCAGCCTGAGTTCATAGCCGGGAACCGCTTTTCCGGAGGTTCCGTACTCGACATCGCTGACGCTGTTGGAGAGAAATATGTGCAGCATTTCTGTCGAGCCGACACCGTCCAGTATGTCTGTTTCGAGAAGTGCCTTCCAGCGTTTGCCAACCTCCTCCGGCAAGGCTTCGCCGGCGGAAATACAACGTCTCAACGGTTTTGTGACCTTGAACTCTCCTGCCTCCACCCCTGCCACCATGGCTGCATAAAGCGTCGGTACGCCGCAAAAGACCGTCGGGCTGGTGCGTTCGATCACGTCAAACACGCTTTCGGGTGTCGGCCGCTCGCGCAGCAGGACGGTGGTTGCCCCGACCGACATCGGGAAGGATATCGAATTGCCGAGACCATAGGCGAAGAACATCTTGGCGGCGGAAAACACTGTGTCACCGGATTTGATGCCGAGGACCCTGGCGCCATATGTATCGGCGGTCGCCTTGAGACTGGAATGCACATGGCGAACACCTTTCGGCTGCCCGGTCGAACCGGACGAATAGAGCCAGAATGCGCATTCATCGGCACTGGACGTCACTGTTGGGCGGGGCTGACTTGCAGCCAGTTCGCTTTCGAACG
>JAJFHT010000298.1 GCA_021775495.1 Hyphomicrobiales bacterium | reverse complement strand
TGTTCACGCCGCTGGATTTCGGCCTGGTCGGGTTCTCCTTTGCCTGCGGCCTCGGCATCAAGGTGGCACGCCCCGAGCGGCCGGTGGTCAGCCTGATGGGCGATGGCGGCTTTGGAATGACCATTTCGGAGCTGAGCACCGCCGTTGACCACGGCATCAACACCGTGACAATCGTCATGAACAACAAGTGCTGGGGTGCGGAAAAAGCCTATCAGCGCGACTTTTTCGGCGAGCGTTATATCGGCGCCGACGTCAGCAGCCCGCCTTTCGACAAGGCGGCGGAACTTTATGGTGCCGCGGGGTTTCGCGTCGATCGCCTGGAAGAAATCGACGAGGCGGTCAGCGCGGCGCTGACCTGTGGCAAGCCGGCGGTGGTCGACGTTGCCGTCGATCCGGCGGCGCTCTACAGTTTTCGCCGTGACAGCTTCAAACACCGGGGCGGATAACGATGGACGATCAAGACTATCCCAATACAAAGGACCACCGGGACAAGGGCGACTGGAACCCGCTTTGGGAAAAGTTCGCCGAACTCGATCCGGAGTTCCTCGAAGCCTATCTGGCGTTTCGCAGCGTGCCGCATCGCAACGGTCCATTGCCGGCTAAATACAAAGAACTGATCCTGATCGCCATCAATGCGGCAACGACACATCTCTACGGGCCAGGCGTGCGGCGACATATCCAGAACGCGCTGAAAGCCGGCGCGACACAGGAAGAAATTCTTGAAACGATCCAACTTACCACCGTCATGGGCATCCATTCCTGCAATCTGGCAATCCCGATCCTGATGGAAGAGATCGAAAAGGCCGGCGACTGACACGGCTGCATTTCCAGCACAGGAAATGATCTCAGTGCGGTTGACCTGCGCCCGCGACCCGGTGGATCATGTGTTCTGCGGGTCCGGTAGCCGGTCGCATGTTCGCAGGAGGAAAATTCCATATGACAAACGAGTGCTGCGGCCCGGGATTTGCGTCTCCGGCGGAGGCGATGCAGGCGCCACGCGAAAAGCTGCTTTATACGGTCGCGCTCTATATCGGTACCGGAATCCAGAAACCGGACTATCTCGCAACCATCGATGCCGATCCGGAAAGCCCGACCTACAGCCAGGTGATCAGCCGACTGGAAATGCCGGGCATCGGTGATGAGTTGCACCATATGGGCTGGAATGCCTGTTCGTCCTGCCATCACGATGCGACAAAGGAACGGCGCTATCTGATCGTCCCCGGTGTCCGTTCCTCGAACCTCCATATAATCGACTGTGCGACCGATCCCAAAAATCCGCATCTGCACAAGGTGATCGAGGGTTCGGAGATCAAGGCCAAAACCAATCTCTCGGCGCCGCATACTGTCCACTGCCTCGGACCCGACATCATCATTTCCATGCTTGGCGACGCACAGGGCAATGCGCCGGGCGGCTTTCTGCACCTGAACGAAGAGTTCGAGATTGTCGGCCGCTGGGAGAACGACCTCGGCGGCATGAAATTCAATTATGATTTCTGGTACCAGCCGCGACACAATGTGATGGTGTCTTCGGAATGGGCCGCCCCCAATACCTTCATGCCGGGCTTTGACCTGGAAGAGGTCGGGCATCTGAAATATGGCCGCGAGCTGCATTTCTGGGATTTTGAGAAAAAGAAGGTCGAAAACACCGTCTATCTCGGCGAGGACGGACTGGTGCCGCTCGAAGTCCGGTTCCATCATGATCCGGACTCTTCGCACGGATTTGTCGGAGCGGCGCTCTCCTCCAATATCATCCACTGGTACAAGAAGGATGGTGAGTGGATCTGGGAAAAGATCATCGACGTCGAAAATGAAAAACACCCGGAATGGCCGATCCCGCTGCCGGGCCTGATCAGTGTCATCCTCATATCCATGGACGACCGGTATCTCTATTTCTGCAACTGGCTGCACGGCGATATCCGGCAATATGACATAACCGATCCATCCAATCCGAAATTCACCGGACAGGTATGGATGGGCGGCCTGCTGGGCCGCGCGCCGGAAGTGAACGGACGCAGGATCACCGGCGGGCCGCAGATGATTCAGCTTAGCCTTGACGGCAAGCGGCTCTATGTGACGACGTCGCTGTTTTCGACCTGGGACAATCAGTTCTACCCCGACATCCGGGAAAATGGCGGCTGCATGGTCATGGTCAATTGCGACACCGAGAATGGCGGCATGGCGATCGATACCGATTTCTTCGTCGACTTCGGCAAGGAGCCGAACGGGCCCGCACGCTGCCACGAAACCCGCTATCCCGGCGGCGACTGCACCTCGGATATATTCATCTGATGCGGACGGTGAACATCACATTGGCCAACAGGGATGGGGCGACATATCAGGTCGACGCAAAGAAACCATTGCTGGGCAGTCTTGAGGCGGCAGGCGTTTCGTTGCCTTACGGCTGCAAATATGGCGGATGCATCACCTGCGCCGCAAAACTGCTGGATGGCGAGGTTGACCAGAAAGCGGCGGTGGCACTGAACAACCGGCAATTGCGCGACGGCTACGTACTGTTGTGCGTGGCCCGGCCGCTGACCGACTGTACGCTGAATGTCGGCGTCGACAGCCATGACACGCTCTACCGAAATCCGTTCGCCAGCCCGCTCAGGCCGGATGAACTGAAAGCAGATATCGCAGCGCCGCTGCAATCGGCTCCTGCAGAGGAGAGACAATGACATACATGAACCATGATGAAGCGTATCCGGCGGAATATCTTGCCGACATCCTCAAAAGCGTCAAAACCATCGCCATGGTTGGCGCCAGCCCGGACCCAACGAAGTTCAGTTATGGGGTCCTGCGGGTTCTGCATGAAACAGGCTACGACATGATCCCGGTCAACCCGAAGGAAGCCGGCAGCGAAATCCGCGGGCTGAAGGTTTGCGGCTCGCTCGCCGACATCGACCGGCCGGTGGACATGGTCGAAGTGTTCCGCAGTTCCGACGCGCTGCTGGAGGTTGCCAAAGAGGCGGTCGGGATCGGTGCTAAGGTGTTGTGGGGCCAGATCGGTGTACGAAATGACGAAGCCGCCCGCCTGGCCGAAGATGCCGGCATGAAGGTGGTGATGGACCGCTGCCCCAAGATCGAGCTGTTCCGGCCGTTCTGGAAACCGAAACTCAATCAGGTGATTTAGTGCGGTGGAGCTGACCGGACGATAGTTGCCAATCCAGGCATGTCTGTTTGACAGCGCAGGTAACTGAAACAACCCTGAACAGCCATATCAAGCACGCGCGCGGTCGCTAACCTGTCAATTGGCGTCGCCGTTTCAACCATATCACCGCGGCACCTGGGCAATTCTATCCCGGTTTCTTTGCCATCTATTGGCATCGCGTGATGAGGCTGTCATGACCGGAAACAACAGCAAAGAACCCATGAGCCGGGAGTGGAATTACTTCCCGGAGCTACCACTGCCAAATACTTCGATTTTCCGCTGGCCACCCGATCCCGGATTTCTTGCCAGATGGATTGTCCGCAACTGGCTTACCCTGAGCGAGCGGGTGATGATGGTGATACTCGCAGTGGCGCTATGGGTTTTCGCCTATCCGTCGCTGGCCACTGCAAAGAGTTTTTCGTTCAGCTGGATTGCCCAGACATGGGCAATCAATATGGGGCTGACGATCGCGGTTGCGGGCGGCCTGCACTGGTATTTCTACATGCAGCGGGGGCAGGCCAGGCGGTTGAAGTTCGACCGCCGAGATCAGGCGAAGAACAATCGCCTTTGGAAATTCTCAGATCAGGTCCGGGACAATCTGTTCTGGTCGCTGACCAGCGGCGTCGGGCAGATCACGGCATTTCAGGTTGTCACCATGTGGCTGATGGCAAATGGTTACGCTCCGACACTGTCCTTTGCACAAAACCCTGTATGGTTCGTCCTGGCACTCATTCTGCTGCCGATCTGGTCGGCCTTTCATTTCTACTGGGTGCACCGGCTCCTGCATGTGCCGTTTTTCTACAGGCATTTCCATTCGCTGCATCACCGCAATGTCAATATCGGGCCGTGGTCCGGACTTGCCATGCATCCGGTCGAACATTTCATTTACCTGACGTCGCTGATGATCCATTGGATCGTTCCGACGCACCCGATCCATCTGTTCTTCCATGTCATTTACCAGGGCCCCGGAGCGGCGATGACACATACCGGGTATGAGGACCTGCTGATCAGGGACAAACGGCGCCTGAAACTGGGGACGTTCTACCACCAGCTCCATCACCGCTTCTACGAATGCAATTACGGCAATCAGGAAATGCCGTGGGACCGCTGGTTCGGCACGTTCCATGACGGCACCGCTGAGGGCACCGACGCCACGAAAGAACGGCGAAAACGGATGTATCAGTAAGGCAGTGGTGCGGGTCAGCGAGTTGCTGCTTTTTCCGCTTCCAGAATCACTGTGACCGCAACTTCGAAGCCCACAACTCCGTCGGATTCAAAACCCTTTCGCCCAATATCAAACGAAAGGCGGTCAATCTTGACCCTGCCCTCAACAAAAGCGCGATCATCTTCAATTCTCAAATCAAATGGCAAAATGACCGGTTTGCTCAGGCCGGCCAACGTCAATTGGCCGTGAACTTCAAATGAGCCCTCGCCGGTGCTGGCAAAACTGCTCGACACAAAACGCCCGACTGGATGACTGACCGCATTCAGAAAATCCGCAGAGATCGCCTGTTTGCTGACACTGCCGAGTGACAGTGAGGCAATGTCGATGTCCACCTCGACTTGTGAAGATTCGAGATTTTCGGGATCGAAATTTATCACTGCGTTCCAGTTCGCGAAGCTTCCAGTGATTTGCGACCCCGATTGGACGATTTGAATTTCCAGCCGGCTTTTTCCGTGATCGACCACCCACCCCGCAGCCGCATCGGCTGTCGAACCGATATTGACGCGGTTTTGTCCGTCGGCCGAACTGCTGATTTCATATCCGGCCAACGTTACGCCGCCAAGAATGAGAAACGACAATGCGGCCAACACAAACGGGCTGTTCTTGAAATGTGGATCTGGAAGATCGGTGGGAATTGCCGGTGCCTTGCCGGGAACCATACGCGACAGTGTGCTGTCGCGATCGATCAACGCATGTTTCAGCGCGCCACCGATGTGTAGGACCAGTGAAAGTCCCAGCAAGATGGCGGTGAAGAAATGGGCAAATCCAAAAAAGGACGCCAGTTGCGGGTCCTTCGGCACCAGCGGCAGGTCCTGCGACAACGGCCACCAAATCGGCGCAAATCCCTCGGCCGCCGAATGATGCAGCCAACCGGTCAGCGGCATCAATATGATCGCGCCATACAGCATCCAGTGGATGGTTTGCGCAGCAAGGCTTTCCAGTTTTCTGTCACCGTTGAGTGGTTTGGGATGTGGTTGAACAGCAGCCCAGGCGACTCTGATGAGTGCGACGAGAAACACTGTCACGCCCAGCGTCTTGTGGAGAGAATAAAACCAGGACTTGTAAGCCACGTCTTCTACAGAACTCACCGGGAGATCATGCATGAACATACCCAGCGGAATGAGAATGAGTATCAAAATGGCTGTCACCCAATGCAACAATTGGGCGATCAGACCATAGGTCTCACGGGTGTTGGCCAGCAATTTGAGTTATTCTCTCGACAAAATACGACGATCCAGGTTCACGTGGAGCCAGGTCAATTCGACACCCCTTGTCGGGGTGCCAAATCCACCGGTCAGTGAATTTCCGGTGACTTTCGCTTCACCGACAAGGTTCTATTCCCGATCCTTCATCTCGGTGACAATCGAAATCGAAATCGGGCCTGTCGGAAATTTGGTGCCGACCTCAAATGCGGTGTGATCAATTTCCGTTGTCGCCGAGAATGCCACCCACTTGCCCTTGTAATAGTCGATAAACGCGCCAAGCGGGTGGTCTCCGCGATGGGTCAGAGTCGTTTTCAAAGTGACAGGTTTGGTCACGCCGTGAATGGTGAGATCACCGGTAACATCGGCGGTTTTGTCGCCGGTTTTCGTCACGCCGGTGCTGGTGAATGTAATCTCGGGATAGGTTTCGACCTCAAGAAAATCCTTGCTTTTCAGATGATCATCGAGCGGTCCAAATCCAGTTGAAATGCTGGCCGTGTCAATCGTCACGTTGAGAGTTGATTGCTCGACATTTTCAGGTTCAAGATCAAGCTTGCCTTTCACCGTGATGAATTCTGCAGACTGCATCGACACACCGGCGTGATTCCAGCCCAGTCTGACTTCGGTGTGCCCCTGATCGGTGTAGTATGTCTCCGCCGCAATTGCCGACATGGACGGCAGGAGAAACACGAGAGTAAGTGCCGCCAGGCTTTGAATTCCACGGTATCGCATCTGAGTTTTCCATTCCTGTATCAATGATTGAGATTTCGGGTGATGAATTTCGGTATGGATTGATCACGAGTTGACCAATAATAGATGAAAATGCATCTATATTTTTTCGAGGTGCAACGCAACGAGAAACCCCTGAAGTCACCGGAATGTGAACACATGAATCCGACACCAGATGAAACGGAACTGTGGGTTGCCCTGAATTTGTCACAGCGGGCAATTTACCGGGCAATGGATTCGGCGCTCAAAGCCGAGGGCTTGCCGCCCTTGCGGTGGTACGATGTGTTGTGGGAACTGGAACGCACCAAAAGCAATGGACTGCGCCCCTTTGAAATTGAACAAAAGCTGATCTTCGAACAGTCAAACCTGTCCCGGTTGCTGCAGCGCCTCGCCTGTGAAGGAATGGTGGAGGAATTCTCATTTCCGGGCGACGGGAGGGGGAAAGTGCTGAAAATCACTGTGAAGGGGCGCGAAACACGAAAACGCATGTGGAAGATTTACGGGCCACTGATCCACAAACACATGTGCAAGATTGCAGATCAGGGCGACCTGGCAATCACGGTATCGGCACTCAACACGTTCATTGACCTCTAGATAAGAACTACGACCACGCTTGGCAATTTCAGAATGCCCCCACAAACGAGGCCGATACAACGAACCTGTAAGCCACCTATACAATCGAGATGACAGCGTCATGTCGCTGCCATATGCTCGATCCAATCCAGCAGTGACCGCGAACACGATGGGGGATCGGATGAGCCGGAGATCGAGCTATAATTCATCCAACTACGGCAACTATTCGTCGTATCAGAGTTATGCCCCACAACAATCCAGCTACAGCGGCATGCCTGGCAGCAACGAGATGCGCGGCACCGATATCATTGCCGAGTATCTGGTGAAGGAAAAAATCCCCTACATCCTTGGTTATGCCGGACATGGCGCCATTGGTCTGCTCGACGGTATTTACAAACAAAAGGACAAGATCCGGCATATCTCGCCAAGAGTGGAACAGGCGGCCGGGTTCATGGCCGACGTCTATTTCCGGCTGACCGGCCAGCCTCTGGCCGTTTACGCCTCAACCGGGCCGGGGCCGATGAACATGATGATCTCGGTGGCCAACGCCTTTTACGACAATTCGGCGTTTTTTCTGATTACCGGCCAGGTACCGACGACGCAGGTCAATTCCGGGGCGCTTCAGGACGATTATCGCTACAATGGCGACATGTCGTCGATCTTCCAACCGGTGGTGAAGAAATCCTGGCGTATCCGCAAGGTCGAGGAACTGACCCGGGCTTTGCCCGAGGCGTTTTCGCTGATGAAAACCGGCCGCCCAGGACCGGTGCATTTCGATATGCCGTACAATCTCTACATCGAAACCGCTCCGGTCAGCGTGCCGGAACCGGCGCCCGAAAGCTCACCGCTCAACTGGCGATCAAGCGTGTCGGACTCGACAATAGAGCGGGCGCTCGACTTGTTGTCCCGGGCGCAAAAGCCGCTGATTCTGGCCGGCGGCGGTATCCGTGTTTCCAATGCATTCGAGGCTTTACAAGCAGCGACTGAACAGCTGGAGATACCGGTTTACACTTCGTTCATGGGCAAGGGAGCGCTTCCGCATGACCATCGCCTTCATCTGGGCATTGCCGGCGTCTGGGGAGACTATCCGGCAACGGAAGCGGCGCGGAACGCCGATCTCATTCTGGCCATCGGCGCACGTTTCAACGATCTGCACACCGGGTCGTGGATACCCGGTTATGTCTACAACATACCGCCGACCAAACTGATTCAGGTTGATATCGACCCAGGAGAGATCGGCCGCAACTATCCGGTTGAAATCGGCATTGAAGCGGATGCCAAAGACTTTCTGACCCGATTGCTGAACATTGCCCGCGCCAAGGGTAAACGTGCCGGAAACATCGATGGCTGGCGCGCGGAAATCAGCAACTGGCAATCGGACTGGCGCAATTTCTGCGAACCGTTCGAGAGAAGTTCCGAAGTGCCGATCGAACCGCGCCGCATGCTTGCCGATATGGTGCGGATTTCACCACCCGAAACAATCATGGTCGATGATGTCGGCAACTGCCAAGTCTGGTCGGAACAATACTGGAAACCGAAGATCGCCGGAACCCACCTGACCTCCGGCGGGTTCGCCGCCATGGGATTTGGCGTCTGCGGCGTATTGGGTGCCAAACTGGCGCGACCGGATTCGCCTTGCGTCACCTTGTGCGGCGATGGCGGATTCATGATGACCCCGCATGCGGTTGCCACCGCCGTCGAATACAATCTGCCGGCAGTCTGGGTGCTGCAGAACAATTACGCCATCGGCACGATCCGGGACCTGCAGCGGGTCTATCTGGACGGCCGCGAACTGGGCACCAGTTTTGTCAACGAACAGACCGGGCAATTGTGGAACCCGGATTTTTCCAAGATGGCCGAAGCCATGGGTGCGCGCGGCATCAGAATTGAACATCCCGACCAGTTCGGCGACGCCTATGGCGAAGCGCTGCGATCGAACATTCCGACGGTCTTGGATGTGGTGATCAATCGCGAGACCGGGGTTCCCGTCACCGGAACCTGGCAGATGCCGCCCATTCCCGAAGTCCAGCCGACTTTCGGGCAGCGCAAGATCCTGTAGAGCCTTATACTACCGCGGTGCGCGTTTTGCCAGGATTCGCTGCAGAGTGCGTCGGTGCATTGACAGGCGGCGGGCGGTTTCGGAGACGTTGCGGTCGCACATCTCGTAGACCCGCTGGATGTGTTCCCAGCGCACCCGGTCAGCCGACATCGGGTTTTCCGGCGGCTCGGCTTTCTCGCCGGCCGATTGGGTCAGCGCGGCATAGACATCATCGGCATCGGCCGGTTTCGACAGATAGTCGATGGCGCCGAGTTTGACCGCCGTAACGGCAGTGGCGATGTTACCGTATCCGGTGAGAATCACAGCGCGGGTGTCGGTGCGGCGCTCGCGGATTGCCGCGACCACATCCAGCCCGTTGCCGTCACCCAGCCGCATATCGACCACCGCGTAAGCGGGAGGCTTGGCGGCAACGCAGTTCAGCGCCTCCTCGACGCTCGGTGCCGTGGCAACATCGAAGCCGCGGCTTTCCATCGCCCGACCGAGACGGTTCAGGAACGGCACGTCATCATCGACAATCAGTAGGGAAAGATCTTCGGCCGGCATTCCTGCCTGCCCGGCATTGCTGTCGTTCATCGGCTTATCCACTGCCTGTTTCGCACCGAAGCCCGTTGAGACCGGCCTTCGGCATCACGTCCACGTTCTTTATATATGTTGCGCTGCAAAATAAAAAGTGCATCAGACCCGATCTACAGCTTTCTGATCGGCAATGACCAGAGCCTGGCGCGGCCAGACCACTTCGACCGCAGCACCCAGACCGGGCTTGGCACTGTTGTGGAAATGCAATTCCGCGCCGGAGCGCTCCAGCAGAGTCTTGGCGATGAACAGCCCAAGTCCCAGGCCGCCGCCTTGCCGCGACGTGCGGCCGCCGGCATAGGGCTCGCCAATCTGATCAAGCTTGTCGGGCGTGAAACCAGGGCCATCATCGACGATCCGCAAGGAGATGTGCTCTTCATCCCAGGTCCAGCTGACCGTGACGGTTTCACGGGCAAAATCAACGGCGTTTTCGACAATATTCCCCAGACCGTAGATGACACCGGGATTGCGCCGCCCGACCGGTTCCGGTCCCGCCAGCTCTCCCGGTTTGATCCTGATATCAATACCGAAATCGCGATGCGGCGCGATGACTTCCTCAATCAGAGAGGTCAATGGCAACCGCGTCATATGCCCTTCGTTTTCAGCCGACAGGCTGGTCAGACGTTTTAGGATTTCGCGGCAGCGTTCACTTTGCGAGCGCAGCAGGCTGACATCTTCGCTGAACCGCTCGTCATCGCCGAGAGCGCTTTGCATCTCCTTGGCAACCAGGGCGATGGTGGCCAGTGGCGTGCCGAGTTCATGGGCGGCAGCGGCGGCCAACCCGTCAAGCGCGGAAAGATGCTGTTCGCGCTGCAGGACAAGTTCGGTCGCCGACAGGGCATCGGCCAGTTGCCGTGCCTCCTCGGCCACCCGCCAGGCGTAGACCGCGGTAAAAGTCAGGCTGGAGAAAATCGCCATCCACAAGCCGGCAACAAAAACGAATGGAATCGACAGCGGCGTGTCTGGATACCAGGGCAGCGGCAGGTGGAAAAAAACCAGCAGGCTGGTGCAGATCACCACTGTAATACCGAGCGCCACGGTCATGCGGATCGGCAGGGTTGTCGCCGAAACAACGACCGGCACGATAATCAGCACGGCAAACGGATTGGTCAGGCCGCCGGTCATGTAAAGCAGCCCTGCAAGCTGCAGCACATCGAATATCAGGATGCCGAAAGCCGCGTCCGGGTTCAACCGGTGCACTGCCGGAAAGCGTGAGACAAGAAAGAGATTCAGGGCAGCGGAACAGGCGATCAAACCGAAACACAAAGCAACGGGGAACGGAAAATCCAAGCCGAATGCCACAACGATAACCGCGAGGCTCTGACCGCCCGCCGCTAACCAGCGCAGCCGGATCAGTGTGGACAGACGCAGCCTGCGGCTCTGCTGGGCATCGTAATTCTGGTAATCTGCACTCATCGACATGGTCTATCAAATGCGCCCTTGTTTGGCACCAGCCGCCGCCGGATCGACGGGCCAATCATGTTTGGGATAGCGGCCCTTCATCTCGGTGCGGACATCGGCCCAGGAGCCACGCCAGAATCCGGGCAGATCCGTAGTGGTCTGAATCGGGCGGCGCGCCGGGGACAGAAGCTCGATCACCATCGGCACGGTACCACCGGCCAGCATCGGGTGGGTATCGAGGCCGTAAAGCTGCTGGGCGCGGACTGCAAGGACGGCACTGCCATCGGAATAGCGGATCGGCACATCGCTGCCGCCGGGGGTTGAAAACGAGACCGGTACCAGCTTGTCGATTTGCGCCTGCAGCTCAGGCGGAATGCGCGTCAGCAGAGCATCGCGAAGACCGCGTTGACCAAGCTGGTCAAAGGCCGGGTCGCCGGTCAGAAACGGTGCCAGCCAGTTTTCAAGCTCGTCCAGAAGCGTGGCGTCCGACATGTCGGGCCAGGGTGATCCGAGTACTGAATGCAGCCAGATCAGCCGCGCCCGCAAAGATTGCGCCTGTTGTGACCAGTGCAAGAGGTCAAGGCCGAATTCACGCAGGGCGGAGAGGAGGATCGAGGTCACCGCCTCACCGCGCGGGACCGGCAGGGCCTCCTGCGACAGGGTGATGCTGCCAAGCGATGAGGCGCTGCGGGCCCGCACCCTGCCGCTCCTGCGGTCAAACGACAGATCGGTGCGCTGTTGCAGCCGCGAACCCAGAACGGAGCGAACGGCCTCTTCATTGACGGCGGCGGCTGAAAGAATACGGGCATTGGCGGCGCGGCCCTGCAGGTCCGCGACCACCAGATATGCGCTTGAGGCCAGCGATTCGGCCGGATCCAGCACCGCGCCACGGCCATTGGCCAGGACAAAATGGCCGGGCTGGCCGCGTGCCCGCGCAACCCGGTCGGGATAGGCGAACAACAGCAGTTCGCCGGTATCGGCGACGCCTTCCTCCGACGTTGGAAAAACGGTTTTCCGGGTCAGTCGCCCGGCAAGCTTTTTTGCAGCTTTTGCGCGTGGGCCCCGATCGGCGCGGAAGTTCTGCAGACGCCGGTCAATATCGGTGCTGTTACCGCCAAGCCCGCGCTCGGTGAGCAGCACGGCAAGGTGTGCCGCATGTGAGGTCTCTTCGGGACCGGCGGCGGATGTCACCATATGGGCCAGTCGGGCTGGCAGGGCCAGTCTGCGCATCGCCTTTCCGGCCTTCGTCAAGCGGCCATCGGCGTCAATGGCGTCAAGATCTTGCAGCAGGGTTGCCGCTTCGCGTAGCGCCGGTTCAGGCGGCGGGTCGAGGAACGCAAGATGTGACGGATCGGCGACCCCCCAGGCCGCGCAATCGAGCACCAGGCCGGACAGTTCAGCCTGCAGGATTTCCGGAGGGGTGAAACGCGGCAATGCCGCAGTCTGCTCGGCACGCCAGAGGCGGATCGCGATGCCAGGTTCGGTGCGACCGGCCCGGCCGGCGCGCTGGTCGGCCGAAGCCTTGGACACGCGCAGGGTTTCCAGCCGGGTCAGACCGGTGGCCGGCTCGTAACGCGGCAGCCGGGCCAGTCCGCTGTCAATGATCACCCTAACACCGTCAATTGTGATGGAGGTCTCGGCGATACTGGTGGCGAGCACGATCTTGCGCCGCCCCTCCTGCGCCGGGCGGATCGCCGCATCCTGCGCCCTGCCGTCGAGACCGCCATAGAGTGGTGTGATGTCAACATTTGCTGCGATGCGGTCACGCAATTGCTCGGCGGTGCGCTCGATTTCCCGCTGACCGGGCAGGAATACCAGAATGCTGCCGGTTTCTTCGGCAAGAACCTGTCGGATGGTCCGGGCAACCGCCTGTTCGAGTGGCGCATCGGAGGTGCGGTCGACGTGACGGAGTTCGACCGGAAAGCTGCGGCCTTTCGATTCAATCACCGGCGCGCCACCCAGCAGTTTCGCCACCCGGGCACCATCCAGTGTTGCCGACATGACCAGCAGGTTCAGATCGTCCCGCAAGGCGCTCTGCACATCCAGCGCCAGGGCCAGGGCAAAATCACCTTCCAGCGAGCGCTCATGAAACTCATCGAATATGACGGTGTGAATGCCCTTGAGCTCGGCATCATCCAGCAGCATGCGGGCAAACACGCCCTCGGTGACAACGAGAATGCGAGTGGCTTTCGATTGGCGCGAATCCAGCCGCATGGCGTAGCCGACCGTCTGCCCCGGTTCCTCGCCAAGCAATGCCGCCATGCGGCGCGCCGCTGCCCGAGCGGCAAGCCGGCGCGGTTCCAGAAGGATAATTCGTCCCTCCACAGCTCCCATCTGCTGCAACAGGTGCAACGGCACGATCGTCGTCTTGCCCGCACCCGGTGGCGCCACCAGAACGGCTGACCGCTGTGCGAGCAGAGCATCGCTGATCTTAGCAAGGTTGTCGGATACGGGCAGAATGGGCAGGGGCTTCACAGGTGCTTTCCGGCAAAGAATGCAAGTGCGTTGCATTCAGCATCCGTTGCACGTCAGGTCAACACAGCAGTCGCCAGACCTTGTCTAATCACGATTTTAATAGTGAAATGACCGAACAGGAGGAAAAAACAATGGAAAACATAGCCCCTTATTCAATCGGGATCACCTCGTTGCTGGTGTTCGTGCTGATCGTACTGCTTCAGTCGGCTCTGGTTGGCGCGGGCAAGGCGAAGGCCGGATTGACGCCCGGAAGCGCGCCGGACAGCGACTACGACAACAGTCTTTACCGGCTTAACCGGTCGCACCAGAACGGTGTCGAGATCATGGCAGCGGCT
>JAJFHT010000297.1 GCA_021775495.1 Hyphomicrobiales bacterium | reverse complement strand
TTCAAAGTCGATCTTGCCGGCTTTGAAGGCCAATTCGAAAAAGCAGTTGCTGCAACTGCTGTCGGAGGCGGCTGCCAGGTCCACCGGAATTCCCGAGCGGGAAATCTTCGATACGATATTGCAGCGTGAACGGCTTGGTTCGACAGGCGTGGGCAACGGCATCGCCATCCCCCACGGCAAACTGATGGGAATTCAACACATTACCGGGGTTTTCGCGCGGCTCGAGACGTCGGTGGATTTCGAAGCGCTTGACGATCAACCGGTTGACCTAGTCTTTCTGCTGCTGGCTCCCGAGGGTGCTGGAGCGGATCATCTCAAGGCGCTTTCACGCATCGCCCGGGTACTGCGCGACGAAGATATCGTCGCCAAAATCCGCGACACCAGCGATGTGGCTGCGATCTACTCCTTCCTGGCCGGTCAACAGGAATCGGACGCGGCCTGAAGCTGCATTTCCAAAAAAAATCAGTGGATGCTGACGGCGATCAGATTGTTCTCCTGCGCGCCGGCGAGAACCTGGTCGCGCGCGTCGGACAGCAGAATGGGTTCGCCATTGGCGGCAAAAAGAGCCCACAGGTCTAATCCGGCCGCGATGGGCGGCAGTTCCGGGAATCGCTGTTTCAGATCATCGCTGTTGATCCGGCGGAAATAGGCAAGGTTTCCCTCGCCAAGATGGGCCAATTCGTCCTGGGTGGGCGCGGTTGTGACGTGTGTGTCGGTCATGATTTCACCTCCGGTGTACATACCGTTATGTTGGTTTCTAACAAATATCGGGTTCGAGTTCCGGCTGAATCCGCCTGCAGGGCGTCAGGCAAGCGGTAAATCAGGAACCGGCTCTCAGTCAGCAACCGAGATATCGATCTTTCGGACAAGCCGTTCCGGCTGCGGGCGATCAAGATCGATGGACAACAGTCCGTGTTTCAGCTCGGCATTGAGAACACGCATGCCCTCGGCCAGGACAAATGTGCGCTGAAACTGCCGCGCCGCAATGCCCCGATGCAGAAAATCGCGCTCTTCCTCATCACCCTGCCGGCCGCTGATAACCAACTGGTTTTCCTCCGTGGCGACCTCAAGATCGCTTTCGGCGAAGCCGGCAACTGCCAGCGTGATGCGAAGTGTTTCAGGTTGCTCGCCGGAGGCGCAAATCCGCTCTATATTGTACGGCGGATAGCCGTCACCGTTTTTCGCGACCTTTTGCAAGGTCTTTTCCATGGCTTCAAAACCCAACAGTAACGGGCTTGAAAACGGCGATACACGCGTCATGTTTCAGTCCTCAGAGAGCAACCATCTGACCGAAAAACCCTGATGGCATTTTTCCGCCTGGTTCTGATATGGTCCGCGCCGGCGAAAAATTCAAGATACAGGCGGCGGAGACAGATATGACGCTTAACCACAAAATAGTTATCGATACGGATCCCGGGCAGGATGATGCTGTGGCCATCCTTCTGGCGCTGGCGAGCCCGGAAATCGAGGTGTTGGGCATCACCGCCGTCGCCGGAAATGTCCCATTGGCATTGACGGAAACGAACGCTCGGAAGATCTGCGAACTGGCCGGGCGCGGCGACCTGAAGGTCTTCGCCGGCGCACAAAGACCCCTCGTGCGGCCACTTGTGACGGCCGAATATGTTCACGGTAAAACCGGACTCGACGGCCCGGAACTGCCCGAACCGTCGATGCCACTGCAAACCACTCACGCGGTCGATTTCCTGATCGAAACGCTGATGCGTGAAGATGTAGGGTCGATCACCATCTGCGCGCTCGGACCTCTGACGAATATCGCCCTGGCGCTGATCCGGGAACCGGACATCGCACCGCGAATCCGTCAGATCGTGTTAATGGGCGGCGGTTTTTTTGAAGGCGGCAATGTGACACCCGCCGCAGAATTCAACATTTATGTCGACCCGCACGCGGCAAAAGCGGTTTATGAGGCTGGCGTTCCGATCGTGATGATGCCGCTGGATGTGACTCACAAAGTCCTGACGACCGCGAAACGGGTCGAGGCGTTCCGTGCGCTTGGAACCAAAACCGGCTCTGCAACGGCGGCGCTACTGGATTTTTTCGAACGGTTTGATGAGGAAAAATACGGCACCGACGGCGGCCCACTGCACGACCCTTGCGTCGTAGCCTATCTTTTGAAACCCGACCTGTTTGACGGACGCGAGTGCAATGTCGAGGTCGAAACCATGTCGGAATTGACGATGGGCATGACAGTGATCGACTGGTGGGGCGTCACGGACCGTCCACGCAACGCCTTGGTGATGAGGACCGTCGACCATGACGGATTTTTCGAATTGTTGACGGAGCGGCTGGCGGTCCTGCCGTAACCACTGCCCGCTTAGTCCCTTTCCTGGTTAGATTGCAGCGGTCAGCTGACCGGCCTCCCAGCCGAGAATGGCGCGTTTTCTGGTCAATCCCCAGTGATATCCGGTCAAGGCACCGGACTTTCCGACTGCGCGATGACACGGCACAACGAAGGAAACCGGATTGGCGCCGACTGCCGCACCGACGGCGCGAGACGCTTTGGGACTGCCGATCTCATCGGCAATCGATGAGTAACTTCTGGCCGTGCCCAAGGGTATCTTGAGCAGGGCGTCCCAGACACGGATCTGGAAATCCGTGCCTATCATCACCACCCGCAACGGTTCGTCGGAGGTCCAGCGGGCAGGGTCGAAAATGCGCGCCGCATAGGGGCTTGTGGCCGCAATATCCTCGACATAGGTGGCATTCGGCCAGCGTGACGTCATGTCTTCAAGTGCCGCCCTTTCGCCAGCCGGATCGCAGAAAGCCAATCCCGCAAGGCCACGGTCGGTGACCATAATCAGTGCCAGGCCGAACGGCGAGATATGGAATCCGTAGCGCATCGAAAGTCCCGCACCGCGTGTCTTGTAGTCTCCGGGAGACATCGCCTCGTGGGTGACGAACAGATCATGCAGGCGCCCCGGGCCGGACAGTCCGAGCTCGAACGAGGTCTCAAGCAACGGCGTCCCGCCGTCGAGCAAGCGCCTGGCGTGGTCGAGGGTGACCGCCTGCAAGAACCCCTTCGGCGAGAGCCCGGCCCAACGGGTGAACAATTTCTGCAATGCAGTCGGGCTGGAACCCAAATCTGCGGCCAGATCCTCCAGTTCCGGTTGCTCACGGTAGTCGAGGCTGATTTTCTCGATCACCGCCCGGACCAGTTCATAGTCGCTGCCACCGGGGGTTACGTCGTTCTGCAAAATGGCTTGTGGCTGGTTCATCACTGGTGTCTCCTGGACCGGGTCGGCAATTCAAAAAGAAGCGTCGAATTGGTCCTTTTTTTGCGTATTCTGGCGGGAAACCGGTATCAAGTTCCCTTCTTGACCGGAATATGAGGTCTTCAGAAGCAGCCCGCCACCCGATTCTTGCTTTCCTCTCAGCGCGCTTTCACGGCGGCCAGAGCCCGGGAAAAGGCGGTCGCAAAACTTTCCCGATCGTCGGGATTGAGAAAGGATCCGAGGGTGATGTCCTGTCCCTCGCCGACGACCTGCATCCCGGTGATGCCAATCTCGTCGTGCCGGGCGACAAAGAATCGTGTCCAGAACGGATTGAGCACGTGCTCCCTGACACGCCCGGATGCCGCGGTTTTGCGAATCGCCAGTTCGGTGCGCGAAACCGAGACCTCCTCTTTGGCCCGCGCGGCCCGGTAATTCAGCCGGAAGGCCACATAGATGAGAAGGATATCGAGCCCGAAAAATCCGAACACCGGCCAGGCTCCGATCGACATGAAAAAGACACCCACGACCAGCGAAACCGCAAACAGCACCGACATCAGGATGACGAAGCCGCGCCGCGTCAGCGAGCGGTGCGGTGTCAAAAGTGCCTGGAAAACCGGTCTGTCCGCGTCCTTCGAGGGATTTGTTTTGGCCATGCGTTTGAGTATAGAGGGCTCATGCAAAAGCCCAAGTCAAAATCAGGTGTTAAATCGGTGGCGGGACGCAAGGCCGCAGGTCGCCGGGGACCTCGATCGCGTTATTCCACCGCTGAGGTCACCGAAATCTTCACCCGCTTCTCGATGCAGCGTCCCGCGCCGAAAGGCGAGCTGGAACACGTCAATCCCTATACATTACTGGTAGCGGTGGTGCTGTCGGCGCAAGCCACCGACGCGGGCGTCAACAAAGCCACGCGGGGGCTGTTTGCGGCAGCCGACACGCCGCAGAAAATGCTTGAGCTTGGCGAAGACCGGGTCCGCGATCACATCAAATCGATCGGGCTTTATCGCAACAAGGCCAAGAATGTCATTGCTCTGTCGGAGACCCTGCTGCGCGACCATGACGGTGTTGTCCCGGGCGACCGCGATCAGCTGATCAAACTTCCAGGTGTCGGCCGCAAGACCGCCAATGTCGTGCTCAACATGGCCTTTGGCCAACCCACCATGGCGGTCGACACGCATATTCTACGGATCGGCAACCGGATTGGGCTGGCGCCGGGCAAAACGCCGGAGCAGGTCGAAGACCTGCTGGTGAAGATCATTCCCGAACAGTTCATGCGGCATGCGCACCATTGGCTGATCCTGCACGGTCGTTACATCTGCAAGGCGCGCAAACCCGAATGCACTGAATGCATCATCGCCGATCTCTGCAAGTCGAAGGAAAAGACCTGCGATATTCCGGCTGCCATCGTGCCGTTGGCCAATTAGACTCTTTCCTGGTCTTCGGCAGACAGCATCTTGTGCAGATGCACCATCATGGCCGAGGCAAACAACGGCGTCAGCAGGTTGATAACCGGAATGGACAGGAAGCCGGCAATCACCAGGCCGGCGAGGAATATGGTAAGCGTGTGTCTGGAGCGCATCGCCTTGGCTTCTTTTTCCGGGCGGTGGCGCATGGCGGCAAATTCGAAGAACTCTCGGCCCAGCAGGTAGCCGTTCACCAGAAAAAACGCGGCGATGTTGATTCCGGGAACCAGAAGAAGAATCAGCGCTATCAGATTGCCGATCACCACGACGACGAAGAACTTCAGCGACAATATCAGCGATCTTGCGGCCGGAAGCGGCTGCCCCGGCTGGTCATGCGGATAATCCTCGACCTCGATCACCTCGGCAACCTCATCGAGAAACATGCTGGCGACCACAGCCGTCACCGGCGCAATGAACAATGCAAGGGCCAGCGCCAGACCGACGCCGGCAATGATGGCACCGAACATGCCAAGCCAGCCGACCCAATCGGGAATACCCGGCAACAGGGTATCGATCCATGGCATGGCCGTTGCGGAAAACAGACCGGTCAGGCCGAACCACGCGCCGATCAGAACCAGCACCGTCAGCCCGAGTGATTTGAACAGAACGCTTCTGAACGTCGGCGTGAGCAGACGGCTCGCGGCGGCACGGGCGGATTCGATGATCATTCGGCAACGGGCTCCAATTGCTGGTGTGCTTCCGCGTCGCAGGTAGGCATGTCGGGCTCCGGCGGCAAGGGCAATCGAAGTCTTTGCAAATTCGCTGATATGAGGTTAGGGAACGCTGCCTGCCTTTTTCAGCCGGAGAATCCAGCCAAATGAGCCGCCACGACGTTCTTTGCATCGGCAACGCTATTGTCGATATTATCGCCCGTTGCGACGATGACTTCCTGCAAGATAATGCAATTACCAAAGGTGCTATGAACCTGATCGATGCCGAAAGGGCCGAATTGCTCTACGGGCGTATGGGTCCGGCAATCGAGACATCGGGCGGTAGCGCCGGAAACACCGCCGCGGGTGTCGCCAGTTTCGGTGGCCAGGTGGCCTATTTCGGCAAGGTGGCAGCCGATCCCCTCGGCCGCATCTTCACCCATGATATTCGCGCCCAGGGCGTCGCTTTCGACACCATGCCGCTGGACCGGGAACCGCCCACGGCGCGGTCGATGATCTTTGTCACTCCTGACGGCGAGCGATCGATGAACACCCATCTCGGCGCTTGCGTCGAGCTTGGGCCGGAGGATGTGGAAGCCGACAAGGCGGCCGGCGCCAAGGTCACCTATTTCGAGGGTTATCTGTGGGATCCGCCGCTGGCCAAGGAGGCCATACGGCTGAGCGCGAAACTTTCCCACGAAGCCGGAAACGAAGTTGCGATGACCCTGTCGGATCCGTTTTGTGTCGACCGTTATCGCGACGAGTTTCTCGAACTGATCCGCTCGAAAACCGTCGATATCGTCTTTGCCAATGAGAGCGAGCTGAAATCGCTCTACCAGACCGCCTCGCTGGAATCGGGCCTGGAAGCCATTCGTGCGGACTGCGGCCTGGCCGCCGTTACCCGTTCGGAAAAAGGCTCGATCATCGTCCGCGGCGACGAGACCATTGTCATCAAGGCGATCGAAATCGACACGCTGACTGACACGACAGGTGCCGGCGATCTCTACGCCGCAGGTTTCCTTTACGGATATACCAACGGGCATGAGCTTGAATCATGCGGCAAACTCGGCTCGCTGGCAGCCGGTCTGGTCATTCAGCAAATCGGGCCGCGACCGCAACATGATCTGCTGCAGGCCGCACAACAGGCCGGGCTTGCCTGACTGCGATCACTAGAGCGTATCTTGTTCATGCGGTCTGGAGCTGCCTGGCCTTTTCCACCAGCACTTCCGCCTGTCTGATTGAAGCATAGTCGATCAGCCGGCCGCCCAGGGAGACGGCGCCTCTTCCCTGTTCGGCAGCCTGTTTCATTGCGGCCAGAATGTCGCGGGCGCGCGCCACCTCTTCTGTTCCCGGGCTCATGACATCGTTGGCGAACTCGATCTGCGAGGGATGAATCGCCCATTTGCCTTCATAACCGAGGGCGGCGGCCCTTTTTGCCGCGGCCGTATATCCGTCGGGATCGGAGAAATCACCAAACGGACCGTCGACCGGCCGCAAACCGTTTGCCCGCGCCGCAACGACCAATTTCGACAGCGCGTGATGCCACATGTCCCCCCAATGCGTGGCGCGGGCCCCTGTAGAGTCGAGGGCGTCCGTCAGCACGGAATAGTCCTGGTTCACGCCTCCGATCGTGGTCGTGCGCGCACGGGTGGAGGCGGCGTAATCCGCAACACCGAAATGCAGCGATTCGTTGCGACGGCTGGCCGCGGCGATTTCATTGACGTTCTGCATGCCGAGCGCGGTTTCAATGATCAGCTCAAAACCGATCGGTTTGCGGTATCCGCTTGCCGCCTCGATCTGGGTGACCAGCATGTCGACCGCGTAGACGTCCGCGGCAGTCCCGACCTTGGGGATCATAATGAGATCGAGCCGCTCACCGGCCTGCTCGAGGACATCGACAAGATCCCGATACATGTAGTGCGTATCGAGCCCGTTGATGCGCAGCGACATGATTTTGGTGTTCCAGTCGATGTCGTTCAGGGCTTCGATTATGTTTTTGCGCGCCTGCTCCTTGTCATCGGGCGCAACCGAGTCTTCCAGATCGAGAAATACGATATCCGCGCCGGATTGCGCTGCTTTTTCAAACATTTGCGGCTGGCTTCCCGGAACCGCCAATTCGCTGCGATTGAGTCGCGCCGGCGCTTGCGTGACGGAGTGAAAACTCATTTCAGTGCTCCCCTGTCTGTCCTGTGGGCATTAGGGAGCGGACAAAAGGAACATACTTTCCCCAGTGTCAAGCAAAAAATTACAACATGATGAAATCAAGAACTTATAAATTTACAAAACTTACAAAAGTCAATCTTGTAAATAACAACAACGACATATCAACACGAATTTCCTGTTCCCCGTCGACGGCCCATGTCAATCATTCACGGCAATCAGCCGAAGGTAGTGAAAGGCATTCCAGTGCAGACAAAAAACACCAGCGGATACACCGGACTTTTCATCCCCGGCCCGACAAATATTCCCGACTGCGTGCGCATGGCGCTGAACGTTTCCATGCAGGATATGCGGGCACCCGATTTTGGCGAACTTACCCTGCCGCTGTTCGCCGGCGTCATGCGGGTCATGCGCACGGAAACGGCCGAGGTGTTCCTGTTTCCCGGAAGCGGAACAGCCGGCTGGGAATCCTGCATCGCCAACCTGTTCTCCGCCGGAGACCGGGTGCTGATGAGCAGTTTCGGGCAATTCTCCATGCTCTGGGTGGATATGGCGCAGCGCTTCGGCCTCGAGGTCGAACATTGCGAGGTCGAATGGGGCCTCGGCGTGCCGCATCAACACTATCGGGAGATTTTGCAACAGGACAAGCATCATCGCATCAAAGGCGTCTTTGCCTGTCACAATGAAACGGCGACCGGCGTTGTTTCCGATATCCGGGCCATTCGCGAAATCCTGGATGATCTCGGTCATCCGGCGCTGCTTTGTGTCGACGGTGTCAGTTCCGTAGGTTCGCTGGATTTTCGCATGGATGAGTGGGGCGTGGATGTGATCGTATCGGGATCGCAGAAAGGCTTCATGCTGCCCACCGGGCTTGCTATTGTCGGGGTCAGTCAGCGTGCCATGGAGCGCCGCACGGCAGCCGGACTTCCACGTACCTTCCTCAGTTTCGACGACATGCTCAAGGCCAACGCCACCGGCCACTTTCCCTACACACCGGCCACAAGCCTGTTCCACGGTTTGCGCGCATCGCTCGAATTCATCTTCTCGGAAGGCCTGGAGAATGTCCTAGCGCGGCACACGCGTCTGGCCGAAGCCGTCCGCGCCGGCGTGCAGGCCTGGGGCCTCGAACTTTGCGCGCGGGAGCCGGAACTCTATTCCGACACAGTGTCGGCGATTGTCGTGCCGGACCATATCGACAGCGCGGAAATCCTGAAAACAGCCTACTACCGATACAATCTTTCGCTTGGCGCAGGCCTTTCAAAGGTTGCCGGCAAGGTCTTCCGCATCGGTCACCTCGGCAATCTCAATGAGATCATGGTGATTCAGGCTCTGGGTGGAGCCGAAATGGCCATGCGTGACTGCGGCGTCGACATCGAACTCGGTTCGGGCGTGGCCGCCGCCCAATCATTGTTCATCGGTAATCCCCAACAACCCGTCAGAAAAGCAGCGTGAGGCGAAAAATGCGACAGCAATTCGGCGTTACCATCACATCCAATCTTGGAGTCCGGGACATACAGGGTTCCGCCAGGTTTCCGCACATCCAGATCATTGACCTGAGATATCGCCACTGCGGTGGCGCAAGGCCGTTTGAGGAGGAGGTCTTCAAGCGCCTGCGCAGCTATTTCGTTGAATATGAACAGGTTCCGACCAATCTGGAACAGCCGACCCCCAGGCAGGAAAATCAGCTGTTTCGAATGATGACCGAGCAATCGGGAAACATTTTGGTTGTCACCGAACAGGTCGCTGCGTTGGCCCGGTTCTGTCGGGACGTCGACATTCCCTATTTCAGCGAAGAGCTCGCAGTGATTGAAACCGCGCTTGGCGACATGCCGGTCCAGCTTGCTAAACATGCAAACCTTGCCGCCCAACCGGTGGTGGTGCATTTCGACAGCCTCGCCGGGTAGTCGTCCGCAGGTTCGCCGATCAGCACCGGCAAAGATCCGTAGACCATTTCATTTCAGCGCTTGTGCGCCTTGAATACATGGAGACCATGTCGTGGATATTCACGAGTATCAGGCCAAGGAAATCCTGCAGGGATTTGGTGTGAAGATACCGCCGGGCGGCCTTGCCTACAGCCCGGAACAGGCGACCTACCGTGCCCACGAGATCGGCGGGAGCAAATGGGTCGTGAAAGCGCAGGTCCATACCGGCGGCCGCGGTAAGGCCGGCGGCGTGAAGGTCTGCGACGACGAACACGGCGTCTTTGACGCCGCCAATGAAATGTTCGGCAAAAAACTCGTCACCCAGCAATCCGGACCGAACGGCAAGGTCGTCTATCGGGTCTATGTCGAGGGCGGCATCGAGATCGAGCGCGAGCTCTATCTTGGATTTGTTCTCGATCGGTCCAGCGAACGAATAATGGTCGTTGCATCGCGATTTGGCGGCATGGAAATCGAAGAGATCGCCGAGGGTGAGCCAGGTTCAATTGTGCGAAGTGTCGTCGACCCCGCCGTCGGACTGACCGAATTCCATGCGCGCGAAATCGCCTTCAATCTCGGTTTCAGCGCGTCGCAGATTCAGCAGGCCGTGGCAACGATCCAGGGATGTTATCGCGCGTTCAGGGATCTCGATGCTACGATGGTCGAGATCAATCCGCTTGTCGTCACGCAAGACGGATTGATCATGGCGCTTGATGCCAAAATGGGATTCGATGACAACGCGATGTTTCGCAGGCCGGAGATTTCGGAACTGCGTGACAAGAGCCAGGAAGACCCGAGAGAAACCAGGGCTGCCGACCGAGGGCTGAGCTATGTCGGTCTGGAAGGAAATATCGGCTGCATCGTCAACGGCGCCGGCCTTGCCATGGCAACCATGGACATGATCCAGCTTGCCGGTGGCGAACCGGCCAACTTTCTCGACATCGGCGGCGGCGCATCGCCGGAACGCGTTGCCAAGGCCTTCCGCCTCGTCCGTTCCGATGAAAAGGTGGAAGCCATTCTGGTGAACATATTTGCCGGCATCAACCGGTGCGACTGGGTTGCCGAAGGGGTGGTTCTGGCGCTTCAGGCCAACCCGGTCGACGTTCCGATCATTGTTCGCCTGGCCGGCACCCATGTCGAGGAAGGACGGCAGATCCTGGTCGACAGCGGCCTGCCGGTCATCATGGCCTCAACCCTGTCGGACGCCGCGGAAAAAGCCGTTGCGTCCTGCAGGAAAAGCACCCCGGTCACGTTCCAGATGGAAGCAGCATCATGAGCATTCTGATCGACAGGAACACGCCGGTAATCGTTCAGGGAATGACCGGACGCATCGGCACTTTCCACAGCCGCGAGATGATCGAATACGGAACCAATGTTGTTGGCGGTGTGGTTCCCGGCCGCGGCGGAGAAACCGCGCTTGGGCGGCCGGTCTTCAACACCGTGAAGGACGCGGTTGCGCAGACCGGTGCAAAAGCCAGCCTGATCATTGTCCCGCCGCCATTCGCCGCCGATTCCATCATGGAAGCGGCGGATGCCAGCATAGAGCTTGCCGTCTGCATAACCGACGGAATTCCGGCGCAGGACATGATGCGCGTCAAGCGCTTCATGCGCTGCTACCGCGAAGACAGGCGGATGCGCCTGCTTGGCCCAAATTGCGCCGGGATCATCACGCCCGGGAAGGCGCTGGCCGGAATCATGCCCGGGCACATCTATCTTCCCGGCAATGTCGGGATCGTCGGCCGCTCAGGGACGCTCGGTTACGAGGCAGCCTCGCAAATGATGGACCTCGGAATCGGCGTTTCAACCAGCGTCGGCATCGGCGGCGACCCGGTCAACGGAAGTTCGTTCAAGGACATTCTGGAACTGTTCGAACAGGATGACGATACCACAGCCGTGGTGATGATCGGGGAAATCGGCGGCCCGCAGGAGGCCGAGGCCGCAAATTTCATCCGTGATCACATGTCGAAGCCGGTGATCGCCTATGTCGCCGGATTAAGTGCGCCGAAAGGCAAACGCATGGGCCATGCCGGAGCCATCATTTCCGCGTTTGGCGAAAGCGCACCGGAGAAGGTCGAGATGCTGCGCAAGGTTGGTGCGTCGATCGCGCCGACACCGGCGGATATCGGCACCACTGTAACGCAGGCATTGCGAAAAGCAGCATAGATTGAGCAAGTCATGAGCAAGCCGAAGGTCTTCGTAACCCGCCGCTGGCCCGATGCCGTGGAGGCCAGGTTGCAGCATCTGTTCGACCCGATCTTCAACGACAGTGACCGGCCGCTCGGCGAAATGGACCTGCTTCAGGCAATGTCGCATGCGGATGCGCTTTTGCCCACGGTCACCGATAGGATGGGGGCTTCGGCATTCCCGGTAGAGCAGCCGCGCGTGAAGATTATTGCGAATTACGGCGTCGGCTTCAGCCACATAGACATTGCCTCGGCCAGGAACCGCGGGCTGGTCGTGACCAACACACCCGATGTGCTGAGCGAATGCACCGCCGATCTTGCCCTCACACTGATGCTGATGGTGGCACGGCGCGCCGGCGAGGGCGAGCGCGAATTGCGCAACGGCGGCTGGACCGGCTGGCGCCCGACGCATCTTGTCGGACAAAAACTCTCCGGCAAGATTCTGGGAATTGTCGGATTTGGACGAATTGGGCGCGAAACCGCGCGCCGGGCCCGATTTGGATTCGGCATGACAATCCTGGTGCACAACCGCTCCAAAGTGGATGCTGCCGTACTGGCTGAATTTGGCGCCAGACAGGTTGACGATCTCGATGAGCTGGTCGGCCAGTCCGATTTTGTTTCGCTTCACTGCCCGGGCGGCGAGGCAAACCGGAATCTGATCGATGCCAAGCGGCTGGACCGGATGAAACCGACCGCCTATCTGATCAATACGGCGAGAGGGGAAGTCGTTGACGAGGATGCCCTGGCGGATGCACTCAACACGGCGAAAATCGCCGGTGCCGGTCTCGATGTATTTGACGGTGAACCTGATGTACGGGCCTGCCTGCTGGACTGCCCGAATGCCGTTCTGCTGCCGCATCTTGGCAGTGCAACCCGTGAAACCCGCGAGGCGATGGGGTATCGTGTCATAGACAATCTGGTCGCTTATTTTGCCGGCGATGAACCTGGTGACAGGGTTGTTTAGCCATGACACCGCTGGTCCGTGTTTGTCCTGGTGAAGAACTGGAGCAGGTTTTCGCGCTGGACCGGGACGGAGAGGACATCGTCGACCTGTTGAGATCGCTGCTGCGCGAAACCGTTGACCGCCAGGCCCCAAACGTCAGAGGCGTTGTTGAGGGCGCGAGTCTGAACCGGCTCGATAATCCCGATGACAAGATTGCCGGGTTGCAGGCGATCGGCATATGGCTCCAGCTTCTGCGCATCGTACATGAGACGAATGCGATGCGCGAACGCCGACTGGTGGAGACAGAGCGCGGGCCCGAACACGTTCCGGGAAGCGTCAACGGCGCTGCCGCGGATCTCGCCGCCTCCGGGGCAAAACCTTCCGATATCAACGCCACAATCTCAACTTTGGATGTCAGCCCGACGATCACCGCTCATCCGACCGAGGCCAAGCGCGTAACGGTTCTTGAGATACATCGGCGCATCTACCGGAAACTGGTCGACCTGGAAACCAGTCGCTGGACACCACATGAGCGCGACCAGCGCATCGCTGCGCTGCAAAACGAAATCGATCTCTTGTGGATGACTGGAGAGTTGCGGCTGGAGCGGCCAACCCTGGCGCAGGAGGTGTCCTGGGGGCTTCACTTCTTTCGCGATATTCTGTTTGAAACCGTCCCCCAACTGTATGACCAGCTTGACCGTGCGTTGACGCGCCACTTCCCGGAGATGGTGGACAGGACGCCGAGCTTCTTCGGATTTTCCTCGTGGATCGGCGGCGACCGCGACGGCAATCCCAATGTCACCTGGCAGGTGACACGCGCTGCGCTGGATCATAACAGGCGCACAATTTTGCAGCATTATCGCAGGAAAACTGCCGATCTGATCCAGGTATTGAGCATAAGCAGCAATGCCGTGGACATTCCGCCCGAGATGCAGGACCGCCTTGACGGGTTGATGTCCGGGCTGGGCCAAAAAGATGTCCTGTCGCACCGGAACCCAGGTGAAGTTTTTCGCCAGTATCTCGCGGCGATCGATCTGAAGATCATGTCCATGCAATGCCGCAACGCCGAAAACCCTCACGGATACGGCAGTCCGCGCGAATTGGCCGACGACATCCGCGCCGTGGAAAACTGCCTCGGTCAACTTGGCTCCGGCGGTTTGGCGACCACATATCTCAAACCATTTCGACAACAGGTGGAAACATTCGGCTTTCGCACGGTTTCGCTCGACATTCGGCAAAACTCAACTGTCATCAATTCCGTCCTGCTGGAAATTCTTGCGGCCCAAAATGAACAACCGGCTGACCTGCAACCTGGAACCGCCGACTGGACGGCGGCCTTGCGAAACCATCTCAATCCACAAAGCCCCCCACCCGACCTGCCCGACACATTGTCTCCGCTGGCAGGGGAAACCTGCGGTCTGTTCAAACTGATCGGCGATGTCGGCCGCAGCGATGATCACGAGGCGATCGGCGCGTTTATCCTCAGTATGACGCATTCGGCCGATGATCTGCTGGCCGTCTATCTGCTGGCCCGTATCTGCGGTCTTCATTGCGGCGGCGATTCGACAGCACCGGTGGAACTCGGTGTCGTGCCGCTGTTCGAAACGATAGAGGATCTGCGCAAGGCACCGTCAGTCTTGACCGAACTGCTCAAGGTTCCGCTTGTACGCCGTTCGATTCTGTCGCGGCGCAGGCCGCTCGAGATCATGCTCGGTTACTCGGATTCCAATAAGGATGGCGGGTTCTTGTGCTCCACCTGGGAACTGATCAACGCGCAACGCCGGCTCATCAGAACGGCCAGTTCGGCCGGAATTGACATATGTTTCTTTCATGGCCGTGGCGGTTCAGTCAGCCGCGGCGGCGCGCCAACCGGACGAGCAATCGCAGCCCAGCCGGCCGGGACCATCAACGGGCGGATGCGCATCACCGACCAAGGCGAAGTTGTTTCGTCCAAATATGCCAACCGGGGCACCGCACTGAGTGAGATGGAACAACTCTGCGCCGGTGTCCTGGCACACTCGGCCGCAGGAAACCGCGCAAGATACGACAACCGGCCTGAATTCGAGGAGGCGCTGGAAGCCCTGTCCGGTCTTTCGCAGGTTGCATATACGACGCTTCTGCATCGACCGGGTTTCCTCGACTATTTCCAGAAATCCAGTCCCGTCGAGGAATTGTCGCTGCTGAAGATCGGATCACGCCCGGCCAAGAGATTTGGCGGCGGCGGTCTCGATGAATTGCGGGCAATCCCGTGGGTTTTCGCCTGGAGCCAGAATCGACACCTGATTACCGGTTGGTATGGGATCGGTACATCTCTTGAAGCCTTTACCAAAGTGCGCGGAAGCCATGGAAACCATTTGCTGGATACCATGATGCAGCACTCGACCCTGTTTCGGCTGGTCATCGACGAAGTTGAAAAAACACTCTACCAGGTCGATATGGAAATCGCCGCGCTTTATGCGCAATTGAATGGCGACAACCCGCACTCAGCGGAGATTCTGGCCTCGATACGAGCGGAATATGCAACAACCAGGGACTGGGTTCTGCGGCTGAATGGCGGACTGGAACTCGCCACGCGGTTTCCCGTTTTCCGGGATCGTATAGAGCGTGTCCGTGCCATCACCAACCAGACGAACCGCATGCAGGTCGAACTGTTGCGGGAATTCCGCAAATCTCCGAAACAGAGCCAACAACGCGACGACATCACCGTGCCTTTGCTGATGTCGATGAACTGTATTGCCGGCGGCCTTGGCTGGACCGGCTGAACAGAGAAAGGACAGCACAGATGCTTGAACAGATCAGGCAAAATTCCACGGACGCGTTCTTTGCCGAACATATCGCAACCGCAGATCCTGCGGTTGCGAAAGCAATCCATGACGAAGGAGATCGTCAGCAGGAGGAGATCGAACTGATCGCCTCGGAAAACATCGTCTCGCAAGCGGTACTGGATGCGCAGGGGTCGCTGCTGACCAACAAATATGCCGAAGGCTATCCGGGCCGGCGGTATTATGGCGGCTGCAAACATGTCGACGTGGCCGAGGATCTGGCCCGCGGTCGCGCCAGGCAACTGTTCGAATGCGCCTACGTCAATGTCCAACCACATTCGGGCGCACAGGCCAATCAGGCGGTTTTCTTTTCGCTGCTCAAACCGGGCGATACGTTTCTCGGGCTCAACCTGGCCGCCGGCGGCCACCTCACCCACGGATCGCCGGTCAATCAATCGGGAAAGTGGTTCAATGCCGTGCCCTATGGTGTCGATCGGGAGAGCCATCGGATCGATTATGATGAAGTGGAAAGCCTGGCGCATGAACACAAGCCGAAACTGATTCTGACCGGCGGTTCCGCCTATCCAAGGCATATCGATTTCCGGCGCTTTCGTGCCATCGCCGACGCGGTCGGTGCCAAGCTGATGGTGGACATGGCGCATTTTGCCGGACTGGTCGCCGGCGGCGTGCATCCGAACCCCCTGCCTTATGCGGATGTGGTCACCACGACCACCCACAAGACCCTGCGCGGTCCGCGCGGCGGCATGATATTGTCGTGCGACGAAGATCTCGGCAAAAAGTTCAATTCCGCGGTGTTTCCCGGTTTGCAGGGCGGGCCGCTGATGCACGTCATCGCCGCCAAGGCCGTTGCTTTCGGTGAAGCACTGAAGCCGCAATTCAAAACCTATGCACAAGACGTCGTGGCCAATGCAAAGGTTCTTGCCTCCACCTTGAAGGACAACGGTCTGGATATCGTTTCCGGCGGAACGGACACGCATTTGATGCTGGTCGACCTCAGACCGAAAAACATCACCGGCAAGGCGGCAGAAGAGGTGCTTGGACAACACCGGATAACCTGCAACAAGAACGGCATTCCGTTCGATCCTGAAAAACCGATGATCACATCGGGAATCCGACTTGGTTCCCCCGCCGGGACAACAAGGGGATTTGGCACCGACGAGTTCCGCGAAATCGGCAATCTGATCGGAGAGGTCCTGGAAGCCCAGCGCAAACATACCGGCGACGAAACGCTGCCGCCGCTGCCGGGAATCATTCAGCGTGTCGATGCTTTGACGAAGGATTTTCCCATCTACAGATGAGCATCTCGCTTTGTCCCGGCTGACAGCCCTTCCTTTGCAAGTGCAGTTGACCTGATGCAGCGATCCAATCCGGCAGATCAGGGGATCTGCGGATGGAAATTTTGTAAATCTGTCACTTTGAGCAGCGACTCTATTGACTCGTCCCGATCATTTTGCGCACGTGGCCTGATGGCTGGCGAGAAAGTCTTTATCGGATCAAAACTGCGCGAACTGCGCAAAGGCCGGAACATGACGCAGGCGGAACTGGCGGCGGCGCTCAAGGTCAGCGCCAGCTATGTCAATCTGATCGAGCGTAACCAGCGCAGCGCGTCGCTGAAGTTCCTGATCACGCTTTCCGACAGTTTCGGGCTGGACTGGCGCGAACTGACCAACAACGACGCGGCTGTTCTTGCCCTGGCTGACCTGCGTCAGATCACCCGTGATCCGGCCTTTGGCGACGCTCAGCCGGACATCGAGGAATTGCGCAGTGCGCTCGAACGGGCGCCCAATCTGATCAACGGCATGGTCAATATCTTCAATGCCTACAGATCTTACGGTGAAAAGCTCGCCGAGCAGAATGAGGCGATCGCGGCGAGCGGAGATTCAAATCTGAGCATCGAGCAGGGCGTGCATGACCTGTTCAGAAATCACAACAACCATTTTCCGGATCTGGAGACCGTTGCGGAGCAATGTTACGTCCAGGGCATTCCGGACCGGGAAGAAATCTACGGTGCGCTAAGGGAACATCTGGCGACAAATCTTAAGGTCGCGGTCGTTCAGGTGCGGGATGAGGACATGGGATCGTCACTGCGCTATTTCGACCGGGAAAAGGGGAAACTGTTGCTGTCCGACGGGCTCGATCACAACAACAAGGTGTTCCAGCTCGCGCACATGATCGCCCATATTGAATTTTCCGATCTGCTGAACGAGCAATTGAGCGATCAGATCAGAAACAACGAACAGGTCGCCGCCCGCTGCCGTATTGAACTGGCGAACTATTTCGCCGCTGCCCTGATGATGCCCTATTCGGAATTTTTCGAGGAAGCCCTGAAAGCGAAATACGATATCGAGCGCCTCGCGGCTCGATTCTCGGTGTCCTACGAGCAGGTCTGCCACCGGCTGACCACGCTGCAAAAGCCGGGGCACAGGGGCATTCCGTTTTTCTTTCTGCGAATCGACCGCGGCGGCAATGTTTCAAAGCGCATGAACGCGACACCGATCCAACTGGCCCGGTTTGGCGGCACCTGCCCGAGACTGGACATACATTACTGCTTCCGCGTTCCCGGCAGGATCATGACCCAGATCGTCGAGATGCCCGATCACAGCCGCTATCTAACGGTCAATCGTACCGTCGACAGGCCGACAATCCGCTATTCGACCGAAGACAAGCGGCTTGCCGTTTCGCTCGGTTGCCCGGTCGAATACGCGCCCGAGCTGGTCTACGGGATGGATATCAATCCGAATTCGACCCGCATGATCACCGAAATCGGCGTCAATTGCCGCCTCTGCCCGCGCCGGCAATGCGAACAGCGGGCGCACGACCCGTTCTATTCAAGCCTGCGCGTCGACGAGGATCGCCGCGGCATCACCCATTTCGAGAGCTGACCTGCTTCAGGCTTTCTGATCCTGCGCCGGCTGAGCCTCGGAAGCCTGTTCGGTTTCCGCCGGTTCTGCCGCCTGCCGGGGGCCGCCCTTGGCGATGCCGACCATCGCCGGCCGCAGGACCCGGTCGGCGATCACATAACCAGTCTGAACCACTTCGATCACCGAATTGTTCGGCACTTCGGTGTTGGGAACCTCGAACATGGCCTGATGGAAATTCGGATCGAATTTCTGGCCCTTGGGATCGAGTTTCTTTACGCCGTGCCGGCCGAGCGCAACCAGCATCTCGCGTTCCGTCAGGTCGACGCCTTCAAGCAAAGCGGTCAGACCGGCCTCGCCCCGCTCACGCGCCTCCGCCGGCACCGCGTCAATGGCCCGGCGCAGATTGTCCGTAACCGAAAGCATGTCGCGTGCAAAACCGGCGACGGAATAGGTTTTTGCATCGCTGACGTCGCGCGCGGTGCGGCGTCGCAGGTTCTCCATATCCGCGGCAAGCCGCAGAAGGCGATCCTTCAGGTCTTCGTTTTCCGCCTTTAACACGTCCAGCGGATCGGTTTCAGGCGCTTCCTTGGCCCAAGCGGATGGGTCCTGGCCGGCATTTTCATTTGCAGCTTCAGGCGCTTTTGCGCCGGCTGTCTGAGCGGCTGCTGCCTGTGCGGTCTTCGGATCGGGCGTCTGCCCGTTGTTCGACTCGTCGGTCATTGCAATCTTCCATTGCCATTTGAAAGGTGAGTTGGGCTGGATATCGAGCTTTGCGGAGGTAAAATCAAGGGCTGACCGTCGCCTAGA
>JAJFHT010000296.1 GCA_021775495.1 Hyphomicrobiales bacterium | reverse complement strand
GTCTGCTGCACGCAGACGTGTTCAGTCGAACAGTCGAAACCGGCGCCCAAGAACGGCCTTTCAAAAAAATCGGCGCCTTTTCGAGCCGCGCCGACTACCGCTCGCACCATGTTCGACGGAATGGCAAATCCGATTCCGTTGGAGCCACCGGACCGGGAGAATATCGCCGTATTGATCCCGATCAATCGTCCGCCCATATCGATCAGCGCGCCACCGGAGTTTCCCGGGTTGATCGCAGCATCGGTCTGTACGAAAAATCCAAAATCCGAAACGCCGACACCATTTCTTGCCAGAGCGGAAACGATACCGCTCGTTGTGGTCTGGCCGACACCGAACGGATTGCCGATTGCCAGGACGAGATCGCCAATTTCGAGTGCCTCGGAGTCGCCGAACGAGATTGACGGAAACGGTTTTTCGGAATTGATCTTGAGCACGGCAATATCCACCCGCTCATCTTTCAGCATTATCTTGCTGGTGAACTCACTTCCGTCGGACAGCGCCACCTTCACCTCATCGGCATCGCGAATGACGTGATAGTTTGTCACCACAATCCCCGTGGCATCAACAATGACACCCGATCCAAGCGATGATTGCACTCGCGGTGGCATCCTGTCGCCGAAAAACTGCTCGAAAAACGGATCATTGGCAAATGGTGATCGAGCCTTAACTTTCTTGGCCGCGTAGACATTCACCACAGACGGGGCGGTCTGGCGCACCAGTGGCGCGAATGACAGCTGTATTTCCTCGCGGCCAAGCGGGACACGGATCGTCGGTTTGTCGATCTTTTCATCACCGTCCGAGCCGGTGTCGCTGCCGCCACGTAGCAAATCGGTGATTGCGTTGCGAAATATGTCGATGGCGCCATCTTCGGCAACGGCCGGAATACCGGAAAAGAACAGGCCGGCAGCCAGCAGCGCAACAAAAATGCGGGGTTGAGACCTCATGTGGAACTCCATTCATCCAGCCGGGTGATCGTCGGCACCATCGTTAAATTTTCTAAGTGATTTGCGGGCAGCTTGAAAAGAAAAAGGGACCACAATGGGTCCCTTTTCTACGTTTGTTTGTGGTAGCGGAACTATGCCGCTTCCGGCTCCGACGTCTCTTCCTCGGCAACACGTGCCAGATCAGCCGCGCCTTTTGCGCCGGCATCGCGATCGACAAATTCGATCACGGCCATCGGAGCATTGTCGCCAAATCTGAACCCGGCTTTCATCACGCGGGTGTAACCGCCCTTGCGTTCGCCGTAGCGCGGCGCCAGCGTGTCAAACAGCTTGCGAACCAGTTCGGCATTGCGAATTGCCGAAATCGCCTGCCGGCGGGCATGTAAATCACCACGTTTGCCGAGCGTGATAAGCTTTTCCACGACCGGGCGAAGTTCCTTCGCCTTTGGCAGTGTCGTCGTAATCTGCTCGTGTTCGATCAGCGATGCCGCCATATTGGCAAACAACGCTTTGCGATGGCTCGCGGTGCGATTCAGCTTGCGGCCTTTTTTCCCGTGGCGCATGAGCCTTCTCCTTCAATAGTCTGTTGCGGCGCAACGCGCCTTAATACTGATCTTCGTAACGCTTCGCCAGATCTTCGATGATTTCAGGCGGCCAGTCCGGTACTTCCATACCCAGATGCAGCCCCATCGCGGCGAGAACTTCCTTGATCTCATTCAGTGACTTACGACCAAAATTCGGCGTCCGCAGCATTTCCGCCTCGGTCTTTTGAATGAGGTCGCCGATATAAACGATGTTGTCGTTCTTCAGGCAGTTTGCCGAACGGACGGACAATTCCAGTTCGTCGACTTTCTTCAGCAGCGCCGGATTGAAGGCAAGTTCGGTAACCTGTTCCTGTGGCTGCTCTTTCTGCGGTTCGTCGAAGTTGACGAAGATCGACAGCTGGTCCTGCAGAATGCGCGCTGCAAAGGCAATCGCGTCTTCCCCGGTAACCGAACCGTCGGATTCAAGCGTCATCGTCAGCTTGTCGTAGTCAAGCACCTGGCCTTCGCGGGTATTTTCAACCTTATAGGAGACCTTCTTGACCGGCGAAAAGAGGCTATCGACGGGAATAAGGCCGATCGGTGCGTCTTCTGCGCGGTTGCGCTCGGCGGGCAAGTACCCCTTTCCGGCATCAACCGTGAACTCCATGCGAATTTCCGCGCCTTCGTCCAGCGTGCAGAGCACATGATCTGGATTCAGAACCTCGACATCGCCAACCGTCTGAATATCACCGGCGGTGACAGCGCCCGGGCCCTGCTTGCGCACGACCATCCGCTTTGGACCCTCGCCTTCCATGCGAATGGCGATTTCCTTGATGTTCAACACGATGTCGGTGACATCTTCGCGCACACCGGTGATCGAGGAGAATTCATGCAGCACGCCGTCAATCTGTACGGCGGTTACCGCAGCACCACGCAGCGAGGACAGCAGAACCCGGCGAATGGCATTGCCGAGAGTCAGACCAAAACCACGCTCAAGAGGTTCGGCGACCAGAGTGGTGACAATATTGTTTTTGGACTGGAACTCGATCTTGTTTGGTTTGATCAGTTCTTGCCAGTTTTTCTGAATCATTTGTATCGTCCTTCCGATTCCTTGCCACCATTCAATCGTGACAACAGATCTGGAAACCGCAGAGGAACGCCAATACGGCGTTCATGCAGTCGGTAAATGTGTGGCGTCAGACGCGGCGTTTCTTGCGCGGCCGGCAACCATTGTGCGGAATAGGCGTGACATCACGGATTGATGTGATGGTGAAACCAGCCGCCTGCAGTGCGCGCAGAGCCGACTCACGGCCCGACCCAGGTCCGGAAACCTCGACCTCAAGTGTACGCATGCCATGCTCTTGCGCCTTTTTCGCGCAGTCTTCGGCGGCCATCTGGGCGGCGAACGGCGTTGACTTGCGCGATCCCTTGAACCCTTGTGCGCCGGCGGAGGACCAGGCAATGGTATTGCCCTGGGCATCGGTAATCGTGATCATCGTATTGTTGAATGTCGAACTGACATGAGCGACGCCGGTCGAAATGTTCTTCCGCTCACGGCGGCGTACGCGTGTGGCTTCCTTGGCCATGATAGTCCTTCCTACAGAGATCTCTTCGCCGCCGTAACGCCAGCGGCTCCACCACTCGCCCCGTTTTTCAAGTGCCGGGCGAAAGCACCTTGCCGATAGACCGCTCGAATCGCGGCCATCACTGCAAAATTGTTGTTATTTCTTCTTGCCGGCAATCGCCCTTGCAGGTCCCTTGCGGGTGCGGGCATTGGTATGTGTGCGCTGACCACGGACCGGAAGACCGCGGCGATGCCGCAGACCACGATAGCAGCCAAGGTCCATCAAACGTTTGACGTTCAACTGGACTTCGCGGCGAAGATCGCCTTCAACCTGATAGTCACGGTCGATTGCCTCACGAACCTGCAATACCTCGGAATCGGTAAGCTCGTTTACACGGCGTTCTTCCGGAATACCGGCTTTCTCCACGATCTCTTTTGCGAATTTCGCACCGATTCCGTGGATGTACTGAAGCGCAATGACGACGCGCTTGTTTGTCGGAATATTGACGCCAGCGATACGGGCCACGTCGTTTCTCCTTGAGTTGCCGGCATGAAATCCGGGATTTGTTTTGGTACCACCCGAACAAAGCAAAAGCGCTCAGCCCGAGCCTCAATTTTAGGACCGGCGCCGATCGCTTCTTGTTTAAGCGTGTTGGCGCAGTCTTTGGCGGAATCAACTGGAAATGTCAACTCCTGCAGAACGGCATTCTGATGTTCTCAGACTGCTGCCAGAACCACTTCGATTTCAGCCGTCACGTCATCGATGTCGGCCATTCCGTCAACCGACGAAAGCATACCCTTGGCATAGTAGAAACCGATCAGTGGTGACGTTTCCTTGTAATAGGCCTGAAGCCGCGTCCGTAGCGTCTCGGCATTGTCGTCCGGCCGGCGCTTGAACTCGGCAGAGCCGCATTTGTCGCAAACGCCGTCCACCGACGGCTTCATATTGGTATCATGATATCCAGCGCCGCAATTGGCGCAGGTATAGCGGCCCGAAACCCGGTCAACCAGGACATCGTCGTCAACCTTGATTTCGATAACGGCGTCGAGGGACATTCCCTTCTGCGCAAGCATCGTTTCGGTTGCATCCGCCTGGGCCAGGGTGCGTGGAAATCCATCCAGGATAAAACCGCGCCGACAATCATCGGAATCCACCCGCTCCGAGACGATCTGATTGACGATCTCATCGGACACCAGTTGACCGGCGTCCATAACGGCCTTGGCGCGTTTGCCGATTTCGGTCTGCGCCGCGACGGCTGCACGAAGCATGTCGCCGGTCGAGAGCTGCACGATACCGTGCTTTTCGACCAACCGTTGCGCCTGCGTCCCCTTACCCGCTCCCGGCGGTCCAAGCAGTATCAGTCTCATCGATTCTTTTTGCCCCCGCGCAATTTCGACTTCTTGATCAGTCCCTCGTACTGGTGAGCCACCAGGTGCCCTTGTACCTGCGCCACCGTATCAAGTGTCACACTGACCACGATCAGCAGCGATGTGCCGCCCAGATAGAACGGAACGCCGGTCGCCGAAATCAGGAACTCCGGTAGCAGACAAACAAGTACCAGGTAGATCGCGCCAACAACTGTTATCCGGGTCAGGACATAATCGATATATTCTGCGGTCCGCTCGCCGGGACGGTATCCCGGAATGAATCCCGAATGTTTCTTCAGATTGTCTGCGGTGTCTTTCGGATTGAACACGATCGCGGTGTAGAAGAATGCAAAAAAGGCAATCATCGCAGCATAGAGAATCATATAGAGCGGCTGCCCATGGCCCAGCGTGGCAAGGATGGTGCTGGCCCAGACCGGCATGGATTCCGTATTGGAAAATCCGGCAACGGTTGCGGGCAGCAACAGCAGAGACGATGCAAAGATCGGCGGGATGACACCGGCCGTGTTCAGTTTCAGCGGCAGATGGGACGTGTCGCCCTGGAACATCCGGTTGCCGACCTGGCGCTTCGGATACTGGATCAGCAAGCGGCGCTGGGCACGCTCCATGAAGACGATGAACGCGATTACGGCCCCCGCAAGCACAATTATGGCCAGGATTATTCCGGTGGAAATCGCGCCGGTGCGGCCAAGTTCAAGCGTTCCACTGATCGCTGACGGCAGGTTGGCAACGATGCCGGCGAAAATGATCAAGGAGATACCGTTGCCGATCCCGCGAGCGGTGATCTGCTCACCGAGCCACATCAGGAACATAGTGCCACCGACGAGCGTGATCACCGTCGACATCGTGAAGAACAGACCCGGACTGGAGACAATTCCGCTCCCGGCGCCCAGGCTGACGGCGATACCGTAGGCTTGCACCGTGGCAAGAATGACCGTGCCGTAACGGGTATACTGATTGATGACCTTTCGGCCCTGCTCGCCTTCCTTCTTCAACTGTTCCAGTGTCGGAACAACCGATGTCATCAACTGCATGATGATGGAGGCGGAAATATAGGGCATGATGCCCAAAGCGAAAATCGCCATGCGCTCAACCGCGCCGCCGGCAAACATGTTGAACAGGCCAAGCACGCCGCCGCTGTGCTGCTGAAAAGCCTGGGACAGTGCATCCGGGTTGATGCCCGGAAGCGGGATATATGTGCCCAGCCGATAAACCAGCAATGCGGAGAGCGTGAACCAGATACGCTTCTTCAGATCCTCGGCTTTTGCGAAGGTCGAAAAGTTCAGATTTGAAGCAAGTTGTTCGGCAGCCGAAGCCATAAGTCAGTTCTCCGCTTGATCACAGGGCCGCCGCAGGCGGGGCCACCGACAGGAAATAGGCCCGGCCCGGCAAAGATGCAAGCGGCGGCACATATCCGCCGCCCAATTACACCTACTCGGCCGGAGCCTTTTCAGGAAGCACGACCGAACCGCCGGCTTTCTCGACCTTCTCGATCGCTGTTTTTGATGCGCCGGCAACCTCAAACGTTACTTTTGCCTTCAGTTCACCGTCGCTCAACAAACGGACACCGTCCTTGACCCGGCGAATGACACCCGCTTCCTTGAGCGCTTCGGCGGTCACCGGCTTCTTGCCATCCAGCTTCCCCGCATCGATCGCAATCTGCACCCGTCCAACGGATACAATATTGAAATCATTGCTGAAAATATTGGTGAATCCACGTTTCGGCAGACGGCGATAAATCGGCATCTGCCCGCCCTCAAAACCTTTGATGGCAACGCCCGAACGGGACTTCTGACCCTTGACACCCCGGCCGCCGGTTTTGCCGGTGCCCGAACCGATGCCACGTCCTACACGTTTACGCGAGTGGGTCGCACCCTCTTTGTCACGCAGTTCATTCAGTTTCATAATATAATCTCCTGCGCCCGTCAGGCTTCGTCGACGACGCGAACCAGGTGTCCGATCTTGGAGATCATGCCGCGAACTGCGGGCGTATCTTCAAGCGTGCGGCGGCGGTGCATCTTGTTCATACCAAGCCCGATAAGGGTGGCCCGTTGTTTCTCCGGACGGCGAATTGGGCTTCCAATCTGCTCGACCGTTATTGTTTTGCCGGATTTCTTCTCAGCCATGGGTCTTATTCCCTGTCATCTGAAAACCGGCAAGCGCCGGTTCCATGAACTCTCTGCGGCCCGAAGGTCCGCTATTCCTCTGCACCGACAATGTCACGGCGCCGTGCCTGCAGCGTCGAATATTTGATGCCGCGCTGTGCTGCAATGTCCTTCGGATGCATCTGGTGTTTGAGAGCATCAAAAGTCGCCCGAACCATGTTGTACGGGTTCGAGGAGCCGAGCGATTTCGCAACCACATCCTGCATGCCGAGCGTTTCGAATACGGCGCGCATTGGGCCACCAGCGATGATTCCGGTACCAGCCTTGGCCGACCGCAACAGAACGCGGCCCGCGCCATGACGCCCCTCGACATCGTGATGCAATGTCCGGCCGGAACGCAACGGGACGAATATCATCTCCCGTTTGGCCGCTTCGGTTGCCTTGCGGATCGCCTCGGGTACTTCACGCGCCTTGCCGTGGCCGAAACCGACCCGGCCTTTTTCGTCGCCAACGACGACGAGTGCCGCAAAACCGAAACGCCGGCCGCCTTTGACGACCTTCGCAACACGGTTGATGTGAACCAGCTTGTCGACAAATTCGCTGTCGCGATCATCGCGGCCGCGATTGTCCCTGCGGTTTTGTGCCATTATCCTGTTCCTTGTTTTTTTCCGGTAGCACGGGTTGAGATTTAGAAGCTGAGACCGCCTTCGCGGGCAGCTTCTGCGAGAGCCTTGACACGGCCATGATAGATATACGGGCCGCGATCAAACACGACCACCTTGACGCCGGCCTTAGATGCCCGCTCGGCAACCAGTTTACCGACCGCCGCCGCGGCGTCTGAATCGGCTCCTGTCTTGAGTTTGGATTTCAAATCCTTTTCAAGCGTGGAGGCAGACGCAACCGTGTGGCCGCGTTCGTCGTCGATGATCTGCGCATAGATGTTCTTTGAAGAACGATAAACGCTAAGCCGCGGACGGTCGCCGGCAACGGCCTTGACCTGACGGCGAACCCGCGCTGCGCGGCGCTGGATGGATTCCCTTGATGCCATTGCAGTCGTTCCTTACTTCTTCTTGCCTTCTTTGCGAACGATTATCTCGTCAGCATATTTCACGCCCTTACCCTTGTAGGGTTCCGGACTGCGGTACTTGCGGATCTCGGCAGCGACATGTCCAACCTGCTGGCGGTCAATGCCGGACACGACAACCTCGGTCGGCTTCGGACAGGCGATCGTGATGCCTTCCGGAGTCTCATAGACAACCTCATGGCTGTACCCGAGCGACAGTTGCAGGTTCTTGCCCTGCATTGCCGCACGATAGCCGACGCCGTTGATTTCTAGGCGCTTTTCGAATCCGTCTTTCACGCCCGCGACGATGTTCGAAATCATCGTCCTGGACATGCCCCACTGGGAACGGGCCACCTTCGACTGATCCTTCGGATCGACGGAAATCTCTCCGTCTTTCAGACTGACCAGCACATTTTCATTCGTTACGAACTTCAGTTCGCCCTTCGGGCCCTTCGCGACAACGGTGTTACCATCGATGGATGCGGTTACACCGTCCGGAACTGCCACTGGTTTTTTGCCTATACGAGACATGTTGCTACCTGTCCGTTCTGGTTTTCATGCACCAACGTCAGAATATCTGACAGAGAATTTCGCCGCCCACATTGTGCTCACGCGCATCATGGTCGGCCATCACGCCTTTTGGGGTCGAAAGGATCGAAATCCCAAGACCATTCGAGACATTCGGAATGGATTTAACCGAGACGTAGACACGGCGACCTGGCCTTGAAACACGGGCGATCTCGCGAATAACGGGTGAACCGCCATCGGCATATTTCAGCTCGATATCGAGCTCCGACTTGCCGTTGTCATAGTCGACCTGCGTATAGCCGCGGATGTAACCTTCTGACTTCAGAACCTCGAGCACCCGGGCTCTCAATTTTGATGCAGGCGTTGAAACGCTGGTTTTCCGACGTCCAAGCGCGTTGCGGATGCGGGTCAGCATATCGCCGAGAGGATCACTCATAGACATATCAAAATCCCCCTACCAACTTGACTTCACAAGGCCCGGAACCAATCCGAGCGAACCCAGTTCGCGAAGCGCGATTCGGGACATTCTCAGCTTGCGGTAGTAACCGCGCGGCCGGCCAGTAATCTCACAACGATTGCGCTTGCGGACTTTCGAAGAGTTCCGCGGCAATTCGCCGAGTTTCAACTGCGCACGGAAGCGGTCTTCCACCGGAAGCTTCTGGTCCATGATGATCGCCTTCAATTCGGCACGCTTTGCGGCGTACTGATTGATCAGCTTTTCACGCTTCTTGTTCTTTTCAACTGCGCTGACTTTTGCCATTAGACAAATCCTTTGTTTGCTTGCCGTTACTGCCGAAAGGGAAAATTGAAAGCCTTGAGCAATGCCCTGGCTTCATCATCCGTCTTGGCTGTCGTACAAACAATGATGTCCATTCCCCAAATCTGGTCGACCTGGTCATAGTTCACTTCGGGGAATACGATGTGTTCCTTGATGCCCATGGCGAAGTTGCCACGGCCATCGAAGCTCTTTGGGCTGAGCCCACGGAAATCGCGAACGCGCGGAAGCGCGATAGTAATCAAGCGATCCATGAACTCGTACATGCGGTCTTTCCGCAATGTCACCTTTGTGCCGATCGGCATGTCCTCACGGACCTTGAAACCGGCAATTGAATTGCGTGCACGCGTAATAACCGGCTTCTGTCCGGCAATCAGCGCAAGATCCGCAGCCGCAATGGCTGGTTTCTTCGAGTCCGCGGTCGCTTCGCCAACACCCATGTTGAGAACGATCTTGTCGACCCGCGGCACTTGCATCTCATTGGCATAATTGAACTGCTCAATTAGCTCTTTACGGACGACGTCTCCGTATTGCGTTTTGAGACGCGGTTGATATTTCGCCTCAGCCATCGATCACTGCCCCTGAACGTTTTGCGACGCGCACCTTCGAGCCATCCTTTTGAACTTCAAAGCGGACTTTTGTCGGCTTTCCGTCTTTCGGATCGGAAAGCGAAACATTCGACAGGTGGATCGGCGCTTCCTTCGAAATGATACCACCCTCTTGCGTCTGGGATTGACGCTGGTGGCGCTTGACCATGTTGATGCCGCGAACGAGCGCCTTGTCGTCCTTCGGCATCATCTTGATCACTTCACCGCTGCGGCCCTTGTCTTTGCCGGCAAGCACGACAACGTTGTCGCCTTTACGAATTCTCTGCATCTCCGGCCTCCTACAGCACTTCAGGTGCGAGCGATATGATCTTCATATGACGCTTTGCACGCAGTTCACGCGGAACAGGCCCGAAGATACGTGTTCCAATCGGTTCTTTTTTGTTGTCGACCAGAACTGCGGCGTTCTTGTCGAAACGAATGACACTTCCATCGGTGCGGCGGATATCCTTGGCCGTGCGCACGACAACAGCACGCATGACATCACCCTTCTTGACGCGGCCTCGCGGAATCGCCTCCTTCACCGAGACGACAATGATATCGCCCACCGAAGCGTATTTCCGCTTGGAACCGCCAAGCACCTTGATGCACATGACACGACGGGCACCGGAATTATCGGCAACGTCGAGGTTTGTTTGCATCTGAATCATGACTGACCGCCTTCTTCTTTTTCAAGCAGGGGTTGGCTTATCGCCCTACCCGTTCAATTGGTCGCTAAGTGGCCTTGGCGTCAGCCAGGACAACCCAGTGTTTGTTTTTCGAAATCGGCGCCGATTCCTGAATCACGACGATGTCGCCTGTCTTGCAGGCATTGGCTTCGTCATGCGCCTTGTACTTCTTCGACTTACGCACGGTTTTCTTGAACAGCGGATGTGTATAGCGACGCTCAACACGTACAACGACCGTCTTGTCGCTCTTGTCGCTGACCACTGTGCCTTGCAGAATGCGCTTCGGCATAATTTGCCCCTTAAGACTTGTTTGTCGCCGCCTGCTGGCGGGAAATGGTTTTGATCCGTGCAATACCGCGGCGAACTTCTTTCACACGCGCTGTTTTTTCCAGTTGGCCTGTCGCCCGTTGAAAGCGCAGATTGAACTGCTCCTTCTTCAGCTTGGCCAACTCATCATTCATCTGGTCGGGGCTCATGCCCCGCACATCCGCAGCTTTCATGGCGTTACTACTCCACCTATTCCGAAATGCGCTGTACAAAGCGCGTCTTGACCGACAGCTTTGCCGCACCGAGACGAAGTGCTTCACGCGCAATCTCTTCGGTTACACCGTCGATTTCGAACATCACCCGGCCGGGCTTGACCCTGGCACACCAGAAATCAACAGACCCCTTGCCCTTGCCCATGCGCACCTCGGTAGGTTTCGAAGTGACCGGCAGGTCCGGGAAAATTCTGATCCAGACGCGACCCGCACGTTTCATATGGCGGGTGATCGCACGGCGTGCAGCTTCGATCTGCCGAGCGTTGACCCGATCAGGCTCAAGTGCTTTCAGACCGTAAGATCCGAAATTTAGGTCCGTTCCGCCTTTCGCAGCGCCGTGGATACGGCCCTTGAACTGCTTACGGAACTTCGTGCGCTTTGGCTGCAGCATCGTTGTTTACTCCAGAATTCGCTTCAAGCGCCCAATCAGGCGTTTTCGCGGCGTCGGCCGCCTTGCTGTTCACCTTCAACGGCCTTGCGCTCGGAAGCCATCGGATCATGTTCAAGAATTTCACCCTTGAAGATCCAGACCTTCACGCCGCAAATACCGTAGGCCGTTTTTGCTTCGGCCGTGCCGTAATCCACATCCGCACGCAGCGTGTGCAACGGAACCCGACCCTCGCGGTACCACTCCATACGAGCGATTTCAGCACCGCCCAGACGGCCGCCGCAATTGATACGAATGCCTTCCGCGCCGAGGCGCATCGCCGACTGAACCGCGCGTTTCATCGCACGGCGGAACGCAACACGGCGCTCAAGCTGCTGCGCAATCGACTGTGCGACCAACGTTGCGTCGACTTCCGGCTTGCGCACTTCAACACTGTTGAGATGCGTTTCGGATTTGGTCATGTCGGTCAGCTTGCGACGCAGCTTTTCAATGTCAGCGCCTTTTTTGCCGATGATCAGACCGGGCCGGGCCGAATGGATCGTTACGCGGCACTTCTTGTGCGGACGCTCGATCACGATCTTGGAAATTCCGGCCTGCTTCAGTTCCTTTTCGAGATATCTGCGAATCTCCAGATCCTCGTGCAACAGCTTGCCATATTCGCCGGTATTGGCGAACCAGCGGGAATCCCAGGTCCGGTTGATACCAAGGCGAAGACCGATCGGATTTACTTTCTGGCCCATCAAGCGGCCTCCTCTTGCTCTTCAACCTCATGGACGATGATCGTCAGATTCGAAAAGGGTTTCTCAATTCGGCTAGCTCGACCGCGGCCGCGTGCCATGAAGCGTTTCATAACCAGTGACTTGCCGACATAGGCTTCCTTCACAACCAGGGAATCAACATCCAGATCGTGGTTGTTTTCCGCGTTTGCGATCGCCGATTCCAAAGTCTTGCGAACAGTGCCGGCAATCCGTCTGCGGGAAAACTCCAGGTCGGCAAGAGCGGCCGAAACCTTTTTTCCGCGGATCATGGCAGCAACAAGATTGAGTTTCTGCGGGCTGACGCGAATTGTGCGCGTCACCGCACGTGCTTCGTTGTCAGCAAGCCTGCGTGGGGCTTTGGCCTTGCCCATCGTTACTTCCTCTTCGCCTTCTTGTCCGCACCGTGACCGTAATAGGTCCGCGTTGGTGCAAACTCACCGAATTTGTGGCCGACCATGTCCTCAGACACGGAAACCGGAATATGTTTGTGGCCGTTGTAGACGCCGAACGTCAGACCAACGAACTGCGGCAACACGGTAGACCGCCGGCTCCACATCTTGATGACCTCGTTGCGGCCGCCTTCTCGAACCTTCTCGGCTTTCTTGAGAAGGAAGCCATCGACAAACGGGCCTTTCCAAACTGAACGGGACAATTCTGTCTACCTCGCCTATTTCTTGCGTTGATGGCGCGAACGCACGATGAATTTGTCGGTCGATTTGTTCGACCGTGTTCTTGCACCCTTGGTCGGTTTGCCCCACGGGGAAACCGGATGACGACCGCCGGATGTCCGGCCTTCACCACCGCCGTGCGGATGGTCGACCGGGTTCATGACAACACCGCGTACAGTCGGACGTTTCCCCATCCAGCGTGAGCGCCCAGCCTTACCAAGGCTGATGTTGCTGTGATCGGGGTTAGAGACAGCACCAACGGTCGCCATGCAGGACCCGTGAACGATACGTTGTTCACCGGAGTTAAGGCGGAGCATTGCCATTCCCTGATCGCGACCGACGAGCTGAACATAAGTTCCGGCAGAGCGGGCGATTTGACCGCCTTTGCCCGGTTTCATCTCGACATTGTGGACAATCGTCCCAACCGGCATAGACGACAGTGGCATCGCGTTTCCGGGCTTCACATCCGCGCTGGCTGCCGCAATCACCTTGTCTCCGACAGCAAGGCGCTGTGGCGCCAGAATATAAGACAGCTCACCGTCATCATATTTGATCAGTGCGATGAAAGCGGTCCGGTTCGGATCATATTCGATCCTCTCGACCGTCCCCTGAACGTCGAACTTGCGACGTTTGAAGTCGATCAGCCGGTAACTGCGCTTGTGTCCACCACCTTGGTGCCGCGTAGTGATACGGCCCGCATTGTTGCGACCGCCCTTGGACGAAATCCCTTCGGTCAGACCCTTGACCGGCTTGCCTTTGTAGAGGCCGGAACGATCGACAATGACCAACTGACGTTGGCCAGGGGTTGTCGGGTTGAATTTCTTCAATGCCATGATATTTCCCCGCGGCCTCTCAAAGACCCGTGGCTACATCGATCGACTGGCCGTCTGCCAGTGTCACGATGGCCTTTTTAACGTCGCTCTGGCGCCCAATGGTTCCGCGGAACCGCTTGAGCTTGCCTTTGCGCGTCAGCGTGTTGACCGCCATGACCTTGACGCCGAACAGCGCTTCGATGGCAGCTTTGATTTCAGGTTTCGTTGCCTTGGGGGCAACGTTGAAAACAACCTGATTGTGCTCGGATGCCATTGTCGATTTCTCGGTAACGACAGGGCTCACGATCACGTCGTAGTGGCGAAGATCAGTCATTTAAAGCGCTCCTCAAGAGCCTCAAGCGCGGCTTTTGACAGCACCAGCTTGCCACGACGAAGAATGTCATAGACGTTGATGCCCTGTACCGGCAGCACATCGATACCGGGAATGTTGGACGCTGCATTCTTGAAATTGCTGTCCAATTCAGCGCCGCCGATCAGCAGGGCATTGGTCAGGCCAAGACCCGCAAACTGCGTCACCAGCGCCTTCGTCTTGGCATCCTTCGCCGACAGATCATCAATCACGATCAGGTCGGAGCTTTTTGCCTTGGCCGAAAGCGCATGCCGAAGACCCAGTGCACGGACCTTTTTGGGAAGATCATGCGCATGGCTGCGTGGAAGCGGTCCGTGAGCTTTACTGCCGCCCCGAAATTGCGGTGCTCGGGCCGAAGAATGCCGAGCACGACCGGTTCCCTTCTGACGGTACATTTTCGCACCGGTGCGGGAAATCTCGGAACGCTGCGGCGCCTTGTGCGTGCCGGCCTGACGTTTGGCCAACTGCCAGCGTACAACACGCTGCAGCAGATCGTCGCGCGGGTCCAGGCCGAACACCTGGTCCGAAAGCTCGGCTTTGCCGGCGCTCTTGCCTGCCAAAGTGGTAATCGCGATGTCCATTATTCTGCTCCCTCGGTGGCCGGAGCTTCCTGTTCAGCTTCAGCCGCTGGAGCAGCAGGAGCTTCTTCTTCTGCCTTGACCGCACGCAATGCTGCGGGCTTAGGCGCTTCTTCCGGAAGGGCAACCTTCACGGCATCACGCACCAGGATCCATGCACCCTTGGAGCCCGGGACAGCGCCGCGAATTAGCACAAGTCCACGCTCCAAATCGGTCTGAACGACCTCAAGATTCTGCGTCGTTATCCGGGTACTGCCCATGTGACCGGCCATTTTCTTGCCCTTGAACACCCGGCCCGGATCCTGGTTCTGACCAGTTGAACCGTGTGCGCGGTGCGAGATCGAAACACCATGGGAAGCTCGGCCGCCGCCAAAATTGTGCCGCCGCATGACACCCTGGAAACCCTTGCCCACCGATGTTCCAGTCACATCGACCTTCTGGCCGGGAACATAATGTTCCGCGGTGATTTCGGCGCCAACATCAAGCATGTTTTCCGGCGACACGCGAAACTCCGCCACCTTCGCCTTCGGCTCGACCGAAGACTTGGCAAAATGGCCGCGAAGCGCCTTCGACGTATTTTTGACTTTCGACAGCCCTACACCGAGCTGAACCGCCGTATAGCCGTTCTTTTCCTCGGTCCGCTGCGCGACAACCTGACAGTTCTCCATGCGAAGAACCGTCACTGGCACATGTTCGCCGGCGTCATTGTAGACGCGCGTCATGCCTATTTTCTGTGCGATTACACCTGAACGCATCATTTCGTCCTTCCCAAGCACCTAAAGCTTGATCTCGACATCGACGCCGGCTGCCAGGTCGAGCTTCATCAAAGCGTCGACGGTCTGCGGTGTCGGGTCCACGATATCAAGGAGCCGTTTATGCGTACGCATCTCGAACTGTTCACGGCTTTTCTTGTCGATGTGCGGCGACCGGTTGACCGTGAATTTTTCGATCCGGGTCGGCAGCGGTATCGGTCCGCGAACATTCGCCCCGGTCCGCTTGGCTGTCGACACGATCTCACGTGTCGAAGCGTCGAGGATCCGATGGTCAAACGCCTTGAGGCGAATGCGGATATTCTGTCCGTTCATGCGTCTTATCCTTGTCCTGCCGCGGCGCGAACCGAAGTCCGCGCCGGCGTCAGATTCCAATCAGTTATTCGACGATACTTGCGACGATGCCTGCACCGACGGTGCGACCGCCTTCACGGATAGCAAAGCGCAACTTCTCTTCCATCGCGATCGGCACGATCAGCGCAACATCCATCGTCACATTGTCGCCCGGCATCACCATCTCG
>JAJFHT010000295.1 GCA_021775495.1 Hyphomicrobiales bacterium | reverse complement strand
CCTCGGCACGTCCCATCGGCGGGGGAGCAACCGGTTCGCCGGAGCGCTCATCCAGCCAGGCGACCCAGTCCGTCCACCAGGATCCGTCCTTGCTGGCCGTCTGCGCGCTCCAGCTCTCGGGATCGAGATAACGATCGCTGTCCTTGCTGGTGGCGATCCGGTAGTTGCGGCGGGGGTGGCCCGGTTCCGATACGATGCCGGCATTGTGTCCGCCGCTTGTCAGTACGAACGTGATCTCGGTGTCCATGTAAAGATGCATCTTGTAGACCGAGCGCCACGGCGCAACGTGATCCTTGACCGTGCCGACCGAAAAAACCGGCGCACGGATATCCGATACCGAGATCGGCCGGCCATCGACCTCGAAACGCCCCTCGGTCAGATCATTGTTGAGGTAGAGCTTGCGCAGATATTCCGAATGCATGCGATAGGGCATTCGCGTGGTGTCAGCGTTCCAGGCCATCAAATCGAACATCTCGCTGCGTTCGCCCATCAGGTAGTCGTGCAGCATACGCGACCAGACAAGATCATTGGAGCGGATCATCTGGAACGAACCGGCCATCTGCCTGGTGTCGAGAAATCCCTGCTCCCACATCATGTCCTCAAGGAAGGACAACTGGCTCTCATTGATGAAAAGCTGCAGTTCTCCTGGTTCGGTGAAATCGATCTGCGAGGCGAAATAGCTCAGCGATCCGAAGCGCTTGTCATCGTCGCGGGCCATTGTCGCCGCGGCAATCGACAGCAAGGTTCCGCCAAGGCAATAGCCGACACCATGGACCTTTTCCCCCGGAACAATAGCCTCAACGGCATCGAGCGCCGCCATGACCCCGAGCCGGCGGTAGTCGTCCATCCCAAGATCCCTGTCTTCGGCATCCGGGTTCAGCCAGGAGATCATGAAGACGGTGTAGCCTTGGTCGACGAGAAATTTCACCATCGAGTTTTCGGGCGAAAGATCGAGGATATAATATTTCATGATCCAGGCCGGCACGATCAGAACCGGCTCCGGCCGCACCGTACCGGTCGCCGGCGCATACTGGATCAGCTCGATCAGCCGGTTGCGGTAGATCACCTTGCCCGGTGTCACCGCGACCTGATCGCCGGGCTGGAAATCAAGTGTCTCCTTTGCCGGCCGGTCGCTGCGAAGCCGCTCCAGATCCTCAAGCCAGTTCTGAAATCCGCGCCAAAGGTTCAGCCCGCCTTCGGCCTGAGTCCGGGCGAGAAGTTCCGGGTTGGTTGCGAGGAAATTCGATGGCGCGAAGACATCGAGCATCTGCCGTGCCGCGAACTCGGCGACCCGCTCGTGCTGGCGGGTCACGCCCGGCAGACCGGTCGTGGCATTGTGCCACCATTGCTGGTTCAACAGGAACGACTGATAGGCGATGTTGAACGGCCATTTCTGCCACGCCTCGCCGCGAAAGCGCTTATCCTGCGGAAGAGGGTCGATGCACGGTTCGGCGGTGCCGGACTTCGCCGCACATTCCGCCGTGTAGTGCGCCAGACGCAGCCATTTGCGGAAAGCCTTTTCGGACAGCTCCAATTGCTTTCCGGGCGACGTGGCAAGATGTACCAGCCAGTCAAGATAGGCACCGGCCAGGCCGGCGGGCGCAAGCCCCATCGTCGTCTTGGCGATTGCCGCATGAGTCGACCTGTCCAGCACCTCCGCCAGAGCGATCGAGGAATGGGACATTCGCTCGCCGCGCGACGGCCGAGTTGAGATTGTAGACGGTGGCTGAGGCCGGGCAGTCGCATCGGCAGCATCAGTCCGCGTCGCATCGTGCACAAGCATTGGTCGGGTCACGTGGTGATACTTTCTCTTTTGCATTGGCTGCAGATTTAGCCCCCTCGGCGAAGAGGAAGTTGATTCACATCAATTCAGGTGGATCTGGTTCAAAACAGCTTGGATGATTGCAGCCAAAGGCACGCGGCCGGGTTCCGATTTCAAGACGGGCAAAGGTGGCTTTCGCACAGGCAGTACTCGCGGCCAGCGCCGTCTGCTTTCTCATCGCCCTTTCGCGGTTTCGCCAGACAATGGCAACCGCGCTTTGAATACCGGAGAATTCGGCTTCGATCGGCCGCATTTCGATTGACATTCGTTTGAGTTTCGCATTTACAAACTTTGGTTTCGATTTGACGAAACTCACGGAACAGCGAAACAAAAGGTGGATCAATTGAGCACCGACACGCAGTACGATGTCTTTGTGGTTGGCGGTGGCATCAATGGGTGCGGCATCGCTCGTGATGCGGCCGGCCGGGGGTTTTCGGTCTGCCTTGCAGAAATGAACGATTTCGGCAGCGGCACGTCCTCCGGGTCCACCAAACTGATCCATGGCGGCCTGCGTTATCTCGAACACTATGAATTCCGGCTGGTCCGTGAAGCGCTGATGGAGCGCGAGGTACTGTGGGGCATGGCACCGCACATCATCTGGCCGTTGCGCTTCGTTCTGCCGCACCACAAGGGTCTGCGCCCGGCCTGGTTCCTGCGGCTCGGTTTGTACTTCTATGATTATCTCGGCGGCCGCAAACTGCTGCCGCCGACAAAGACGCTCGATATGCGTCAGGACGCCGCCGGCAAACCGCTGAAGCCTTTGTTCGAAAAGGCGTTCGAATATTCCGACTGCTGGGTCAACGATGCCCGTTTTGTCGTGCTGAACCTGCGAGATGCCGAAGCGCGCGGCGCCCGCATCATGCCACGTACCAAGGTTGTCTCGGCCAGGCGCGAGGATGATGCCTGGATCATTGAAACCGAAACCTCCGACGGCACCCGTGAAACCGTGACCGCGCGGCTGCTGGTCAATGCCGCCGGGCCCTGGGTCGACAATTTCCTGTCCAATGCCGCCGGCCGCAACGATGCCCACAATGTCCGCCTGGTCCAGGGCAGCCACATCGTCGTTAAACGCCTGTTCGAGCACGACCGCTGTTACATTTTCCAGAATGCCGACAACCGCATTATCTTCGCCATCCCCTACGAGGACGATTTTACCCTGATCGGCACCACCGATCACGATTTCACCGGTTCGCTCGACAAGATCGAGATCACCAAAGAGGAAACCAGCTATCTTTGTGATGCCGCCTCGGAATATTTCGCCAAACCGGTGACACCCGACCAGGTCGTCTGGACCTATTCCGCCGTGCGGCCGCTTTATGACGACGGCGCCAGCGCTGCGCAGGAAGCCACCCGCGACTATGTGCTTCGGGCCGAAACCGAAGACGGCAAGGCGCCGGTGATCAACGTCTTCGGCGGCAAGATCACCACCTATCGCAAACTGGCCGAATCCATGCTGGAGGAAATTGAAAAATTCCTCGGGCGGCGCGGCAAGCCATGGACGGCCGGCGCCACCCTGCCCGGCGGCGATTTTCCGGCGACCGGTTATGACGACATGGTCGCGGTGCTGCGCAAGGCGCATCCCTGGCTTGACGAGACCTTCGCCCGGCGCATAGTCCGGCTCTACGGCACCGAGGCAAAGGACATCATTGGCAGCGCCGGATCGCTCGACGATCTCGGCACGCATTTCGGCGACACGCTCTACGAAGCAGAGGTACGTCACTTGGCGGACAAGGAATGGGCCGTCACTGCCGACGACATTCTGTGGCGGCGCACCAAGCGTGGATTGCGGCTGTCGAAGGCTGAAGCAAAGGCGCTGGACGACTGGCTGAACAGCCATTTCGGCAGAGACAGCGCACCTGGCAAACGCAAAGCCGGCGGATAAATCTATCCGACCGAGTTGGCCAGTTCTTCCTGCACCCAGGTCTTGAACGCCCGAACTGCCGGATTTCTGGACGCCGCAGCAGCGGTGACAAACCAGTAGCTAAGTCCGGTCCGATGCCGGCCCGGCAGCGGCGCCACTAGACGCCCGGTCCGCACCGCATCGTTGGCCAGAGTCTCCCAGGCCAGGAACACACCCTGCCCGGCAATCGCCGCATCGAGGCAGAGCGAGGCATCGGAAAACACCGGACCGTCACCCAGAAGTGTCTCATCAAAACCGTTGGGACCAAGCCAGTCATTCCACGAAAACATCGCGTCAGGATCGCGAATGATCGGCACGCTGCCAAGATCTTCCAGCTTCTCGATCCGGTCGGCAATGTCCTGGCTGCAAACCGGGAACACCTTGTGATCCAGCATCCTTTCAACGTTGGATCCTGGTTCGATGTTACGCGTGATACGAATGCACAGGTCGACATCCGTCACATCCGGATCAACCAGTGCAATGCTGGCGTCGACCCGAAGACGGATATCCGGGTGCAGTTCGTTGAACCTGCGCAGCCGCCAGACCAGCCATTTTCCGGCAAAAACCGGTGCAACCGAGACGGTCAGCACATGTTCGTCGCGCCGCTCGGCCAGCGCCACCGCAGCCGAGAGCTCGCTGAACCCGCTCGCCAGCCTGGCCAGCACGGTTTCGCCGATTGCTGTCGGCTCCAACCCTTTGGGTAGCCTGCGAAACAACGCCCGGCCCAACTGCGCTTCGGCCTTCTGCACCTGCTGGCTGACCGCACCGACGGTGACGCCCAACTCATCAGCCGCAAGACGCAGGCTTCCAAGACGGCCGACCGTTTCGATCGCACGCAGGCCGTTCAAGTGCACATGATTGAGATTTTTCATATAGTTTTTCTATATCAAAGGTCAGAAATTCTCAATCGTACAGCGATCAAGATACGCATATAATAGAGAAATGTTAAAGGCTTTGATCAGATCGATGAAGCGTCACAAATCCGGCTCCGGCGAAAGAAGCCCGGTCGGAGAAACCTGGAACCCGAAATGGCGCAGCGACCCGCTGTCGCATCCGGTTCTGCAATCCATGTCGCAGGAGGAACTCGCGGATCTGCCGTTCGAACCCCGGCGTTTTTCAGACCGCCGCACCGATTGCTGAGACTACCGACGCGACAGTTCCCGGCGGATGTCAGCCACGCATTATTGTTTGCCGAAGGATCCGAACAATCCTTTGAGAAGCTCTCCGGCATTGTCCCGCTGCTCTTCCGGGACCGCCTTGGGGATCAGCTTGTCGACAAGCTGGTCCGCCAGCGGCTTCGGCTGTTCAGGCGCGGGCGCCGGTTGCTGGACCGCGGCATTTCTTCTCGGATTTGGCGTCGGCACCGGAATATCGTCGACCGGTATATATGCACCCTGCTCCGGCTGTTCCGTAGCTAACGGTTGTTGCGCATCTGCGGCCGGCTGCTGCGAATTGCCGCCGATCAATCCCTGAATGACCGATCCGACAACGTCCTTCGTACTGACCGGTGCATTGCCGTCGCCCGATTGGCCTGTCAGCCGATCGACCACACCGGAGATCGCCTCGCCGCCCGCGCCAAGCTTGTCGAGCCCAAGCTGGTCCTTGACGATCTTCGCGGTATCAAGCTTTCCGCCTTTCAGCGCCTTGATGCTGCCCTTCAGATTGGACAGGTTCTGCAGGGCGGCGTCCGGATTGGCCAGAAGATTGGCCAGGTCAGGATAGATTCTCGGACCTGACAGCGGCCCATTGACGATGATCGGCATCCCCACGCCTGCGACATCGAATTCACCACCCTGACCATCAAGCGTACCAACCAGTTTGGGATTCAGGCGCATATCGATGGTCTGGCGGGTAAGGTCAATCTGGCCCTCACCCGTCATGCGGACCAGCGGCCCGAGCAATTTGAGATCATTGGTTGCGGCGATCCCGTTCTTTATGTTCATCGATACCGAAAGTTCGGAAAACTCGGTGCGATCATTGCTGTTTTCCTCATATCCGCTGATGAAGATCGTCTGCAGATTGTTGGCGATCTTGGCAACGTCGATACCGCGCAACGCGCCGTCGGCAAAAAGCACATTCGCGGTGCCATTGAGCGAGGCGGACAGTTCGCCGGTCGTGCGTCCGGTTCCTTTCGTCGACACGGCGGCAGTGAGCTTGCCTTCCATCCGGGTGAAGTCCGCTGCATCGGTGAACAACGGCAGGGCATCCACACCCTGCATCTTCATGTCCAGATCGATAACCGGAACGGCGTTGGAACCATCTGCGACGACAGTCGCCTGGACCGTACCGTTGTAGAATCCGGCACCGGGGAGATTCAGCCTGGCGACGCCGTTCTTGATCGATATTTTTGCCTGCACCGGACCGGCAACAACCTTGCCGTAGCCAATCCTTGTGGCATTCAGGAGCAGCTCGGCATCGATGGTTCGTAGCATCGACAGGTCGATCGGCGTATCGGCCGACTGGGCACTGTTCGACTGGCCGGCGGATCCTCCGCCTCCGGTCAGGGATGCCAGGTCCAGATCGTCGACGGACAGATTGGCGAATATCGCCGTTTTGCCCGATGTAGTGATCTTCGCCGCTCCCCTCGCCACGGTGTCATCCAGCGAAATGCGGGCTTTTTCGAAGGCCAACACCCCGTCGCCGACCGTGACGTTTCCGGTATAGGAAAAAGGACCGAAGGGCGTGTCGGATCCCTGTCCAAACCAGGACAACAGTCTTGAAAGCGAACCGGTTTTCAACGAGGCCTTGCCGTTGGCCGTGCCGTCCAGCCCGACCGTGCCGTTGAACTGTCCATTAAGGATCCTCGAGCCGATGGAAACCGTTGCCGCGCCGCGGTTGTTCGACAGGAAGTCCAGCGGCGACACCTGCGCGGCAACGGTCAGTTTCTCGCCGTTCCACACCATGCTGCCGTCAAATCCGACGGGGCTTTCGATATCGCGGATATTCGCCGTGACGTTGAGCGCCGAAATGGTCTCGGCTTTCGGGCCGACAATGCCGGCCAGTGCCGGAACTTTTACCTCGCTGTCGCCAAGCGTCAGTTTTCCGGCGAGGTTCAATGTGTTCTTTACAGCCGCCTGGCTGGTGCCGCGAAAGGCGTATTGCAACTCGGTACCGATCAGTCCTCTTGCCGGAATCTGCACACCGGCGAATGCCGCAAGTTCCTCCATCCTGACGGACGACATGCGAACCGCGCCCTGAATTTCCGGGTCCGATTGGGTGAGATCGGCAATCACCCGATTGGACAGCGCTCCGCCGGCGATGCGTCCGGCGGCCAGCGTGCTGTCCAGCCGGCCATCCTTCAGCGTTGCCTTGAATGTGAGGCCGCTGGCTTTGGCCTTGCCGACAATCGCGGTTTCGACGCGCAATTTCAGATCGGCGTCAAACCCGGCAAGCGCCGACAAATCCGGTCCGCTGGCGCTCCCGGAAGACGATGAGGCAGCCGGGGCATCGCTTTGCTGCGGCTGAAAATCGGCAAAATTCAGCACTTTCGCGCTGACGCTTGCGGTCACGTAAGGTCGCATCCCGGGCCGGTAGGTTGCATCTAGACGCATCGGCTGATCGAGTGTCATCACCCGCCCGGCTTCTATGCGGTAACTGCCGTCATCGGCCAGTTGAATGTTTCCGGTCACGCTGAGCGACGCCACTGCCGGATGCGGCGCGGGAGACGCCGTCGTTGCAATCGACAGCGCCGTCGGCTGGCGCTGCAACAGCTGCCCCAGCGAAGCGATGGTCGCGTCGGCGGTGACGTTCCTGCCTCCCACATTACCGGAAAATGTGATCGAAGACTCCTCGTCAATCCCGGGGATCGCCATGGTCAGATTGACATTGCCGGCGATCTCTTCAGTCCGATCATCAACTGCCCGGCTGACCACACCTTCGACGATATTGATCTGGTCGATGGAAAGCCGCCCCAGCACCGCAGCAGCGGTTTTGAATATGTCGCTCTCGCCCGCCGGCGTTACAGATGGCTGGGCAGTGGAACTCTCGCCCGCCTGAAGAACGATTGCCGGTTGCTCGAGTTCGATGCCGGTGATCCGGATCTGATCGGAAAGAAGAGAACCAAGCCGAACGGCGGCCACTGCCCTTTGTACCGAAACCGCAACTGAGCGGTCCGGCGTCGAAATCGCCACATCTTCCGCGACGATGCCGAAATCGGGAACTATGGAGAATCGCACCGGACCGTTCAGTGCGATTTGCGAGCCGGTTACCGACGACAGCTGTGTGGCAAAATTGGATCGCAGCGTATTGGAACTCAGCATCGCCGGTATCGCCACCAGCACGCCGAGCACCAGAAGGATGGTCGCTCCGGCAATCAGGAAAAGTTTCTTCACGGTAACAGGGCTCCCATGCGCAATCCGTTGTGGCACGACAACTCAAGCGCCAGTGTCCGCCTGTTTTGGCGAATCAGCAAATAAACACTGATCAATTTATTAGAACGAGATTGCAGAAACTCAAAAAACTTCTCAATCGGCAGCCAGGGTGGGCCGGCCAGGCGTGATTTACACGATTCCGCCAGCAGCTCCGGAGACCTCCGGTCGGTCGCCTGCGACCTTCTCGCGATATCCGGCCGCACGGAAAGTCGCGACAGGATCGATAGCCGCGCCCTTGCCGAGACGCGCCTTGGCCAGAATCGGCTCGACATCCGTCCGGAAGGCGGTTTTGAGAGTGGCTGTCGCCATAATCGCATCATTATTCTGCTGATAGAT
>JAJFHT010000294.1 GCA_021775495.1 Hyphomicrobiales bacterium | reverse complement strand
TTCGCGCCTTTATGCTCATTTGCACAATTGCATGAGCACGCCGAATTCGTTGAACATCATCCATTCCTTTTGAACCTGACCGTCTTCCAATATCCATTGGTTGATGCCCCAAAGATGGACTTCCCTGCCGGTCGGTTCGCCATAGGGACCATTGCCGCGATGGGTGCCAAGCGCGCTCCAGCGGATCGATACAAGATAACCCTCTGCAGCATTGCCCATCCAATACACATCATCCACCGACAGGCTGAGATCGGGAAACATCGCCATGATTGACAGGCAGAAGGAGCGGAGCTGGCCGGTGCCGCGATAGACCCTGCCGGTCGATCCCTGCATGACCACTTGCGGGCTGTAGATCCGATCGATGGCGCCGAAATTGCGCCGGTTCCAGACGGTGTGAAATGCGGCGCGGACGAAGCTGTCGACATCGCCGCTCGCCGGGTCCGGAATCTCGATCGTCGCCGGTTTGCCCTGGCCTTCCAGCCGCTTTGGTTCGCTGGCCATGAAATTGGCCGGCAGGCTGCCGATATCCCGAGAAAACTTCCGGGCGGTTTCCACGACGTCGAAGCCAAGTTGCTGAAGCAGGCCGGCCGTATCGTAGATCACGTGCTCGTTGAAGATCTCGTTGTCGCGGGCAACACAATTGGCGATGCACCACAATTGAACGCGTTTTCCGGTCGGAGCTCCGAACCGGCTGAAGCCGGTATTGGTGCCGATGATCTTGGTACGGTGAGAGGTATGGAATCCGGTGGTTTCATCGCCGGCCCAGATCACCTCGTCGGCGACCAGCCTGATATCGGGAAAGGCATTGTTGGTGTGGACGGTGTCTGCAACGATCTTGTCGCGGCCATATTGCAGTCCGAAATCATCCCAGACCTTACAGTCGTGACTGTAAGTATCGTAGATGTAGCCGATGTCCTTTTCCTCCCAGATCCGGTGGGTGATACGGACGATGTAGTCGACAATGTTGACATAGGTCGGTTCGAAGCCGCGCATCGGCTGGCCGGCAAGCCCTTCGGGTGGTTTGGCAAGGAACGTATCGGTGCCGCCGCGCCGATAGGCATCGAGCGAGACGGAATAGTCACCGGGCATCATGTCCGCTGTCAGTGCCTCGAACTGTGCCCTTGCAGGACCAGCCGCCGGCTCAGCCAACGCTGGTCTGGTCTTGTTTGCACCTGGTTTTTCCGATCCGGTACCGGTCATCACATCGCTCCTATGATAAAACGCATACGTATGCGTATCAGGTTTCGACAACTTCTGCAATGTGGCGGAAACCAATTGATCAGCCTGGGTTGCGAGTTGAAGACCGTTGCACCAGTTGGCCGTCGAGGCTCACCCGCCGCAAGGCATCCGGACCCCGGTCAATGCAGTCAAACAATGTCCGGACCGTCTCGTCGACCATCCGGTTGATCGGTTGGCGAATGGTGGTGAGATCATAGGCAGGCATGGCCGCCATCGGAATATCATCAAAGCCGATCACCGCGACATCATCGGGAACGCGCAGGCCCAGCTTGAACCGCAACACGTCCATCGCCGCGATGGCCATTTGATCGCTGGTCACGAACAGCGCATCGGGATGACCGGCCTTCGTTGGCGAATACAGCGCCCGCGTGGCCTCCGCGGTTTTTTTCAGGTCGAAATGACCGACGGCACGGTCGAACAGTGATGCGCCACTCGCTTCAAGTTCGGTGATGAAGCCCAGTTCCCGGTCACGATTGGTCGAAGCACCCTCCCAACCGGCCAGCACGGCAATGCGCTCGTAACCACCGTCAACAAGGTGCCGCGCCGCCAGCCGTCCGCCGCCGATATTGTCGGTGGTGACACTCGACATGTGCGGTTCGTCCTGGGTGCGGTTGAACATGACCACGGGAATATTCTGCGATGCGCAATATTCGCACAGCCGCGACGACAGTTCGACCGAAGCCGTGATGATGCCGTCAACCTGGTATTCCAACATGTCGGAGACGGTCTTTTCAACGTCCAGCACGGTGTCGGGCATCATGAAAACCATCGCATGGTACCCTTTCTGCTGCAGCGCGAGGCAGAATTTTTCCAGTGCCAGGGCATAGAATTGATTATCGAGATAGCTGAACAGCAGGCCAACGATCATTGATCTTTGGGTGATCAGCGACCGGGCAATTGCGTTGGGGCGGTAGCCAAGTTCGTCGGCCGCCTGCATGACCTTTTCCCGGGTCTTGGCGGCGACGCTGGACTGGGTTGGGCCTTTCGAGAATGTTCTGCTGACGGCAGACTGCGACACGCCGGCCCGGCGGGCGACATCGGTTGATGTGACAAGTGACTTTTTCATCGCGTGACGTTCCGAAACGGCAAATTCCTGTTTTGCAATGCCGACGCGTTGCGCCGGCTTAGCCCAGTGTAGCCACCAGCGCATCCTGCCGGGCGCGCAATTCCGCAAGCTTCGATCCTGCCTCGACCGCGGCATTGTCATAGGTTAGCAGAGTGCCCTTCCTGATGGGCGATGACACAGTGCCGCCCTCCAGCAGGCCGCAGGGGATGGCTTTTTCCGCCCGCGCGGCCTCTGACGTCATGATCCAGGAGCGATAGGTGTATTCGCCGATGGCATCGAGCCGCTCGCCGGCGGCAAGATCGCGTTTGGCGACGGCGCAGACTTCGGCAACCGGGCGGTCCATCGGCACCATGTCGGCTTTGCCGTAGAGAACCGAGCGGGCACAGGTCAGCGGAACCTCGAGACTGGTCAGGTGGTAGGGCCGGAAAAAAGTGTAGTAGGGGCCTTCACCCAGTTTCAGATCGTTCATCCGTTCGCGCAGGCGTGGATGGTCCATCTCGGCAATGACAAACACGCCCGGCGCGACTCCCTTGCCGATCGAAAAATCGACCACACCCTTGCGCGACAGCACGCCGCCATCGGCCTTCGGGCACAGCACCCGGTGCAGATCTTCGCGCGACACCGCCGGTCCGTGCATGCCCGGCCGGTCCGGAACAAGGCCGGTCGCATTGGCGATCGCCGCCATCTCGACCATGGTCTTGGAGCCGTCGACGAATTCGACCAGCATGCGCGGGTTCATGTTGCGCCGCTCTGCCTCGGCGCGATACTCGTCAGGCGTCGCCGCGTGGTTGAGCGGATTGTTTTTGCCCTTGCCGGCGGCAATGATCGTATGTCCCATCGCAGAGACAAATTCGATCAGTTCCATGCAGGAGGATGGTTCGTCGCCGGCACCGAGCGAGTAAACCACTCCCAGCCTGGCTGCAGAATGTTTCAGATAGGCACCGATGGTCACGTCGGCCTCGACATTCATCATCACCAGATGTTTGCCGTGCTCCATGGCCGTCAGGCCGATTTCAGCGCCGACCGCCGGCTTGCCCGTCGCGTCAACCACCACATCGACCAGATCATTGGTCGAAACCAGGCCCGGGTCTCCACAGATCGCTGTCTTGCCGGATTCGATCGCTTGCGTGATTGCAGAACCGGTTTCGGCTTCTACCGCGTCGTCCATGTCGCGTTCGGCAATTTCAATTGCCCGCCGTGCCCGGTCCGGCCTGGTATCTGCAATTGCCGCAACCTCGATTCCTCGCATCCGAGCCACCTGGGTGACGATGTCCGTGCCCATCTCTCCGCAGCCGATCAGCCCGATGCGAACGGGCTTTCCGGATTCCGCCCGTTCTGCGAGGTCGCGGGCAAGTCCGGTCAGCGCTACATTTGTCATGAAAAGTCCCGTCAGATTGATTGCGGGCAATTACGGAAGCATTGGCAGGTTTGTCAATGAAGCGGCTGTTACTGGCGTCACTTGCTGCAATGGCAAACGCTCAACTCACGATTTTTCGGCCAGTTTCGCAATGGCGGCCAGGGTTTCAGGATTGAACGCGCCGTTAACGGAACCATTGTAGAGACCGCTCTTTTTCAGCAGGCGTTGAAATTCGGCCCGAAACCCTTCGCCCCAGATTTCGGAATTTCCGGTCAATTCGTTCAAAGTGTGTACGCTTCCGGCTCGAACGGAATCGAACATAAGTTGCGCGGCTTTCAGATCGTCGCGCTCAACCTCCCGGCCTGCATTGTAGATGAAAGCCAGATTGAGCATCGCGTTGGCGTGACCCTTGTCCACCGCTTGGCGAAACAGTTTGACTGCCGCAGGAACATTTCGATCGATGCCTACTCCGTCAAAGGTCATGATTCCAAGCGAATAGACCGCGTCGATCTGTTCCAATTGTGCAGCCCGTTGCAGCCAGTGCAGGGCTCGCCGGTTGTCTTGCGGCACCCCTTGGCCCTTCAAATACATCAACCCGAGATGATACATCGCCAGTTCATTGTCCTGGGTAAGGATCATGAAGTGCAGTTCCTTGGCGATTTTGTACTGTTTTTCGTGTTCGGGATCCTTTTGCCGCTCGCGTTTTACCGCGGCCGCCCACTGCTGAACGTTTTTGTCCGGGCTGTTTTCCAGTTGATCAGCCGCAAGAACTTCAATCATCTTTCCCGAAACATCGAATGTGGCCCTTCCTTTCTTCCTGCCGTCATTGCTGACAATGTCGATTTCCCACTGGACCTTCGGCATGCCCAATGTCTGCAGGGCGTCGATGCTCATTATCTGTCCGTCAGGCAGTTGGAGCAGTTCCCGGGCTTTTGACCTCAGTTCCGGAAGCAGCGTCATATCCAGGTCTTGAAATGCGAATGCTCTGGCGCGCCCGTAAACCACCCAGGGCGGGGACGGGGCCATTTCGGGATCCATTCGATCGTCAATCTGGCTGCCAAGTTTGCGGGCGCTTGGTACATCCATCAGTCCTTGCTGAATCTGACCCAGTCTCCAGATGTAATTTCGGGTCAGTTTCGGGTCGGTCGGGTGATCAACCGTAAAGCCGACGGAGGATTTGCTGAACGAGACCCGCCATACCGAATTCTCACTTCCGATGACCGGCTGCATCTGCTGCGAAATCAGCGGCAAAACCCAGTCGTCCCTGCGGACATCCAGCAATTTGCCTCTTAGCGTGTTCGCCAGATCGGCACCGATGATGCGGCCGTCAATATCGGTGACAACTCTCGCGCTTTCGCGCGGGTTTTCAACTGCAATGGTCCACCTGACATCCTGATAGCTTGGTGACGGTAGTATTGAAATGTGCCGTTTGATGCTGATCGAGGCGATCCGCGCATCTGTTTCAATTCCGGCATATTCAAGTGCCGCTTTTTTGATCTTCTCGATTTGATCTATCGCGACATCGTTCAGATTAAAGAACCCACCCGAGACATCGTCGACCGGTCCGGTATCTTTGACCGGCTCCGGTCCGGAGAGTTCTTCCGCATCCCGGAACAGTTTGCGGACCGTGCCGAACGCCCATTTGTCGACATGGTTTTTGCCGGACTCGGCTTGAACAAGCATGCGGACGCCATTTTTACCGATGTCGATGCTCAACACCGGCGTGGCGCTGCCGGTGGTATTGACTATCTGCTCGATGGCCTTTTCGGCAAGGCCGTCAACCGCAAGATAGTCGGTTATCTCATCTGCGCCACGCGCCGGAATAGCCAACAGCAGCGTGCAGATGATCGAAATTACAATTGGCAAACGACCAGTGACGGCCAATATTCTGTGATGCATCGTTTCGTACCGGTTTCTTTTGCCCCCCGGCCAAACACCGGAATAATTACAGAGGCGTGCCGCGGTGTCCATCACCCGGATTACTGGTCCAGATGCGCAGGTTGGACGGGTCGTGAACCGAACGATTGGATGCGGCGAGGGGTTATGCGAAGAAAAGCGCTACCCACAATGATGGCCCGTTACTCCAGTCAATCTGCCTCAACCATTGGCTCTGGATTGCCAGAAACCGCATCACTCAGCGGCGGAATTGCCCTGTCCAGTTGATGAAAGCATCTGATGGTGTGCCGGACACCCGAGGCGGATCGAGATTTGAGCCGCCGCCTTCTGCACGGCTGGCAGGTAAACGGTTTCGAACTCGGTCTCCCGGAAGACCGATTCTGGTCCTGAGATGTCGATGGCTGCCGCTATGCAGCCGTCAGCACCCCTGACCGGAGCGGAAACAGATCGACCTCCCGACTCGGCAATTCCGTGGCTGATGACCGACCTGCCGTGCGCCGCCTCGCGCACGACCTTGCACAATGCCTCCGGCGAATTCGGGGTCTTGTCAGTGAAGGCGCGCATGTTCTCGTTTGTAAACATGTTTTGGATGTCGGCGTCGGTATGGTCGGCCAGCAAGTGCCAGCCCAGCGGTGAGGCATAGGCGGGAATTCGATGGCCGACATTGACGTTGCTAAGATAACCAAGCCGCGATTGGATGCAGTCAAGAAACAGCACCTCGGTGCTTTCGAGAATTGCAAGATGGCTTGAGATTCCGGTTTCGTCACGCAGTGCTTCCAGCAACGGTTTTGCAGTTTGAATTAGCGATTGCCCGGCAAGGTAGGAAAAGCCCAGGTTCAGGACGCGCGCGCCTAAAGTCACACTGTGACCCCCGTCGGCATCTTCAGCAAAGCCCATCTGCTTGAGTGTGTAAACGAGACGAAAGACCGAGGACCGGCTTAACTCCATTTGCCGGCCGATTTCACTGACATTCATCGGGCGTTCGGCTTGCGCAAGTATTTCAAGCACCCTGAGACCGCGATACAGTCCCGGCACGAAATAGGTCTCATGGTTCTTGTGCTGTTCGCTCATTGCCCCACTCACTTGGTGTCACGACGCTCTAGCATAGCCATGCAGAAAATTCCCAATCCATGACATTTTACGGACTCGATCTATGCGCTCGCGGGTGTCTTGTCTGCAACTCCGCTTTTGGAAAGGAGAATACCGACGAGCAAGGCGCCAACGGCCAATGCCGTCGGGATCAGCGCTTCGGCCCACGGCCCCATTGTGGCCCAGAACAATAGACCACCCGTGATCGTGAAACAGACTCGGGTCAAAATGCTGACTGGCCTGCGCCAATACCCACCGACAGCAATCGGCAACAGGTAGAACATGATCAACCCCAAGGTCGTGTCGAAGGCGATTTCCACAACCGAAGGCTCAAGCAGGCTGGAAAAGGCAAACATGAAGGGCACGATGTAAAGTGCCTTGGCGATTTTCATGCTTTCCCATCCGGTGCGCATGGGTGGTGCCTCTGCAATTCGCGCTCCGACAAAGGCGGTCATGCAAATTGGTGGCGTGATCGTGCTGTCCTGGGCAAACCAGAATATGATCAGGTGAGCTGCCAGCACCGGCAACCCCAGATGTTGAAGCGCCCCGGCGCCCAATGCCGCGATGATCACGTATGATGCAGTGACCGGCAGGCCCATGCCGATCACATAAGACATCAGACCGATCAGAATCACCGCGACAACAACATTGTCCCCCGACGCATGAACAAGGATCGATGTTACCTTGTTCAGCAATCCGGTATGCACGATCACGGCGTAAATGATGGCGGCGCTGGTGATCAAAGCGGCGACGGTCAACGCCACCCGTGTGCCTGCCTCGAGTCCGGTCAGAAGCTTGGCTGGCGTGATCCGCGTTGCTCGGCGCAGGTAGGAGATTGCCACTGTCATGACGACACAGGCGGCTGATGCATAGAAAGGGGTGAATTTCATAAGCAACAGCGCGATCAGCACAAAGATCGGCAGGAAGATGTGTCCTCCCTCCATCAGGACATTGCGCAGTCCGGGCAACTGGTCGCGTGGAAGGCCGGACAGGCCATGCTGCGCCGACTTGATGTCGACATAGAAATAGATCGCGGCGTAATACAAAAGCGCTGGCGCAATCGAATAGAGCAGGATTTCCACCAGGGGCAGGTCCGTCAGGCTTGACATAACGAAAATCCCGGTACCCATCAGCGGCGGCATCAGACCCCCGCCGACCGAAGAGACAACCTCGATTGCGGCCGCTTCGTAATTACGAAAGCCCAGCTTTTTCATCATCGGTATGGTCATGGTGCCAGTAGTCGAAACATTCGATATCGAACTGCCCGACAACATTCCCATCATGGCTGAACTGATCACCGCGACCTTGGCAGGTCCCCCGCGACGGTGCCCGGAAATGGCTGCGGCAAATTCGGTGAATACCCGGTCGCCTCCGGTGAGGCGCAGAAAGACTCCAAACAGCAGAAAGGTAAAAATGAAAGTTGCGACCAGCCCGGTGATGAAATTGAAAATGCCTTCGGCGTCCATATACATGGTTTCGACGAACCGTTGCGGCGACATACCCCCATGTTGAAAGATACCCGGCCAGATCGGGCCGGTTAACGCATAGCCAATAAAAATCAGATTCAGCACAACGATTGTGGTGCCGGCGCTGCGTCGTGTGGCTTCGAAAATCGTGAACAGTGCAATGACTCCCATTGCCATGTCAGTGGGGGCGACCTTGTCGTATCCGACAAACCGATCAAGCCAGCTGTCCGCGCTCCAAAATGCCCAGGCAAATGACGCCAGCGCTGCCGCGGCAAAAAGCCAGTCCAATGGGCTGGGTTTGTCCCGGCTGCTTTTTTTCCAGGCGGGATAGAGCAGCATCGTCAACGGAATTGTGAAGGCCAGAAACAGGCTGCGCGCCTCGATCTGTCCTGGTGTGATGGTGAAGGCGAAATAGAGCGTCAGCAGCGCCAGTGCCGCACAGACCAGCGTGATGCCAAGGCGCAATGGCCCTTTGAACTGCCGTTGCTCAAGGGGAAAGGTGCGGTCCCGGTCATCCTTCGAAATCTTGTAGTATGCCGCAAACATTGCTGTCCCCTTCAAAGGAAGGGACGCCTTTTTTTAAAGCGCCCCTTTTTGTTGATCGCTCAAGCAGCGGCTACATCCAGCCGCGTTCCTTGAAATAACGCAGCGCCCCCGGGTGGACCGGGATCGGAAGACCGACGTGGATGTCTTCGGGCTTCCAACGTTTGAAGCCGCCATAGGCTTCGATCATGCGATCGTGGTTTTCGGCCATCGCCTTGACCGCGCGATAGACAATTTCATCGTCCATATCGGCGGTGGTCAGGATTACCGTGGCAAGGTTGACGGTCGGAATGTCCGTATCCTGGCCTGCATAGGTTCCGGCAGGAATGATTGACGGTACATAGCCCCACTTATCTACCAGTGTCGCACGCACTTTCTCCGGCAACGGCATGACCCGCCCGTTCCGCGCGGCAATCGCCTGCTGCATGTCGCCTGAGTTCGTGCCCACGGTGTTTGTATAGATGTCGATCTGGCGGTTGGCGAAAGCATCGGCCAGACCTTGCTGAGCACCCTTCACAACCGAGCTGCCTTGCGCTTCGAGTGCGGCATAGTCATACCCAAATTCCATCAGGATTTTTTCCTGAGCGAAGAAATTTGACGATCCTTTTTGCCCGACTCCGATCCTGACTGTGGCGCCATCAGAAAGTTTGCTGAGGATGTCCATGTCGACGCCTTCTGCGATCACCAGATGGACCGTGTTGGGCACGAGGTTTGCCACCGCACGCAGATTGTCGAATCCGGCATCCGGATAGACCTCGTTACCGCCCTCATAGGCAAGTTTCAAAAATGGTCCGTATGAGAGGCCGAATTGGGCGCCACCGCTAGCTACAGCCAGCGGGTTGCCAACTGCGCCCTTTCCCGGAATGGTGGTCATCGGCTGACCCAGATAGGTATCATTGACCATGTCCGATACCATCGCCGCCGTCGGGTACCAGGTTCCTGTCGGACCTCCCGATATGAAGGTCGCGATGTCATGCGTTTCGCTCTGGGCTGTTGCCGAGCCTGAGAAACTGGCAGCAAAGACGAAGGCTGCTGTTCCGAGAGATTTGAGGATATTCATTTTAGTTACTCCCTATTTCGTTTTTGTAGGGCGACATTCGGAGAGTATCTCGTTCGACGCCTTGTCTTGCCAGTAAGTGTCTTGATCGTTTTGACTGGCAAACACTGTCTTGAATGCTGAAATTCGATCTATGTCCTCCTTTACCCAGAATCGTTTTGAATCATTGGCTGAGAAAGACCCAAAATCCGGCGGGCATCCGCGGAACTGGCCAATGTTCCGCCGAGGGTTTCGATGATCGAAACGGCCTTGGTGACCAGTTGCGCGTTGTCACTGCACAGCTCGCCGCGCGAAATATGCACCGTATCTTCCATGCCGATGCGCACATGCCCGCCCAGCAGGAAGGATTGCGCCAGCATTGGGAAGGCTGCTCTGCCGACCCCGAAAGCGGCCCATTCCACGGCTTCCGGCAGGGCCGAAGCGAGAAAGGCCATATTCTGTGGCGTGGCCATCGCGCCGAACCGAACACCCAGAACCAATTGCACCATTAGAGGCGCAGAAAGGACACCATCGTCCAGCAAGTGCCGCATCAGATGAAGATCGCCAGTGTCGAACAGTTCGATTTCCGGTTTGACGCCGCTGGAATAGATGCGTTCGGCCATTATGCGGATATTTTCAGGAGCATTGATCACACTGGCTTGCCCCGACCACATGGTATTCAGGTCGAGCGTACAGATCTCGGGTTTCAATGCCTCGATATGCGCTACGCGGCGTTCCGGCGGGCACAGCGTCGAACCGGGGCCGGCCTTTTGCGGGTCGCCAGGCGTGGGTACGAATCGTCCTCCTTCGCCAGTGGTCAGATTGATGAGCACATCACGGTTTTCATTCCGGATCCGGGTGACGAGTTCGTCATAGAGATCAAGCCGCATCGAGCCCTTCGCCGTTTCGGCGTCCCGGACATGCAGATGCACGATTGCTGCCCCGGCCGCTGCTGAGTCGAGCGCTGCGCGGGCGATCTGCTTTGGCGTAACCGGCAGATGCGGGTTCTGCTCGGGACGGGTAAGGTTTCCGGTGACGGCGGCCGTCAGGATGGTCTTGCGTGCCTCCATGCTACCTGATCGCCCTCATTGTTTCAGAAAGGGCCGCGGCGGTGCGGTCGGCGATCATTTCGATCTCGTCCCGATTGACCGTGAATGGCGGAGCCAGCAAAACGTGGTCACCACTGGTGCCGTCAGCGCATCCCTGCGCGGGATAACAAAGCATGCGCTGGTCCAGCGCGCTCTTTTTGAGTTTCGGTGCGACTGCCAGTTCCTGAGCGAACGGCGTCTTGGTCGCTCGGTCTCGAACCAGCTCAAGTGAAAAGAACAAGCCACGTCCCCGGATGTCACCGATGTTGGGATGCTGGCCGAACCGGTCACGCAAAACTTGTTCCAGATACGCGCCCATCTCGCGCACATTCTCCAAAAGCCCGTCCGCATCGATCACGTCCAACACAGCCAGCGCTCCGGCGCAGACGACTGCGTGCGACATGTAGGTATGCCCATTCCAGAGTTGCCCCGAGCCACCGGCAATCGCATCGCAAATTGATTGTGCGGCGATCACGGCTGAAACCGGCTGATATCCAGCGCCCAGCCCCTTGGCCATTGTAACGATGTCGGCATGCACACCCTCGGCTTCGAGCGCAAAGAATGTGCCGGTTCTTCCAGTGCCGCACATGACCTCATCGGCCACGAATAAAACGCCTGTGGCGTCACAGATTTCGCGAATGCGCCGGAAGTATCCTTTCGCGGCGGGTTGGCTGCCCAAAGTGGCGCCCACCACAGGCTCGGCGATGAAGGCCGCAACATTCTCGGCGCCCAGCTTGGCAATCTTGGTTGCCAGCTGATCGGCCATCCGCAGCCCAAACGCCTCTTCGGCCTCGTCGTCGCCTTGGTAGCGATAGGCATAACTGGGCTCGATATAATCGCAGTCGATCAACAGCTCGGTGTAAGGCGCGCGGCGCCCCGCGTGACCGCCGACCGCCAACGCTCCCAAAGTGTTGCCATGATAGCTGCAGTCGCGCGCGATGATGCGAGTGCGCGATGTGTTCCCGCGTTCCAAATGGTATTGCCTGACCAGTTTGAGAGACGCCTCCGTCGCTTCGGACCCACTGCCCAGAAACATGACGCGTCCCTGTCCCATGCTTTTGGGTGCGAGCTGTATCAGCCGCTCGGCCAGTTTTTCGGCAGGGTCATTTGTGAAAAAACCTGTATGGGCAAACGCCGCTTTGGAAAACTGAGCGCAGATCGCTTCCTGAACCCGCCTCTCAGAATGGCCCAGGCACGACACCGCCGCTCCCCCGCACGCATCGAGGTACCGATGACCGTCGGCATCAATCAGGTAATTCCCCTCACCACGGATCACCGACGGCAGTTTGTTTTCAAGGTTTCGATGAAGGATGAAGCTCATGTTCAGAATGTCTTGTATATTAAACTATGTTTTGTATATTAGACAAACTGACGATTTGCAAGGTGAATTTTTTTTCAGGAAGGGGATATGGTTCGCCAATGATCAACGCTTACGAATCGGTATCCGTTCTGGACCTGACGCATGTGCTTGCCGGGCCGTTCTGCGCCTACCAATTTGCGTTACTCGGAGCAGACGTGATCAAGGTGGAGCCGCCTGACAGTGCAGATTGCGCCCGTGGCCGTGGGCCTGATCACGCAGCGAACGCTCTCGGACTTGGCCTCAACTACCAGGTACAGGGTGCCAACAAACGCGCGCTTGCTCTTGACCTTACGCACCCGCGCGGCCGCGAGATCCTGCGCGCACTTGCAGCAAAAGCCGATGTTTTGATTGAAAATTACACGACAGGATCGCTCGACGCTTTGGATTTGGGTCCGGCAGCGTTGTGCCAGCAATATCCGCGACTGATCTATTGCTCGATTACGGGATACGGCGATGTCGGTCCGCGGGCACGTACTGGAGCCTATGACAATGTCATTCAGGCGGCATCGGGCATAATTGCGCAAAGCGGCGGACACAAGCCAGGCCTGTCATTCGTCGACTATGCGACCGGTTATGCCGCCGCCTTTGCCATCTCTGCCGCGCTGCGCCAGCGCGATACGACAGGGAAAGGCACGAAGATCAGCGTCTCAATGCTCGAAACGGCGATGTCACTGATGGCTCCAGAGGTTGCCGCGGCACAACAAGCAGACACCATTACGCGTCGCAAAGAGCCGGGCATATCGGCCTACCAGACGCTGGACGGCGTTCTCATGCCCGGCGCCTTCACGCCGGCGCAATATCGCAAGCTCGCCGCTTGCCTTGAATTGATCGGTATCAATCTGTCCGAGGCGCGGATCTGCAGGGACTGGCCCGACATCTGGAACAATTCCGACGTGCTTAAGGCAAAACTGGAAAAGGTTTTTACCACCCGCAGCGCTGATAGCTGGGTCGAGATCTTGCATGCTGCCGATCTGCCCGCCGAACGTATCACGACGCTGGACGAAGCAGTGGCAAACCTCCAACTTGATGCCCGCGCTTATTTTGCTCCCCACCCCAACGACTCGGGCGTGAAACTTCCTCTTGGTCCCAGCCGGTTTACCGATGGCGGGCCCGCGATCCGCCGCCCACCGCCGCTTCACGGCGAGCACAGTGATGAGATTCTGGCGGAACTCGGTCTCGACCCGACTGAAATCGCATCATTGCGCGCAATGGGGATCGTGCGATGATGGGCTCTGCTCCCCTTGTCGCCCCGCGCCTCTATGCGCAACTGCCAGAAACACTTTACAACAAGGGAGCACCCTCACGCTGGGCCACCATGACCCGGCCAGGCCAGGGAATACATTCCTTCCTGGAAGCAGCCTTTTTCGACCGCGCCGGTGATTTGTGGCTGTCCGATGTTTCAGGCGGTCGGATCCTGTGCCTGGACCTGACCGGGACCTGGCATGTCGCGCATCACTATGACGGCGCGCCGCATGCGATGCGCCATTTGCCCGATGGCCGCAACCTTGTCGCTGACTACTATCTGGGATTGGGAACGGTTCAAGGCAGTGGTTTTGCGCTGATATCTGAAGGCTTGCCGGAATCCCCCTTCCTTGGTCTTTCCGATATGGCGCCGGGACCGGATGGCTCGATGTGGATTACGGATTCCGGCCGCAGCAGCCTGACTTCACCAGTGGGACGGTTGTGGTGGATGAATCCCGCGACCGACCTGCGGTTGGTTTTGGATAACGTGCCGTATGCGAACGGCGTGGCACTGTCACCTGATGGAGCCTTTGTCTATGTCGCTGCGACCCGCGCCAACCAGATTTGGCGCATTGCCTCGGCATTGCCTGACAATGGCGAGCCCATGGCCGGAGTGTTCCTGCAACTTTCCGGCGGCTTGGGTCCTGACGGGTTGGCGACCAACGCTCTGGGATGGCTGGCCATTGCGCAGGCCCAGGCCGGGCGCGCTTACGTGACCAATGGTTTGGGGGATCCGATAGCCGAGATCCGTTTGCCGCGAGGGCTTTGGACAACATCGGTGACATTCGCGCCGGACAATCCCCGGCGGCTTTATATCATTGAGGCGCAATTTGGCGCGATTTACGAGGCGGACTTGCCTGCCGGAAAGGACACTGAATGAATCGCGACAGCTTGCAAGGTTTCGTCCCGGCCACCGTAACTCCGTTCTCGGATACCGGTGAAATCATGTGGGACGCCTACAAGGAAATCCTCGATTTCCTTGTAGGGCGCGGTGCATCAGCCATCTGCATCGCCGGTGACAATGGGGAAAGCTGGGCGCTGAGCGCTGATGAGCGCGGCCGTCTGGTGCGCCATGCCAAAGACCATTTGGGGATCGAAACGCCCGTCATGATGGGTATTTCAGCCCCTACCATGTCTGCTGTATCCGGTTACATCGAGGCAGCGGTGGACAACGGAGCTGATGCGCTTTTGTCGATGCCGCCCACCTATGTACTCAAGGCAACGGATGACGAGTTGCTGAATCGGTTCGACCGGATCGGGTCTGCAACCGACCTGCCGCTTGTATTGTATAATTCACCGCGTCGGGCGGGAGTGAGTATGAGCATCGATCAGATTGCCCGACTTTGCGACGCGGCCAACATTATCGGCATCAAGGAATCCCAACGCGATTTCTTTCACCATAGTCATTTGCTGCATCGGCTGGCGGACCGCATCTCGGTCATGACCGGTCCGTGCCATTACATTCTACCCGCATTTGGTCTGGGAGCACGCGGCTTCATCGCGACAGGCCCGGAATTCGTAACGGCGAAACCTTCTGACCTTGGCGGCATCGCTGCACAACCGGGCTCGGAATCATTCAAATTGGCACACCATCAGCTGTCGACTGTTTATGAAACCCTGATGCGTACGGCGACATGGCCCGCCGCGTTCAAGGCTGCTTTGAACCTGATCGGGCTACCGGCTGGTGTACCGCGAGAACCGGTCCTGGCGGCGACCGAGGTGGACCTGGATACGCTGCGCCACATGTTCGACCGGCTGGGGATTGCACGGGCATGAGCCAAACGGATCTACAGGCTGGTGATGGGGCAGATCTGCGTTTCAGCTTTGATGGTCGGACCTATGAAGGACGCAAGGGCGAAACATTGGCCGCTGCACTTTTGCGCGCAGGCGTTGTCACTCTGGGCGCCGCGCCGGGAGGGGATACCAAACGCGGCGCCTTTTGCTGGATGGGCTGGTGCCAGGAATGCCGGGTTTGGCACGACGGTCAAATGGTGGAGGCCTGCCGTTTGATCGTGAGCGAGGGATTGGAAGCACAGTCCCGGGGGAATGGCGATGCGTAGTAGTTGGGACATCGCGGTTCTGGGGGCGGGTCCGGCAGGGGGAGCGGCGGCGCGCATTGCCGCAGATGATGGAGCCGATGTTCTTCTGCTTGATGAACAGCGACGTCCAGGCGGGCAAGTCTGGCGTGTAAAATCCGCTGCCCGGCATTTTGCCTCCGACAGCCCCGAAACGCGAGCGGGTGACGCTCATCGCGCCGCTCTCGAACAAAGCAAGGTGACGTTCCGGGGCGAAACCAGGCTGTGGCATATCGAAAGGAAAAAGGACATCTGGGTCCTCCATGTGCTGACGCTGTCCGGTACCGCGATTTACAACGCGCGGGCGGTGATACTGGCGCCGGGCGCGCGCGAATTCGTCCAGCCATTTCCGGGCTGGACCGTACCCGGAGTCTTCGGTCTGGCTGGGGTCACTGCGTTGATTAAATCCCAGCAGATTCCACCTGGCCGTCGCTGCGTCGTGGCTGGAAGCGGACCTTTGGCGATTTATGCCGCGGCTGAGATTCTGCGATTGGGAGGTGAGATCGCAGCCATCGTCACGCCGAATTCCCGTGCGGATTGGCTGTGGTGTCTGCCGGCGCTGCTTGCAAATCCTTTCCTCGCAAAACGCGGCGCCGAATGGATTGCACAACTGAAGCGTGCTGGCATGCCGATATTCTGGCGGCACCTGGTCACTCGCACCAAAGGAAATGAGGTACTCTCGGCGCTTCACGTTTCCAGATGTACCTCCGAATGGGCCCCAACCGGGGCCGCAACCGAAATTCCGGCCGACACACTGTGTATCGGAAACGGATTGCTGCCAAACAGCGAGATTGCTGCGCTGGCGGGGCTTGAGTTGCATTATGATGCGGACTGCGGTGGCTGGATTGCGCCTGTGGGCCCACATGGGCAGACGGTCATACCCGGCCTCTATCTGTGCGGCGACGGGGCCGGTATTCGCGGCGCGACCGTGGCATCGGAACAGGGGGAACGGGCTGGGATGGCAGCGGCGCGCTGGTTGAAAGGGGCGCCCGCAAGCAGCGGTTCACAACGCAGGTCCCATCGTGCCGAGTGGCTGGGTCTGGCGATGACGGGACTGAGCCGCCCACGCCGGGGCTTGGACAGTCTGACCACGCCCGAAACAATTGTATGCCGTTGCGAAAACCTCACCCGGGCCACGCTGGAAGCCGAGATTGATGCAGGTGCGGCCAGTGTCGAGGCCCTGAAGTCCGCGACGCGTTGCGGAATGGGACCGTGCGGCGGTCGCTATTGTCTGACCAGTGCCGCGCGGCTGATTGAAATGCGCCAGGGTGCTGCACCCGGAACCGTGTCCCCCCCAACCACGCGCCCACCGCTCTTTCCCCTGCCGGTTGCTGCAATCGGGACGGAGTTCGACTATGACGATCTGCCGATCCCGGCTCCGGCCCCGCTATGAGCGAAAGTTATGACATCACGGTCGTCGGTGGCGGCATTATGGGGTGTGCCACGGCACTTCGACTGGCCGAAGGTAACATGCGCGTGCTTGTCCTTGAAAAGAGTGATCTGTGTCAGGGTGCCTCTGGAGTGAATGCCGGTACCCTGAGCCTTCAGATCAAGCGCGTGCGGCTCATGGAATACGCGCTCCGCGGCCATCGAATCTGGGCATCGATGGGGGATGCGGTCGGATTTCGTAAAACCGGCGGCTTTACTCTCGCTTTCAACGATCGCGAGGCGCAACTTTTGAAAGAACGCCAGACCTTGAAACGCCAGGCCGGCGCGCCGATTGAGTTCGTTACCCCGAAGAAGCTACTCCAGCGCGAACCGGAAATATCTTCAAAGGTAACAATTGCAAGCTATTGCGCCGAGGACGGCTATGCCAATTCGTCCCTCACCGGGCAATATTACCGGGCGTGCCTCAAGGCTGCCGGAATTCCCTATCGAGAGCGGGCCCCGGTAAGCGCGATTGCGCATGGCAGTGACGGCTTCGTCTTGACCACATCATTGGGTCAGGTTCGGGCAAAGCGCATCCTGCTCGCAGCCGGGGCGTGGCTCGGACCTCTGGCCGCGATGCTGGGCGTAAATCTACCGGTGCGCGCCCGGGTCAATACCGTGTCGGTCACCGAACCCACGCCGCCGGTAATCGGTTCGGTGATCGGCCATGCAACCGGCTTGCTGACAATGAAGCAAAAGCCAAACGGCACGGTTCTGATCGGTGGGGGATGGCAAGGATATGGCACACCGGACGCAGGGCGCGGCTGCGTATCCGGAAAAACCATGGTGCCAAACATCGCTCTGGCCCGCTATGCCGTGCCCGCTCTGGCGAAGGCGCGGCTGACGCGCAGCTGGACCGGGTTCGAGGCCAACGTGCCCGATTTCTATCCACTGGCAGGAGATCTGCCCGGCGTTTACGGTGCCTATGTTCTGGGTTGCGTGCGCGGCGGGTTCACCATCGGCCCCTACATCGGCAAATTGATGGGAGACCATATTCTGGGGCAGGAGCCGGAGCTGCCACTGTTCGACCCTGACAGGTCATTTGAAGGAGTACCTGGATGACACAACCCACAACAGATCCGGCACGGCTTGATGGAAAGACAGCCTTGGTTACCGGCGGCGGCGAGGGGATCGGAAGGGCTGTGGCAAATATCTTTGCGACAGCCGGCGCCCATGTGATCGTGGCCGGGCGCCGCGAACAGCCATTGAATGATGTCGCCCGGGCCATCGGAGGCAATGCAATGGCGTGTGACATAACCCGGCCACAGGAGGTCAAGGCGCTTTTCAAATCAGCTACCGAGCTTACCGGCCGTCTGGACATTCTGGTCAACAATGCCGGCATTCCAGGCCCCATCGCGCCGGTTTCCGAGGTTGACATGGGCGCCTGGCGCGCTTGCATGGAAGTCAACCTCTTTGGTGCCATGAATTGCCTTCAGGAGGCCGCGCGGATCATGAGCGCTCAAAGGTCGGGCGCGATCGTCAACATGTCCTCGCTGATGGGCATTCAGGGTTACCCGATGCGCAGCGCCTATTGCGCCTCGAAATTTGCCCTGGTTGGAATTTCCGAAGCGATGGCGCGCGAACTGGGTCCGGTGGGTGTGCGGGTTAACACGCTTTTGCCGGGTGCAGTGTCCGGTGAAAACATGGATCGTATTCTGGCGCAGCGCGCTGAGGCCGAAGGCCGACCAGTTGCCGACATCGTACGGGAAAACTACACCAATCCGGCCGCTTTGAAACGATGGGTTGATCCCGAAGAAGTCGGACGCGCTGCGCTCTACCTTGCTTCGGACCTGTCCTCGGCAACCACTGGCGAAACCATCAAGGTCGATTGCGGGCGGTTCTGATCGCCACCTGATCCTCACCTGCCATCATCGCCCCTCGGCCAAACACCGGAACAATCACAGAGGCGTGCCGCGGTGTCCATCGCAGGGGACATTGTCGACTGTGATTGGGTATCGGATGGAGAAGGTCGTGAACCAATCGGTTGGATGCGGCGACCAATGGATGCACAATAAGCCTGAGAGCCGCATGACGGGAGAACATCGATGTTCTGGGAAGATATTGATCCAGTGATGAGCGACCGGCTTGAGCGGGCCGTAGCACAATCCTATGCGGTGTTCGCAAAATACGAGCTGAGCGGCACAATCGAATATTGCGACTGCAACGTCTGCATGACCTCACAAGACGCCGCAAAGCTTTCGTCGCTGCCGCTGGATGAAATTTCCTCAACTCTGTTGGGCGAGTACACCAATTCGGCGCACGGCTACGATCGCGAAACCATCGAACCGCAGTTCAAGTATTTTTTGCCACGCTATCTGGATCTGATTGCGCAATGCGATCCGCCCAGCCCAATCGGCCTCGAAACCTGCCTGTCCAGGCTTGGTCATGCTGACTATCGCAATTCCTGGCCACCAGCTGAAGCGGCGGTCGTCGATGAATTTTTTGACGCCTTCATGGAGGCCAGCCTCAATCAGCTGTTGCTGCTGAAGTGGCCGGTTGGCCTGCGTCTCGAGTTTGATATTGATGATGTGCTTTGCATGATTGAAAATGCCGGTGGCGATCTGGAACGGGTCCTGGAAGTGTTTGACAGCGGCGCCGATCCGGAAGCGGCGGTTCACATGGCCAGTCTGCGTAGCAATATTCAACATGTCAAAGACGGGCCGCGGTACTACAACCCGTTTCTTGAAGG
>JAJFHT010000293.1 GCA_021775495.1 Hyphomicrobiales bacterium | reverse complement strand
GCAACCGCATGTATGAAGTGCTTGGTCTGTTCGTACTTTTGCTCGTCGGCGTCATGCTGATGTCGGAGGGCGGTCATATTGCTCATCTGACGCTGTTCGGCTTTCCGGTCGAACCGATGGCAAAGTCGACCTTCTATTTTGTCCTGTTCACGATGGTCGCAGTCGAAATCGTGCAGACCCGGTACCAGCGCAAGATACTTGCCGAAAAACGCACATATTCGCGCAAGGCAGGCAAAACCTATGATGGAGGCACAAACTGATCGATGCAAATCCGGATCCGCACTCGTCGCAGACCGGAAGGGACATTTCAGGCCGTTCCGAACCCGCGCAATCGGTTATGGTATTGCGTTTGGTTCGATGTTAATGAGACCGCCGTTCCATGCAGACAAGAAATCCGAACCAACAATGAACCCGCGTGCAAACCCGATCATATCGGTTGTCATCCCATGCCGTAACGAGGCAGCCAATTTGCCGATTTTGCTCGACGAAGTCGATGCCGCGCTTGCCGGACGCGACTATGAGGTGATTGTTGTCGATGATGGTTCGACGGATGATACTGATGCGGTTCTGTCCGCCCGCCGAAAGCTGGACGAAAGCCATTTGCGTCAATTTTTACATGATCGACCAGCCGGTCAGAGTGCTGCCGTACGCACCGGAGTTTTCGCCGCACGCGGAGAGGTAATAGTTACCATGGACGGTGACGGTCAAAATGATCCGGCTTATCTGCCGGAATTTGCCGATGCACTGCGCGACGCCGACCCCTCGATAGGCATCGCAGCGGGGCAGAGAACCAAGCGCACCGACACGAAGCTCAAGCAATTCTCATCGCGATTTGCCAACGGCGTCCGGCAGTCGATTCTGAACGATGGCACGCTCGATTCCGGTTGTGGCTTGAAGGCAGTGCGTACAGATCTTTTTCGCCAGCTTCCCTTTTTTGATGGCTGGCACCGATATCTGCCGGCGCTGGTGATGCGCGAGGGATTTGGCGCAATCCACATCAACGTCACTGATCGTCAGCGGCGGCATGGAACATCTAATTACGGCATCATTGACCGCGGTCTGCGCGGTATTCTCGACCTGTTTGGGGTATGGTGGCTTCGCCGCCGACGCAAGACGCTGCCCACCGTTACGGAGATGAACGAATGACCGAGTTATTCGGATCAATGACCGACTGGTTTCACAACGTCTTTGTGGTTCAGTTGAATGCCTGGATCATTCTTGGTTTCTTTGCCCAGGCATGCTTCACCATGCGCTTTGTCGTGCAGTGGCTGGCATCAGAACGCGCCGGTCGGTCAGTGGTGCCGATCGCGTTTTGGTTTTTCTCTCTCGGTGGCGGAAGCTTGCTGCTGATTTATGCCATTCAGCGGCAAGATCCGGTGTTCATCGTTGGCCAGGGTATGGGCCTGTTCATCTACATCAGAAATCTTTGGCTGATCTCGAATGAGCGGAACGCTGCAGCGTCGAAGGCCAATTGACGTTTGAAAATGCGCGCTACGGGAGAGAAACCTGCAAGTTCGTCATCATCTGACTCACTTGGAATAACGCACTATCTCCTGTTGATCGGCCTCTGTGCCCTGATATTCCTGCCAGGTATAAGCTCGCTTCCGCCAATCGATCGGGATGAGGCGAGGTTTGTCCAGGCGACCCGACAAATGTCCGAAACCGGCGATTATCTGGACATTCGATTCCAGGAATCTTCCCGTTACAAAAAGCCAGTCGGCATCTATTGGCTGCAATCTGCCGCTGTGTTTGTCAGCGGACAGGGTTCCGAAGCACCAATCTGGGTATACAGAACTGTTTCGCAAATAGGTGCAACAATTGCGGTTCTGGCTACCGCATGGATCGGAGCGTGGCTATTTGGACCGGCAGCCGGATTTGCGGCAGGAATAGGTCTGGCAGGCATCCTGCTTTTGGGAGTGGAGGCGCGAATTGCCAAAACCGATGCAACTCTTCTTGCCACAACCGTGGTCACCCAGGCAGCACTGGCGAGAATATATGTCGGCTTTCGACTGAACCGGCCCTCGCCTGTTCCAATAACCTGGTTGTTCTGGCTATCACAGAGCGTCGGCATTCTGCTCAAGGGGCCGGTCGTACCGTTACTAAGCGTGCTAACAATCGGCGGCATTGCGATCTTCGACCGCAATTTGAACTGGCTGGGGAGGTTGAAACCACTGGCGGGAATCGGCTTGGTTATGCTAATTGCTGCGCCCTGGCTCATATACGTTACCTACAAAAGCGGCGGCGCTTTCTGGCTGGAATCACTTGCTAAGGACGCACTCGGCAAGGTCACTTCGGGCCAGGAATCCCACGGTGCCCCGCCGGGTGCCTATCTCCTCTCCATTCCGCTGTTTATTTGGCCGTTTTCCCTTTTGATCACTGTCGGATTGCTCAGGGCTTGGAACGGACTGAGGCAGGATCCGCGACTTTTGTTCTGCTGCGCCTGGGTTTTGCCACTCTATTTCCTGATGGAGTTGGTTCCGACCAAATTGCCGCATTACATTCTGCCAACATATCCGGCCCTGACAATCCTGATGGGCTGGGCGATCAGTTCAACAACACATGACGAAACGAATATGCCAATTTGGCAGGTTTGGTTCATCAGAGTGGCCCGATTTGGATCATTGTTCGCAACACTAGGTCTCGCGGCGCTTTTGATCGGAGTAACCGTGTATTTGCAGGATGAGATTTCAGTTTGGGGAATGGCGGCCGGCACGATTGCGATCGCCACAGGTTTGCTTGGAATCGGTCTCTTTCCTCAGATCCAGCCGAGTAAGCGCATCCCGATGATGGCGTTGGGTTCGGGTCTTGTTCTGACGATCACCGCAGCAAAAATTCTACCTAACTTGGACGATATTTGGTTGAGCCCGCAAATAGCTGAGGCATTTTCTAGCAACAAACCTTGCAGGAATTCACGCCTGGTATCGGCCGGGTATGCTGAACCAAGTTTGATATTTCTGACAAAAACCGACACCCTTTTGACAAATCCGATTGTCGCCGCCGAGCATTTGAGCAGACTGAACAGTTGCGACATGGCGCTGATTGAAAATCACCAGACTGAAGCATTTTTCAGTGCGTTATCGGGTGGTGAAGCCACTGTCGATGGTGTTGCCCAATTCGACGGGATAAACTATTCCAACGGGAAAGCGCTGACACTGACCCTTTATCGGCGCACCTGGTGAAACATACCTGTCGGATTTCTGCTTTACCGCAATCCGCCCTGTAGCAACTTCAGCGCGTCTCCAGAGATTTCACCCGGGCTTGACGTTTGCGTCGCCTGGTTAGCCACCAGACCCCAAACAGGTCCGGAACGCCAACGGCAAGACGATCGAATATGCCATATTTCGATTGCCCGAATTCCCGGGGTCGATCGACGACCTCGACATGCCCGACCTGCCAGCCATCCGCCGACATCAATGCCGGAAGGAAACGATGCAGGGTTTCAAAATATGGCAACCGACGAAACGCTTCCATCCGGAACGCTTTTAATCCACACGCCGTATCCCATGTGTTGTCGCCCAGCAGACGACTTCGCGCCTGGTTGGCGATGCGCGACGCGATCAACTTGATCATGCCGTCGCCCCGGCGCTGGCGTTGTCCGGCCACCAATCCCATCTCAACCCCGGAAGCCAACAGCTCAAGCATCGGCTTCAGATATTTCGGATCATTCTGACCGTCACCGTCGACGGTAATGCCGAACTCGCCGTTCGCTGCATTTGCGCCGACCCACAAAGCACCGCTTTTTCCCGCCGCCGTACTGTTCCGGATCAGCCGGATTTGCGGATGCGAAGCCTTCAGGGATTCGACCACTTTGGCGGTCTCATCCCGGCTGGCATCATCTATGATGATGATCTCGAAACGTTCGCTTGCAAGTGCGGCGCAAATTTCAGGGATCAGGGTCGGCAGGCTGCCAGCCTCGTCCTGAGCCGGAATCAGCACGCTGATCACAGTTCGATCCGCCATCGATTTCCCCCTCCGATTCGCTGTCATAGATTCTTGTCCTGCTCGAGATTTCACAAGCGGTCGGTGAACGACTCAGGGGGCAACTGGGTTGGATACAAATTGTTTCAACCCCGCATCGCACGAAATCGGAAAAAAAGACAATTCGTGTCCTATTCCGGTGAAAAAATCGCAATATCGAGCCGGTGGCCACCACCGAAGTTGAATCCGGAAACTGTGTCAATCTGTTTTGCGCCGACGCCAAGTTGAGCAGCTCTATCAACAAATTCCGATCGCTGCGATTCCTCGATCATCGCAATCCAGCATTCTTCGCTGGAAACGATCAGGGCAGCGTTGATCGCGGTAGTCAACACAATGTCGGTACGGGTGTTAAAGACCAGCGAGGGTTCCGCATATCCAGCGCTCACCAACTTGGGGTGATCACACTTTTTGTTGGTCTCGACTGCCTTGGCCAGGCTCGGACCGGGCCACAAAGACTGGATGTCGGCGATCCGCGGGTAAGTAAGCCAGAAAAAGCCGACCATACCGGCAATCAGTGCAGCGTAGAAACCGGCAACATTGTTTGTCCCGAGTGCCTTGAATTGAAAATGAAGGACGATGCCGACGGTAAGCAGTCCAATAACAGCTGTCACTAACACGTCGGCAGAGACTACCTGCCCTGCAGCAAACCAACTGATACCGACAATGGCCACGATTCCGAACAGGGCAACGACCATCAGAAGCAATCGTGTTGCCAATGATCCAAACCGGCTTTGGACGATTGTTGCGCGTGACGACAGAACACCGGCAGACGCTATGGCGATCGCTGGAAACACCGGAAGAAGATAGTGCGGGAGTTTCGTGGCAATAAGTTCAAACGCAATCCATGCGGGAGCCACCCAGCACCACAGGAAGATAAGCCAGGGTTCCCTGCGGCGACGCCAGATGGACACCAGACCGAGCGCAAACAATATTGAACCTGGCCAGAAAATTCCCCAGAACCAGGCCAGATGCGTCAGCGGTGGCGCCCCATGGCCTTCATGCCCCTGTGAAATTTTCCCGACCACGGAAAAGCCGATCGCTTTTTCATAGAATGCGCCGTCGGTTACAAACCCGATCGCCACATACCAAGGCAACGCCAGGGCTACAAACCAGAGTATTCCGAGACCCGGTCGCAATTTTTTCAAGAATACGGCTGATCGCTCGACGACCACCAGGCTGACAACGGTCAGGCCAATAAATAGGAGGATCAACGGTCCCTTGATAAGCATGCCGGCAGCCAACGCCGTCCAGAACAACAATGGGTATCCCCATCGCCGGATGCCGACGAATGAGACATCCCTGGATGCCAGATAGGCCCGTGCCAGAACGCCTTGCGCCAGCAACACTGTTGCAAGTAGTGCCGCATCTGTTTTTGCCAATCTGGCTTCCACACCCAGTATGATCGATCCGGCCATTGCAAGCGCCGACAAAAACGCCGCGGCACTCCCCACGAGCGGAATTGCAACCCAGTAGGTTAACAACACCGCAAGAGCCGCCCCTATCAGAGAAGGCAATCGATGAACCCAGATCGGAGCAGTTCCCTCACTGCCGAGAACGGAAACAAACGCTGATTGCGCCCAATAAATACCGATCGGCTGCTTGTATCGCGGTTTTTGCTGCAGCCGAATGTCGATGAAATCACCGTTCGCGACCATCTGGCGCGTAGCCTGCGCGTAGCGCGCCTCATCCCTGTCAACTGCCGGTATCGAAAACAAACCTGGTACGAAACTCAGCAATGCCACCACTGCAAGCAAAAGCGCCGCGCGATGCTGTTTCTCGATCAACGATGTAAACCGGAACGGCACGTTTTTTTTCATCCAGAGCAATCGCTGTGCATTCGAGGAGGCGGCAAGATCGCCCTTTCTTATAGGCAACCATTCGATGTAACGAAACACCCATGGGCGATTGCGATCGGCGACACAGCACCGCGCCGATGCCAATGCACAAAGAGCCAATATGCATGCGACATGTGAATTTTGAAGTTTCCAAAAATTTCAACAGCCGGCAGCCATTTCGCAATCTGAAATCGGCAATTCATATCAACGAAACACGTCGAGGAACGCCGAACTTCCAGATCAAATAACCCAGTCAAATCAGATCAATACGCTTTTTTTCTGAATCAGTCCGTGAGGGAGCTTTCCAACAGGGTCGGCCGACCGACCGAATGGTACTCCAACCCGGAGCCGGCAAGGTCCTGCGGCTGATAGATGTTGCGCAGATCGACAAGCACCTTGCCGGACATTTCCTTCGCCACGCGTTTCAGATCGAGCGCCCGGTAGACATTCCATTCCGTCAGGAGAGCCACCACATGTGCGCCCTCCACCGCTTCATATGGCGACGCGCACCAGGTGACATCGTGAAGAACGGCCTTTCCTGTTTCCATCGCCGCGGGATCATGAATACGCACTTCGATCCCCTCGCCCCGAAGCGCCGAGACAATATCGAGTGCGGGCGACTCACGAATATCATCGGTGTTCGGTTTGAACGAGATGCCAAGAACCGCGACGGTGTTTCCGCCCGCTTCCCGCGCAAATCCGATCAGCCGTTCAGCCATCGACCGCTTCCGTTTTTCGTTGATTTCCACAACGCTCTCGATCAGTTTCTGCGGCACGCCATGGTCACGGCCGGTTGCCGCAAAAGCCCTTGTATCCTTCGGAAAACAGGACCCGCCAAAACCCGGGCCGGCATGCAGGAATTTCGAGCCGATCCGGTTGTCCATACCGATTGCATGGGCAACGTCCTGTACATTGCCGCCGGTTTTTTCGCACAGATCCGCCACCTGATTGATAAAGGTAACTTTCATCGCAAGGAACGCATTGGTGGCATATTTGATCAGTTCGGCGTTTTCCCGTGTGGTCACGATCAGCGGCGTCTCCCGCAGATAGAGCGGGCGATAGACGCGATGCATGGCTTCGCTACCGTGCTCGTCCTCGACACCGACAACAACCCGGTCCGGCCGCATGAAATCCTCGATCGCAGAGCCTTCGCGCAGGAATTCCGGGTTTGAGACCATCGAAAACGGAACATTCGGACGAGCTGCCCGAATGCGGTCGCGAACCTTGGTCCCGGTGCCGACGACAACGGTGGATTTGATCACGACAACGGTACCCGGTCGCATGGCTTCTGCGACCTGGTCGGCAGCCGCCATGATATATTGCAGGTCCGCCTGATCATCGCCGCGGCGTGATGGCGTACCGACCGCGATAAAAACGACATCGGCGGCCGCAACAGCTTCGGCAAGGTCGGTGGTAAACCGCAATGTCCCGGCCGTGATGTTGCGCTCGAGCAGATCCTCGAGGCCGGGTTCGTAAATCGTCGCCTCTCCCCTTTGGAGACGCTCGATGATGGCTGGCTTGGTATCGACGCAGGTGACCTCGAAACCGAACTCTGCAAAGCACACGCCGGAAACCAGCCCGACATACCCCGTTCCGATCATCGCGATGTTCATTTGGCACCCTCAGAAATTGTATTTTTTTGAAATGGCTGTTTACGGCGCCTGAACGGCGGCAGGCGGATGTTTCCTTGCATATGTCCCACATCATGGCAATCATCTGCATGAGCGCCGGCGGGCAGCAATTTGACGCGGCCGAACCTGAACCTCTGTATTTTGATTCAAATTTGAGGCAAATTCCCCGTCATAGGGGAAAAGAAGCAACGCCACGCTTGGGGTTACAGTTGGCTTGGTGATTGCACCATCGGGAAAAACTGCTTAACTACGCTTCAAACTGGCGGGTCGCCGCCACATTGTTCCTGGGCGGCGTGCATGAATTCAAACGCAAATCTCCAGATTTTGATGTACAGCCATGATACATTTGGCCTTGGCCATCTGCGTCGATGCAGAACCATTGCACATGCCATGGTCGATCGCTTCCCCGGTCTGAACATTGCGATTATTTCCGGCTCTCCGGTGGTTGATGCGTTCTCTTTTCACGAGCGTGTCAGTTTCGTTCAGATACCGGCGGCGAAAAAGCTGGCGAATGGCAGTTACACATCCGGCAGCGGACAACAGTCGCTTGAGGATACGATTGCAGCGCGTGAGGCGGTTATTCGCGAGGCAGCAGAGCGCCTGCGTCCGGATATGGTGATCGTCGACAAGGAACCGCTCGGGCTCGGCAGGGAAATGCTGGCTACCCTTGAATGGCTGAAGACCGTGGGCTGTATTTGCGTGCTTGGGTTGCGTGATGTGCTGGATGCCCCGGAACTGCTGCGTGAGGAATGGCGCCGCAAAAACGTCATTCCGCATCTCGAGAGCCTTTACGACCAGATTTGGGTCTACGGACCCGACAGTTTTTTTGACCCGCTTGACGGCCTCGATATTCCGCAGGTCATTCTCGATCGTGTCCGCTATACCGGTTTCCTGCCACGCTCCCTGCCCGATATCGATGACGGTACATCGGCCCGTTATGGCCAGAATTACGTTCTTGTGACGGCCGGTGGCGGCGGTGACGGTTTCGACCTGATGTCGGCAGCGCTCACAGCCATTGAACACACGCCGCAAAACAACGAGGACTTTCTCTTTGTCCTTGGTCCCTTCATGACCGAGGAACAGCGCAGCGAAATCACTTTAAGGGCTGCCGAATTGCCTCGCACCCGTGTGGTCGATTTTCATGCCAATGTCGAAACGCTGATCGCCAATGCAAAGGCGATTGTCGGCATGTGTGGCTACAATACGTTTTGCGAGGTTCTGTCATTCAACAAACGCGCTCTGTTTGTGCCCCGGACGGAACCGCGTCAGGAGCAGAGCATCCGCGCCCACCGGGCCAGCGAATTCGGCTGGACAAATGTCATGGATATCGAATTGGCCGAGGATCCGAAAACGTTTTTCGCGGCCATTGAAGCGGTTATCAAGCGGGACAACCCGTCTGAGCAGCCCTTTCAACCGGACCTTGGCGGTCTTGAGAAGATTTGCCAGTATTCGGCTGAGCTCTTCGACGGCCGCAAGCTCGGTACCGAGCCGCAACCGGACAGGGCCGCCACAGCAGCATCGTCATGACCAAATCAATTGCTGTGGTTCTGAAGGGATATCCACGCCTGTCGGAAACCTTCATTGCCCAGGAAATTCTGGCGCTGGAGCAATCCGGCCTCGACATCACCATTGTCTCGCTGCGCCACCCGACCGACAGGAAAACCCACCCGGTGCACGACGAGATTCGTGCCGATTGCCTCTATCTGCCGGAATATCTGCATCAGGAACCGCTACGGGTATTGAAAGGCTGGTGGCACGCCCGCAGTCAGGCTGGTTACCGCAAAGCCCTGATGTCCTGGCTCGCAGATCTGCGTCGCGATTTCACCCGCAACCGGTTCCGGCGCTGGGGACAGGCGATGGTGCTGGCGGCCGAGCGGCCGGACAATATCAGCTGGATATACAGTCATTTCATCCACACACCGTCTTCGGTGGCCCGTTACGCGGCAGAAATTTCCGGATTGCCGTGGAGCGCCTCCGCGCATGCCAAGGACATCTGGACATCTCCAGACTGGGAACTTTCCGAAAAACTCAGCCTTGCCCGGTGGACCGTCACCTGCACGGCCGGCGGATGCGAACATCTGAAGTCTCTCGCACCGGACCCGGACCGGGTTCACCTTGTCTATCATGGCCTTGATCTTTCGCGTTTTCAAAGCGTTGGAGAACACGGTTCAAGTCGCGACGGATCGGATGCGAGCGACCCGGCCCGCATCGTGACGGTTGGCCGCGCTGTCGCAAAAAAAGGCCTTGATACGCTGATCGAAGCGCTGGCGCTGTTGCCTGAAGACCTGTGCTGGATCTGGACCCACATTGGCGGCGGTGAACTGATACCGGAAATGAAACAACAGATTGCCGCGCTTGGTCTTGACGACAGGATCAGTCTGATGGGATCGCGCGCGCAATCGGACGTGTTGGCGGAATACCGAGCTTCGGATGTTTTTGTGCTGCCATGCCGGATCGCGCCGAACGGCGATCGTGACGGACTTCCCAATGTTCTGGTCGAAGCGCAGAGCCAGGCATTGCCATGCATTTCAACGCCGATATCGGGCATACCCGAACTGATAACCGACGGCATCAACGGATGGCTCGTGCCGCCCGACGACCCGGCTGCCCTTGCCGGATGCATAGAAAAGACACTGCGTGATCCGAAATTGCGAAAAAAGCTTGGCGAGGCCGGTAAGGCAAAAGTTCTCGCGGAGTTCGACGCCCGCCGGGAAATCCAAACCCTTCTGAGCCTGTTCTCGCATGCCGGACCGGGCAAATCCAAAACGGCTGCCGAATGAGCCGCCGGCATGCCCGGTCGGTTCTGTTCTACGTTCAGCACATGCTTGGTGTCGGCCACATATTCCGTGCCCGCAGGCTGATACAGGGCCTTTCCGAAAACGGTTATGCCGTCGATGTTGTTTTTGGCGGCGTTCCGGTTGCGGATATGGAATTCGCCGCCAGAAGCATAACATTTCTGCCGCCCGTCAAAGCCGGTGCCATAGATTACTCCTTCTATACCGACGGCGAGGGCAATCAATTGACGAAAACCTATCTCGCGGGTCGGCGGGACAAGCTGTTGTCGGCATTCGAAAACCTCGAGCCCGACCTTGTGATCATCGAGCAGTTTCCGTTCGGGCGCCGGGTGCTGCGAGGGGAACTGATCGCTCTTCTGGAACGTACCCAGGCACGTCCGCATCGGCCGAAAATCATCTGTTCGGTGCGCGACATTCTACAGGAAAAGCGCAAAGCCGGCCGAACGGAAGAAGCCGTCGAGACCATCGAACGGTATTTCGATGCCGTTCTTGTACACAGCGACCCGTCGGTGATTTCACTCGACGCGACATTGTCCCTGGCTCATCGGATATCCGACAAGCTGCACTATTCCGGCTTCGTCGTACCTGCCGGTGAGGACAAAATGCCGGCCGAGCCGTTCGATGTGATCATTACCGCCGGTGGCGGGGCATTCGGCGCGACTTTGCTGCACAATGCAGTCGCGGCATTTCCCTTTTCTTCGTTGCAGCAACTGCGCTGGTGCCTGGTGACCGGTCCGAACCTGCCGGAAGAAGATGTTGCCGAATTGCGCGACACCGCACCGTCGCAAATTGCAATTCGCACCTTCCTGCCGCAATTGTGGCACTATCTGAAACAGGCCAGACTTTCGATTTCGCAATCCGGCTACAACACCGTTGCCGACGTTCTGCGGGCAGGCTGCCGGTCCGTTGTGGTTCCGTCCGATACGACAGGTCAGACCGAACAGCTGCGCCGGGCACAACTTCTGTCGGAGGCGGGCCTTGTCGTCAGCGTGCCGGAGTCGGAATTGTCGCCGGAACGGCTCGCCTCCGCGATGGATGAGGCGATGGCGCTGCCGCCGTCCGATCGAAACTTCGATGTCTCCGGCATTGAAACCAGCGTCCGGATCATTGATCGGTTGGTTGGCACCAGGACGGTTTGAGCAATGGCCAAGATTGCCTTTTACGCACCGATCAAACCCCCGGACCACCCGATACCATCCGGCGATCGCGAGATTGCCCGGGCGCTTGTCGCAGCGCTCGGTGATGCCGGGTACGAAGTCGAAATCGCAAGCCGTTTCATCGCATATATCAAGCGCAGCTCTCGCCAGACTTTTCTTTCCAAGCAGGAACAAGCCAGGCAGGAAGCCGCAGACCTGTTGGAACGCTGGCAGAAACCGGGCGCAACTCCGCCGGATATCTGGTTCACCTATCACCCCTATTGCAAGGCGCCGGACTTCCTCGGACCGGACCTGTCGGCAAGGTTCAAAATCCCCTATGTCACGGCGGAAGCCTGCCGCACCGGACAGGGGACGCCGGAAGATTGGGCCGAGGC